>MHDI01000022.1 GCA_001804915.1 Nitrospinae bacterium RIFCSPHIGHO2_02_FULL_39_82 | reverse complement strand
AGCAGATTGGAAATCCACAATAAGTGCCCTTGAGGAGGTTCTTGTCGATTAGCAATTATGCGGCTAAACACGAGATTGCTCTTGCAAAATCTGGACTTCCCCCGAAATAGCGGACACACCGAAAGGTTAGGTTATATTAATCTTCTTGAAAAATTGTATACTGAAATTGTTATCCCTAGATAGATATTGAAAAGTTTAAAAATAAAATTGCAGTTATTAGTCCGGGTAGGATTAGAATTCAGGACAGGCTCTCTCCTAATAAATAAGTGGGTCTTTTATGCCTGCCTCTTTAAAACCCTTTAATCTAAAATGACAGCTATCACAGAGACCACAGGGATTTCCATCTTTATCAGGACTGTAACAGGAGGATGTTAGACTATAATCAACTCCGAGTGATATTCCCTTTTTTATTATTTCACCCTTTGTAAGATTGATTAAAGGAGTATGGATTTTTATATGACTTTTCCCCTCAACACCTGCCTTTGTCGCCAGATTTGCCATCTTCTCAAAGGCTTTTATATATTCAGGCCTGCAGTCAGGATAGCCGCTGTAGTCAATTGCATTTGCCCCAATAAAAATATCCTCAGCCTCAAGCACCTCAGCCCAAGCAAGAGCGAGGGATAGAAAGATTGTATTTCTTGCAGGGACATAGGTGACAGGAATAGTCGATAGTCGATAGTCGATAGTCGATAGTCTGGAATCTTTTATTTTAATATTCTGACTTCTGACTTCTGACTTCTGACTTCTATATTTTGGAACTTCTATATCAGAAGTAAGGGCGGAGCCGCCGATTTTTCTTAAATCTATATCAATTATAAGATGCTCTTTTGCATTAAAAAATTTTGCAACTTCAGAAGCCTTTTTCAATTCAAAAGAGTGTCTCTGTCCATAATTAAAGCTTATGGAATAGATTTCATACCCTTCAGCCTTTGCAATTGCCATTGCAGTTGTAGAATCTATCCCACCACTCGAAAGAACTATTGCTTTTTTATTCATTATAGGAAATTATAAAAGCAACCACAAGATTTCACAAGATTTACACAAGATAACGAGGAGAAATAGCGATAGATTAAAAAGAATAAGGTTTTAAAATCTGTGTTAATCTGTGGTTTCATTAGGTTTTTGTTCTTAGCAGTAGTGTATATCCCTGCATGTCAGTACCTGCTCCTCCCTTGTGCCGCTGCGGTAGATGGTCAGCCCCTTGCATCCAAGTTTATATGCAAGTAAAAAGGCATCCCTCACATCGGAAATTTCAGCATCAGGTGGAAAGTTGATTGTTTTTGATACTGCATTGTCAGTGTATTTTTGAAATATTGCCTGCATCTTCACATGCCATTCAGGTGATATATCAAAGGCTGTTACAAATAATCTCCTGACATCATCAGGTATGTTTTTTATTTTTTCAATAACTGCACCATTCTCCAGTTGCTTTATGAGTTCTTCACTATAAAACCCCCTTTTTTTAGCTATTTCAATAAATAATGGATTTATCTGTAATAGTTTTACATCTTCCAGTGCCCTGCGGATATAGCTGATGGCATATAACGGCTCAATACCACTGGAGCAGTCTGCTATAATTGATAATGTTCCTGTGGGGGCTATTGTAATCAATGTGGCATTTCTCCTGACTCCTGACTCCTGACTCCTGACTCCTGACTTATAATTTGGAAACACTCCCCTTTCTTTTGCCAGTTCCGTAGATTTTTCTTCAGCATTCTCCCTTATAAACTTAATAATTTCCTCCGCCTTCCTCAATGCCTTCTTGGAGTTGTATGGTATTGAAAGCATAATAAGTAAGTCTGCAAACCCCATTACACCGAGTCCGATTTTTCTATTTCCCTTTGACATATTTTCAATCTGAGGTAATGGATAGTTGGAGACATCAATCACATTATCAAGAAAATGCACAGCCTTGTAAACAGTGTCTCTGAGTTTTTCCCAATCAATTTCAAACGAGCAATGAGCAATGAGTGATGAGCAATGAGTAGAGTTTTTCTCATTGCTCATTGCTTTATACTCATTGCTATTTTTTGGTTTCACCATTTTTGTCAGATTTATTGAACCTAAGTTGCAAGCCTCATAGGGTAATAAAGGTTGTTCGCCACAGGGATTTGTGCATTCTATTTCTCCGAGGTATGGAGTCGGATTGTCCCTGTTGATACGGTCAAGAAAAAGGATACCGGGCTCTCCACTCTCCCATGCCGATTGAACTATTCTATCAAAGACCCCTTTTGTTTTTAGTTTACCTGTCTTTTCTCCTGTCCTGGGATTAATCAGGTCATATTCAACATCTGCCCCTGTGCGGCTCATAAAATTATCTGTTATTCCAACGGAGAGATTGAAATTTGTCAATTCATGAGAAATCCTCTTTGCATCTATGAATTCCATAATATCAGGATGGTCAACTCTTAGAACACCCATATTCGCCCCTCTCCTTGCACCCCCTTGTTTAATAACCTCTGTTGCCATATTAAAAACTCTCATAAATGATAAGGGTCCACTGGCAATCCCGCTGGTTGTGGAGACGACATCATTTTTTGGTCTTAAATGGCTGAAGGAGAAACCAGTCCCTCCTCCGCTCTGATGTATAATAGCTGTATTTTTTACAGCCTCAAATATGGATTCAAGTGAATCCTCCACTGGCAGGACAAAGCAGGCTGATAACTGCTGGAGTTCCCTCCCTGCATTCATGAGTGTAGGTGAATTGGGCAAGAACTCAAGAGACGCCATCATCTCAAAAAATTCTTTAGCCCTGTTTTTTATATCCGCAAAAGGATTGTAAAGTCTGTCTGCCTCTGCTACATTTTGAGCCACTCTCCGGAACATCTCCTCAGGGGTTTCAATCACATTACCCTTTTTGTCTTTTTTCAGATACCTCCTGTTCAGGACTATCAGGGCATTCCGGGTCAATTCAGGTTTTGGCATACGAATATTATAACTCAGATAATATATTTTTGACATATCCAAACTAATTTGCTAATAATGAGATTAATCTATAAAATTCTATAATGGGTGTGCATATTTATACTGGACTGAATAGAGAACAGAGAGAGGCAGTTGAACATATAGAAGGTCCACTCCTTATATTAGCAGGAGCAGGGTCAGGCAAGACAAAAGTTATTACCCACCGTATTTCCTATCTTCTTGAAAAAGGGCACGCATCTCCTGAAAATATCCTTGCACTCACCTTTACCAATAAGGCAGCAGATGAAATGAAGAAGAGGGTGGAGAGAATTATTGAAAGAGATTTTAAAGAACTCTGGATTAGCACATTTCACTCTGCCTGCGTAAGAATACTCCGCAGGGATATTGATAAGTTAGGGTTTGGGAGAGATTTTGTTATCTACGATGCGAATGATAGCCTTTCATTATTGAAAGAATGTATGAAAGAGTTGAATATATCTGATGACCTTTATCCGCCTAAATCAATGGCAGTCAAGATAAGCAGTTTAAAGAATGAGCTTATTGAAAAGATACAGAATATAGAAGACAGGATAGAGTCGGTGTTGAATGACATCTATCTTCTATATCAGAAGAGATTAAAGGATAACAATGCCCTTGATTTTGATGACCTCCTGATGAAGACAGTGCTGCTTTTTGAAAGCGAGATGAGTCTTCTTGAAAACTATAAAAATCGCTTTAAGTATCTGATGGTTGATGAATATCAGGATACAAATCATGCCCAGTATAGACTTGTCCAGATTTTATCGTCAGGACACAGGAATATCTGTGTAGTGGGCGATGACGACCAGTGTATCTATCAATGGAGGGGTGCAACCATAAGAAATATAATGGAGTTTGAAAGAGATTATCCTGATGCAAAGGTGGTGAAGCTTGAAGAGAACTATCGTTCCACTCAGAATATACTGGATGCTGCATGGGCTGTAGTTAGTAAAAATCTTTACAGGAAAGAGAAAAGGCTATGGACTAAAAGGAGTGGAGGTGAGAGGATATTTTACTACCGTGCTTCAAATGAAATTGATGAGGCGGATTTTGTTGCATCAAAGATAAAGGAAATTTATGAGCAGGAGGGGATTTTATATAGTGGCATTGCCATATTTTACAGGACAAATGCACAGTCAAGGGTTTTAGAAGACTCTCTCAGAAGGGAAGGCATACCTTATAAGATATATGGCGGATTAAAATTCTTTGTAAGAAAAGAGATAAAAGATATCCTTGCCTATCTCAGGGTGGTTATAAATCCCAGTGATTCTATCAGCTTGAAGAGGATAATCAATGTGCCTGCGAGAGGGATAGGGAATGCAACTATTGAGAAGGTTGAGGCGTATGCGAAATCAGGGGGGATTAATCTTGTAGAAGCTATTAAAATTGGAGTTCTGAGTTCAAAATTGGAGGCGTTTTATAATATTTTGAAGAAGCTTGAGACCATTGTTACGACTGATAGTGCTTCAGAAGTTATTGAAAGGGCACTTGAGATAACAGGCTATTTGGAGATGCTTAAAAAAGAAGGGACAGATGAGGCTGAGGATAGAATAGAAAACTTAAAAGAGTTGATTACTGCTGCAGAGGAGTATGAAGAGCGGGGTACCCATCCAGTGGATGGGTCGGGGGATAAAGGCATTGCAGGATTCCTTGACCAGGCAGCCCTCATCTCCGATGCCGATGCCATCTCTGATAGCAGCGGTTCTGTATCACTAATGACGCTGCACATATCAAAGGGATTGGAGTTTCCTGTAGTTTTTATAAGTGGTATGGAAGGGCGCATATTCCCGCATATAAAATCCATAGACAGTGAGAAGGAAATGGAGGAGGAGAGAAGACTCTGTTATGTAGGTATAACGAGGGCAAAGGAGAGACTCTTCCTTACAAATGCAGAAAAGAGACGGATATACGGACAGAAAATGTATAACCCACCTTCTGAGTTTATAGATGATATTCCGGAAGAACTCATAAGTCAGGAGTCAGGAGTCAGGAGTCGGGAGCCAGAGGACAGAGATAAAAGTTTTCAGACTCACGACTCACGACTCACGACTCACGACTTATATTTTTCTGTTGGTTCAAAGGTCATTCACCCTCAGTTTGGTAATGGAGTTGTTTTGCAAAAGGATGGTTCGGGAGAAGATACAAAGTTAACAGTCTTTTTCAGAAACAATGGGAAAAAGAGGCTCGCCTTAAAATATACCTTACTAAAGGCAATATAAATACAGTTTTTATATGAATACATTTTTGAGAAGATTGAAATCGGAAATACTGGTTCTTGATGGTGCAATGGGTACAATGCTTCAGAAAAAGGGAATGAAGTCCGGCGCCTGCCCTGAAGAACTCAATTTATCAAATCCAGCAATGATAAAGGAGGTTCACAGGGAATATGCAGGGGCAGGGGTGAATATTATAACGAGCAATACATTTGGCGGGAACAGGATTAAGCTTTCAGAATACGGGCTTGAACATAAACTATCAGAAATAAATACAACTGCGGTGAGACTTGCAAAAGAGGCAGCCGGTAAAAGATGTTTTGTAATGGCTACCATAGGCCCAACAGGAAAATTTTTGAAGCCTATCGGTGAATTGAGTTTTGATGAAACTTATGAGGTTTTCAAAGAACAGATTTCCGCCTGTGTAGATGCAGGGGCTAATCTTATAGGATTTGAGACCTTTTCTGATATAAAAGAACTTCGGGCAGGTGTGATAGCAGCGAGGGATGTATCAAAAGATATACCTATACTTGCTATGATGACCTTTCAGACTCGCAGTGACCCTGAACGAAGTGAAGGGGACCCTGATGACATGAGGACAGTAACAGGGACAGCCCCTGAGACAGCATGTGTTGTTTTAAATTCCCTGGGGGTTGACCTTATAGGTGGGAATTGCAGCCTTGGTCCAGAAGGTCTTATTGAGGTTTTCAGGAGAATGAATAGAATCAGCCATAAACCCCTCGTATTTGAGCCTAATGCAGGGATGCCTGAACTGTGCAATGGTGTTACATGTTACCCTGCCTCACCGGAAAAAATGGCAGAATATTCTGTCAGATTTGCAGAGGAAGGGGTAAATGTAATTGGTGGATGCTGTGGTACAACACCTGACCATCTCAAAGAGATTGTCAAGGCAGTAAAGAAAATTAGGCCAACCCCGCACATAAATTATGTGCGGGGTACTGCTGTATCCAGCAGGACAAAGGCAATATTTTTTGGATATGGCAATCCACCTGTAAAGATAGGGGAAAGGATTAATCCTACAGGAAAAAAATTGCTTTCTGCTGAATTGGCGGAGGGAAAAGTTTCACTCGTACGTGATGAGGCAATTAAACAGGCAGGGGCAGGCGCTGATATACTTGACATAAATGTAGGTGCACCCGGGACCGATGAAATTAAAATGATGGAAAGGGCTGTGCTTGCAGTTCAGGGAGTAGTAGATTTACCGTTGATGCTTGACTCCAATAACCCCGATGTTTTAGAGGCTGGGCTGAAGAATGCCGATGGAAAGGTGATAATCAATTCTGTTAACGGCGATAAGAATAGTCTTAAAACCATACTGCCGCTGGCAAAGAAATACGGTGCGGCAGTCCTCGGATTGTGTCTGGATGAGAGTGGTATTCCCAAAACCTCCGGCGGGAGATTCAAAGTTGCAGAGAAAATTTTGAAAGGTGCAATAAAGACGGGTATAAAGAAGGAAGATGTATTAATTGATTGTCTTACCCTTACAGTAAGCGCCGAGCCGGGGCAGGGGGTGGAGACACTTAAAACCTTGAGGATGATAAAAGAAAATCTCGCCCTTTCCACAATACTCGGTGTCAGCAATGTCTCTTTTGGACTGCCTTCACGTCCTCTTATTAACTCGGCATTTCTTACAATGGCATTGGAATCGGGGCTTGATGCATCAATTATAAACCCTATGGACAGCAGGATGATGGAGGCTTTTGATGCCTCACTTGTTTTGCTAGGGAAGGATTTGAGGGCGGAGAGGTATATAAAGAAATACGGTCAGCAGTCGGTAGTCGGGAGTCAGGAGTCAGGAATCAAAGTAGAAGAATCTAAAACTATCGGCGATAGATTAAAAAAAGCAATAATTGAGGGGGATAAGGATAGGATTACTGCATTGGTGGAGGCGGCGTTAGACGGCGGCATGAAACCTCTGGATATAAGCAATAATGCCCTTATACCCGGGCTGGAGGAAGTGGGCAGGAGATTTGATAAGGGGATATATTTTCTGCCTCAGGTAATACTCTCTGCAGAGACAATGCAAACAGCCTTCGGGAGATTAAAAAGGGAATTGAGGGCAGGAGAACTTACCACTTATGGGAAGGTGATTATGGCAACTGTGCAGGGAGATGTTCACGATATTGGAAAGAATATAGTCTGCACATTATTGCAAAATCACGGTTTTGAGATAATAGACCTTGGCAAAAATGTACCAGCCGCGAAAATATTGGAGGAGGCATTAAAGAGCAATGTGGATATTGTAGGACTCTCGGCACTTATGACAACTACTATGGTTGAGATGGAGAAGGTAATAAAACTCTTCAGGACAAAAGAGGTAGTTATCCCTATAATGGTTGGAGGTGCAGTTCTTACAAGGAAATATGCAGAAGAGATAGGTGCTGATGGATATGCAAAGGACGCCATGGAGGCTGTGGTAGTGGCAAAGAGATTAAAGAGTCATAGTGTCAGAGTATCATAGTAAATTAAATACAAAACTACACAACTGCCTTTACAATCATTATGTTAATGATTGTAGAAAAGCAAAAAAAGTCCTTCTTTATTTATCTATTTCCTCTTTTCTATCTCCTTTTCAAGCTCCTCAAAAGACTTATTTGCATTATTTCTCACAAAATCCCTTACATTACTATTTAACTCCTTTGCCTTATCAAGTGTATCTTTGAAGGCTGTAAGGTCTAATTTTGCAAGAGAAAATTGGGTGTCGTCAGAGGGGTCTTTCCATCGGTCAACAATCTCAGAGCCATTCAATGTAATCTGCACAAAGGACTTCAGTGTTTGTTCTACATGCTGTTCTTCGGTAGATTGTGATACATCGACACCACCTGATGTTGATGCCATGTAATCTTTTGTGAGAACTGCTACATAGGTCTCCATAATCTTTGCAATCTCTGCCCTTGCCCTGTTGTCAGAGGTTGATATCTGTAGTGACTTATTTTGAATCCCCGATGCAGAACCTACACCAAAAAATACCTTACCCTTTGGTGTATCAAAGGCACCGCTCCCCTTAGTTACCCACCGTGGTTCCCCCTTGGATGTTTCTGATACAGGGGTGGTTGAGCAACTGTATAACATAGCGAAAACAATAATTATAAATGTGGATAAAACAAATATTCTATTTCTCATCTCTTCTCCTCCTTTTTTAATTCTTCATGCGCCCTTTCAGCATTCCCTTTCACATCTACCTTTACACCCTGTGGCTTTGCACAGGCAATAATAGATATAAAAAGAATACCTGAAATAACTGAAGCCAATAATACCATAACCCTCTTTTCCCTAATCTTAATCACCCCCTTTCCCTATAAAATTCTCATTAAATGCCTTTACCACCTCTGCCTTAATGATAGAGCCAATCTTTTTTATAGAATTTAATCCTGCTGATTCTGGTGTTGCCCCACTCCCTTTAGTATCGTATCCTGCATCATTTTTAGAAATGGCAGGGTTAATATTAATCGTCTTTATTGCTATCCCATTTCTATTGTCTGAAATTGTTATGGCGGCACTGGCATAAGTATAGACAATACCATCCATCTCCCCTTTTTTACTTGAATTCACTTCCCCTTTTACCTTTATATAAGCACTCTCTGAACCTTCAGAAGAAACCACATTAAATCCTGAATTGGCTAAACCTTCTGTAATCATAGATGCAACCGAATTTGACTCATAATCCATTCCCATGTTCTTTACCTTTATCTCTACAGAGACCTTTACTTCCAACAGCACATCAGCCAATTTCTTCTCCACATCTATTAATGAGATTTCATTTTTAATTCCCTTACCTGCAATAGCATATAAAATATTCTCTCTCGGTCTTATCCTTTTAAGTTCATCTATTGCCTTTATATAATTGTGTATAGCTCTGGCTATCTCCCTTTTCTCTTTTTGACTTTCTGCTATCTCAAAGTATTTTCTGGTAATTTCATGGGATTCCTTAACCTCTCTTTCAAGCCCCATAACTGCCTTTCCTCTATCAAGGACTGCAAAAGAATGCTGGATTCTCTTTTTTTCATCAAAGTATCTGCTGATTATGGGTAACCCCTCCAACTTTTCAATATCAACAGATGTTTCAGTCAATAAAGTAATATCATGACTTGATTCAATCTTACTCCCCTTCTTTATCTCACTCTGAACAGCGGTAACCCTCCCCTTTATATCCACCTGTATCTGCTCTCCTACCTTTAGCATGGCTGATTTGTCTGCTAAATCCTGAGATGCCCCTTCCCCTGCAGCGGTTATATAAAAACTATTTGGGTATCTTACATCCCTCCCGCTATCTATCCACAAAGGGAGTTCAGATTTCTTTACCTGTGCAGCAGCACATGAAGTGATAAGTAATAGTGGTAACAAAGAAATAAAAAATTGTTTTTGATTTATTCCCATGATTCACCATAATTCACCTGCAATTGACTTTCACACATCATTTTGATACCCTACTTTTGAAAGGAGGTAAATCCTATGACTAAGACAGTAGAAGCAATATATGAAAATGGTGTCTTTAAGCCTCTCCATGAAGTTCAGATAAAAGAGCATGAGAAGGTTGAAATAAAAATACTTTCTCGTGATGAGTGGCAGAACAAATTTAACCGCATCATAGAAAAGATACACAAAAAATCTTCTCAATATTCCACTGAGGAGATTGAGACAGATATAACCGAAGCCATAAAAGAGGTTAGAGCCAAAAAGCGTGTTTATTAAGGCGGTAATTGATACAAACATCTGGATTTCTGTTTAATCAATCCCTTTGGATACCCTGCCAAACTGAGGAAACATTTTGAAAATGGAGACTTTGCAGCTGTGATTTCAGAACCTATACTGGATGAGATTGTTGATGTTCTCAGCCGTCCAAAAATTAAAGATAAATATGAGATTACACCAGAGGATATACGAGAACTTCTAACACTCATAGAAGAAAGGGCAGAATATGTCCTAATTTCTGGAGATATTAATATCTGTCGTGATAAAGATGATAACCTTATCATTGAAACTGCAATAAAAGGCGAGACGTCGTATCTTGTTACCAGAGATGACGATATTAAGTTTGATAAAAAAGTTTCTCTATTTTTATCCCAACATGGCATATCTGTCCTCACCGTGGCAAAATTCCTAAAACTCATGTAGTGCGAGGCTTTAGTCTCGCCAATCCCCTTAATAAAGGGGGGTA
>MHDI01000021.1 GCA_001804915.1 Nitrospinae bacterium RIFCSPHIGHO2_02_FULL_39_82 | reverse complement strand
GTCCCTCATATCTGATTACAACCACATCTCCTGACTTTATCTTCTTTTCCATTATCGCCTTCATTGCGTTTTCTTCTGAATTAAAGACCCGTGCAGAGCCTGTAAACTTCATCATCTTCTTGCTTACAGCAGACTGCTTAACAACAGCACCATCAGGTGCAAGATTCCCCCTCAAAACGGCAATCCCCCCCTCATGATTAAACGGGTTATCAACCGTCCTTATAACCTCAGGGTCAAAAATCTCTGCAGAGTTTATAATCTCTTTTGTAGTAAATCCGCTCACCGTCTGACAATCCTTTATTTTATTCCCGAGACTCTTCATTACTGCAGGAATACCCCCTGCAAATTCTACATCCTCCATAAATCCATCTCCATTTGGCTGGATATTCGTTATCTGCGGAGTATCCCTGCTTATACGGTCAAATGTCTCAAGCTCAAGAGGAACCCCTGTCTCATTTGCAATTGCAGTTATATGGAGGACACTGTTTGTAGAGCCTCCTAAAGCCATATCAACCCTGATGGCATTTTCAAAGGCATCCCTCGTCATAATCTTCCTTGCAGTAATGTTATTTTTGATAAGCTCCATAATCCTAATACCGCTGTCATAGGCAATTCTCCTCTTTTTTGCCGATACTGCCAGTGCAGTCCCGCAGCCGATAATGGACATGCCGATTGCCTCAGTTACACACGCCATCGTATTAGCTGTATATAAACCCTGGCATGAGCCTGAGCCGGGACATGCCTCCATTTCAAGCCTCCCAAGCTCATCGGCAGAAATCTTTCCTGCCTGATACATACCGACTGCCTCAAATGTATCCTTAACAAGTGCAAGCCTTCTCATCTTATATCTTCCTGAAAGCATAGGGCCACCTGTTACTACAATTGCCGGAACATTGAGCCTTCCCGCTGCCATTATCATACCCGGCGTAAATTTATCACAGTTTGTCAAGAGGAGTATCCCGTCAAATGAATTTGCCTCTACCACAGACTCAATCATGTCTGCTATAAGTTCCCTCGTCGGCAACGAATAGTGCATCCCCTTATGCCCCATTGCAATACCATCGCATATTCCCGGGACTGATGAGAAAAACGCATACCCGCCGCCACTGTGTATCCCCTTTTCTATAAACCTCTCCATATCTTTAAATCCAATATGGCCGGGGACTATATCAGTGAAACTTGAAATCACTCCGACAAAAGGCTTTGACATAGCCTTTTTTGTAACACCAGTAGCATGGAGTAATGCCCTGTGAGGAGCCCTCTCAACACCCTCTTTTATAATATCACTACGCATAGTAAAAATTAATTTGCCATAGAGCTCTGCAGCTTAAATTTCCTCTTCAATACTATTATATAAAATCTCTTTTTTCAAACAAAAAATTATCCCTATTATTCGGATGGTGTGTGGATACATTATAGAGGCGAGGCACAGGATACCTTTGTGGTGATCCAACCCAATTCCAGGGCAGCAAATGTTGCAAGCAACCATGCTGTGGCTTATCTTAATTAATGTGGCGCGCTAAAATGTCCAAATTATAATTCCCTAATGACTCTCATATTGCTTAAGTATCCTTGCCATTCTGTCCTTGCCGGCAAGTTTTATTTTTTGCAGCCTCCTTTTCTCTACCTCCTGTTCAGGAGTTAAGTATTTCGACCTGGTCAACTCTGTCAATTTTTGCTCCAGGTCATGATGTTCCAAATATAATACCCTGAATTCCTCATTCTCAACCTTTACCCTTTCAATTAAATCTTCATCAAACCCCTGTAATGTCATATTCCTTTCCTCCTTTTGATTTTTGTCTTTCTTCCCATTTAATCTCAGCCTCGGAACGACGGATATACTTTGGTTTTAAAGTCATTGAATCTACCACATCCCCCCTTTCAATTTTCTTTATCCCCATGAGGGCGATACTTGCAGCTATAGAATTCTTTGGTACACCTGTGTAGAAATAAGCAAGTTCCCCTAATCTATCCTTGATTATACCTCTATATGGTTTTACGCCATCACCAAAAAAAAATGTGGGTTCAGTAATTTTTTTGCACAAATTTTCAGGACTTATAACCATATCATCAGTTACCTTTTTTATATACCCCCCTTCATATCTGTAAAAGGATGTATAGACCTCTCCCCTTTTTGCATCAATGAGAGGACAGAGCCATAAAATTGCAGATTGCAGATTGCAGATTGCAGATTTAAAATCCAAAGAAATGCTGTCTACCATTGCATCAAGTGTCTCCACAGGTATAATTGGCCGTTCCATGGCAAGGTTGAAACCCTTGCATGTAGAAAGACCTATCCTCAAACCAGTGAACGAGCCAGGACCTATAGAGATTGCATATCCGTCAATATCACAACCACTGATTTTACTTACCTCCAATATATTATCTATTGTGTTGAGTAATCCCTTTGAATAAGATTCAGTTAATGGGATTGGAAGTTCGCAAAGCAATCTTCCTTTTTCTGCAATTGCAACGCTGCCATAATTTGTTGAGGTGTCAATGCCAAGAACTCTCATGGAAAGTATCAAAGTGTTAGAGTGTCAGAGTGTCAGAGTATAAACTTTGATACTCTGATACTTTGATACTTTGACACCATTTATGGTGCCGAGGGACGGAATCGAACCGCCGACGCAAGGATTTTCAGTCCTTCGCTCTACCGACTGAGCTACCTCGGCATATAGCCTCAAATGCCACTATTATAATAAGAGTGTTTTATAAAATCAATGAAATGTTGTCTCATTGAATAATTCCATTAAAAACCCTCATTAGAGACTTCTATTGAATTCATCTGTTGCCTCTTTATAAAGTTTATTCTCCATTGACTTATATCGCGGGGAAAAATGGAATATTTCAAGTGCCTTTACCTCAGCCCTTCTTGCCAGTTCTCCAGCCTGTCTGGCGGTAAGATGGTATCTATCCTTTGCCCTTTTAATATCTTCTTCTAAAAATGTAGCCTCACAATAGAAAACATCCGACCCTGAAGCAAGAGAGATTATCTTTTCAGCATTTTCAGTGTTGTAAATCGCATCTACCACATAAGTTATCTTCTGTCCCTTTGTAATTATTATAATCTTTTCTTTCAGTTCACCTAATTTAAAAATTTTTGTGCTGTCATTTAAAGGGACTTCAATTTTATGGTCATCTGACATCCCCACTCTTATACACCTTTTCAATTCAGATAACCACTGACCTAAAGGGAGTCCGTATTTTAAAAGGATGTCCTTTTTTATATTTATGTGAAAATCTTCAGAGAAGGAAAATGCAAGAGAGGGGATAAGATGGTCAAGGTGAACAGCATCTATTCTAAAAAGAGATTCATTTATCAGTGTCCCTTCAAACGGGGAATCATCCTCATCATTAATCCTTCTGAATTTATCTTTACATATAAATCTTGCAGATTTAATTCTGTCTTCAGAAATTTCTTTTACCTCAAGGGTAAAAGAATAATCATCTACCAGATTCCATGTATATGCCTTGAGCCTGCCTTCTATGTTAGATATTATTCCAGGTGGCCCAAAAA
Source organism: Nitrospinae bacterium RIFCSPHIGHO2_02_FULL_39_82 (assembly GCA_001804915.1). GTDB lineage: Bacteria > Nitrospinota > Nitrospinia > UBA9942 > UBA9942 > PLOWO2-12-39-15. The sequence goes on along the minus strand of MHDI01000021.1, from coordinate 6,167 downwards.
CCCTTAAACCCTTTCCCCTTCCAAGGAACAACCTCAATAGATGGTCAAATCCTATGAAATGGTCTATGTGAGTATGGGATACAAATATATCCGAGACCTTCAGGAGTTTAGAAGTCGCCATGGAATAGTTGCTTCCCACATCAAAAAGTATTGCCCTCTTTTCTCTGAATATCTTGATATAAAGGCCAGGGTCATCGAAGGGACCGTTTATGAGATAGGAGTGAAAACTGGGTTTCATAATAATGGCCCCAACGGGATTCGAACCCGTGTTTCCGACGTGAGAGGCCAGCGTCCTAGGCCACTAGACGATGGGGCCATAATAAATTTTTGATGTTAGAGTCTGTTTTAACTATCTCTTTACAGGATATTTCTGCGAATTCCACCCTGCCATGCCGTCTGTTATATTATAAACCTTGCTGAACCCTTTTTGTAAAAGAATATCACTTGCTTTTCTGCTTCTTACTCCACTATGACATATCACAAGCACCTTTGCATCCTTATATTTTCCAATTTCTCCAGTCCTCTCTTTTAATTCCTGAACCGGAATAAGTATCGTCCCCTCTATATGCCCGAGGTCTCCGGTGTATTCCTCTGGTGTTCTCACATCCAGGATTACACCATAGTCTTTGGAATCTATCATCTTTTTAGCCTGCTGAACAGATATATCCGTAATAGACTCAGCATATATAGAAGATGAAGCAATAAAAATAAAACCTAATAAGATAAACTTTATTCTTAATAAATTTTCCTTAAACATACCCATCCTCCTTAAATTCAGAGTCAAAGCCTTATCCCCTGACACTAAGTTTAACATGCTTCAATCTCTCTCTTTAAATCCGATTCTGCATTTATCGGTTTTATGAGAGTATTTACAACATCATAGGTGTTAACTACATTCAGTTTCTTAAATAGAAATACAAACTTTTCCTCAAGTTCCCTGCCAATTGCCTCTTTTATAGATGATGACAGTGTCCAGATTTTTTCTTTGAAAGGACCGAATCCCTTTTTTCTCGTCTTATATATAAACTGTTCATCCGTCTCATTTGCCTTCTTTTCACTGGCACAGGAGTCTCTTAAGTATCTGTAAATGTCCTCACGCAGGTCAGCAGGCAGATGCCTGCTTTCATATATCATGTTCTGAAACCCGGTAGCAAGATGTATTTCTGCCGTCCCTGTTTTTGGAAATCTATCAAATGCCTCGTCGGGAAGTGTGGATGCACCATGCTGTACGGCACCCGATAAACCATACCCCTCTCTCGCAACCTTTGATAATTTTTCAAGGGTGTCAAAATCGAGTTTTATCTTTGCAATACTCCCATCCGGTAAAGGCACACCTCCGTGTGTTGTCCCTGTCTGGACACTTATCTTGCTTATGCCTTTAAGATTTCCCTTATTTTTAAGTGTATTACGGTAGTTATCCATAAATACCCTCAGTTCTTCTACTGTACTGTTCTTCCCGCCGACCTCCCCTATCTCTCCGCCTACAGATACATTTATACCATGCGGCTGTATCCCCCTTATATAAGCAGTCATATCTGCTGCAATTTCAAAATTGAGTCCCTGCTGTTCCTTCAAATCCGCTTTACTTAAATCAACCATAGTAGATGAGTCTATGTCAATATTATAAAATCCTGCCGATATAGAATCTTTTATAAGTTTTTTCAATCCTGAAAGCTCTTTATTTTTATCCCCTGCATATTTTTTTGCACTTATCTGATAATGGTCTCCCTGAATAAAAATAGGTCCTTTATATCCTTCCCTCAATGCAGATGCAATCATGACTGTGGAATATTCTGCCGGAGATTGCTCTGTATATCCAATTTCTGACTTGGCAATTTCAAATATGAAGGCACCCATATTGTTCTTCTTTGATGCCCTGACCACTGCCCTTGCCACATCGTATGAAAGTCCCCTGATATTTATTGCAGGAACTGTAAAACCCTTATATTCACCTCTCCCCATTGCCTCATAGAGTTCTTGAATGGAGGCAGGTCTTAATCCGAGACTTAAGGCTGCAGACTTTATAAGCCAGCGGCAATTACCCTTTATTTCTTTGTCTTCATTAAAAACGGCATTAAATATCAGCCTGTCAAGAATCTGTTCCCTGAATACCGATGCATTGATTATATCAACTCCGCCATCCTTTAATCCTGCTATACCCTTTAAAGAATTCTTATAATCAAAGATATCTTTATACCTCATTTTAATTCCCCCTCAAAAGATTTAAACATACTATAATATCTATCATCAGTTTTTTCAAGAAAATTTTTGGATAATTTTCAAACATGTTTGTGAAATCAGCACTACTACTTTACCTTGACAGGAAACAAAGATTTACTTGACATGACACGGAATGTAAATTAATATCTAACTATATGGAATTCTATAATAATCCCAAAGAAGATATAGAGAAACTGTCAAAGGCAATTGTAGATGCCATAGTTAAATCAAAAGAGGTGAAGAGTATATTATCACGCCTTGTTAAAAATGATATAATAGTAGATAAAGGCTTCATGATGCTGATGATAAAAATACAGGCACTGACAGAGCTTACCGATATTCAGAAAAAAAATGATAATGGAAAAAGAAGAGCGAAAAAGAATGATATGAGGCAATATATAGACGGAAGGGAGCTTACATCAAATGAGGTTGCCTTCCTTGAATATTGTGCAAAGAATTTTGATGATAAAGAGTGGCTCAAAAAAGTGGGCATTAGTCTGGAAGATAAATAGCCCGCCTCCTAAACTACCATACCCCACACATGTTCAGAAATATTCCATCATAATAATTTTTATCCTCCTCCTATCATTAACACTTACAATCTCCTTCATCCCGCCTATCAATGCCGCTGAAGACAGGTTTGCCTCTGCAAGGAAAAAAATGGTGGAGAATGACCTGAAGGGCAGAGATATAAAGGACCATGAGGTTATTGAAATAATGGGGAAGGTGGAGAGGCACCGTTTTGTTGATAAACATCTCCAGAGTGTTGCCTATGCAGACCACCCACTGCCAATAGACGAAGGGCAGACCATATCACAGCCATATATTGTTGCACTTATGACCCAGATACTCAAATTAAAACCGGATGAAAAAGTCCTGGAGATAGGCACTGGCTCAGGCTATCAGGCGGCAATCCTCTCTGAAATAACACAGAATGTTTACACAATGGAAATACGAAAAAACCTTTCAGAAAAGGCAGAGGCAAGACTAAAAGAATTAGGATACAGAAATGTAAAGGGCAAGGCAGGTGATGGTTACTTCGGATGGGAGGAGTATGCCCCCTATGATGCAATAATTGTAACCTGTGCAGCAAACCATATACCTCCACCCCTCACAAAACAGCTAAAAGAGGGTGGAAGACTTATTATCCCCCTCGGGAGCACTACCTATTATCAGACCCTGACGCTAATAACAAAGATAAAAGGAGAGCTTGATGTCCAGCATATCACAGGTGTAGCCTTCGTTCCGATGGTTGGAAAGGCTGCGAAGGGGAGATAAAAGTTTTATGCCTTTGTTAATTCTTTTAAGACCGTTTCATACAACACATAAGCATCTGCACTGAAGAGGACAAAACGGGCAAGTTCTATTTCGGGATGGGAATTGAGATAATTAATTACTGTTGATAGGGCAATTTCTGCCGCATTTCTTATTGGATAACCATAAGCACCTGTGCTGATAGAAGGGAAGGCAATACTCTTTATTTTATTCTCTGATGCAAGTTTCAGACTATATTTATAGGCACCTGCAAGAAGTTCAGGCTCACCATGTCTTCCATCTCTGTAAACAGGTCCCACCGCATGTATCACATACTTTGCCTTAAGCCTGCCGCCTGAGGTTATTACTGCCTCACCTGTTGGACAACCACCTATCTTTTTACACTCCGCCATTATCTGGGGTCCGCCTGCCCTGTGTATTGCCCCATCCACTCCTCCACCACCTGCAAGTCTTGAATTTGCAGCATTGACAATCGCCTCTGTATCCTGCCGCGTAATATCCCCTTCCACCAGTTCAAGTTTTGACTTATTTATCCTTACTTCCATTAAAATTCTTCAATTAATCTTAGAAATTATAGGCAGGATAAGTGGTTCTCCCTTTGCCAATCTTTGGAGGTCTTTATCAGGATTGTATCTTTTCAGAAGCCAGAGTGGAATTTCGCTTTCAGCACACAATCTCCATACTGTTTCACCTGTTTTTATTTTATAGGAGGTTGTCCTCCCTTCAACTTTATAGTTAGAAAAGAAATCCTCCTGAATAGCCATGTGATGTTCTGCCCTTTTTTCTTCAAAGGACTCTTTAGTAACGGATGTAAATGGTATCTTGAGCTTCTGCCCAATCTTTAAACCAATTCGTCTTCTCAAGCTGTTTATATCTTTTAGCGATTGAACTGACGCCCCACTCCAATCAGCGTAATGTCCTATAGTTTCATCAAGCTCTACTTTTATAAATCCGTAATTAATCTTTTTTGAATCATAATTAGCCGGGACAGTAACTTCATAGACCGCTTTCAAAAAAGCTGGTGAAGTCCCGGTTGAGTCAGTTCTTCTAAATTCAGAATTGATTGACTTGTCTTCGTTATCTTGCTGAACTATAGGTTTTGGTTTCGTCTCTTCAACAGCAGATTCAAGTGCAACATTAATAGTATTCTGATATGTATTTTTTGTCTTGCCCTGAACAGAAACAAATTCCGGAAGTTTTAATATCTCCCCCCCGTAGATGCGGTTTACATTATCTATTTCATTAATCTCCACGATGGCTGCTATAGTAGTATTATATGTCCTTGCTATTTTCCCTATGGTATCCCCCTTCTCTACCTGATGCCACGGCGAATGTTTCTGGCTTTGATTTTTAACATCCTTTGGAAGGAAGGCATAAATATTACCCACATCCTGCGATTTCCCTTTTGGTATTTTCAGTTCAAATCCTTTTGGAATATATCTTCTTGAGGTAAAGATAGGTGGTCTTAATGCAGGATTGAGTTCCTTTATCTCATCTCTGGCTAATCCCATATGTTTGCTCAGAGTCCCAATATCAAGATAACTCTCCACCTTAAAGACATCATACTCCACAGGTTTTTCAAATTCTATTTCACCAAAATATTTCCTGTAATCATTTACAATTTCCAGTGCTGCAAGAAATTCGCAAAAGAAATTTTTTGATGCAAATCCAAAAATACGGCTGCGATAGCCGTTTATTACATCCATTACATCATCTCCTATCCTCTCTTTAGCCCTTTTCATTCCGGCGAGTCCATGATTATATGCGGTTATTGCAAGCGGCCAACTCCCCAATTCTTCATAATTTCTTTTGAGTAATTTTGCAGCCGCATCAGTAGAAGTAATCGGGTCATTCCTTTCATCAACCGCATAATCAATTTGCATAAAGAGTCTCCCAGTAGACCTTGTAAACTGCCATATTCCTGATGCACCTGCACTGGAGTATGCCCTATAATTAAAAGATGATTCTACATGGGGGAGGACAGTCAGTTCTTCCGGAAGTCCATAATCCTTGAATACTTCCTTAATCCTATCCATATATCTGCCTGACCTCTTAAGTCCTTCAATAAACCTGTCTCTCTGCCCAAGTTGTCCACGAATATTTTCAGCAGCGGCAAGGAACTTATTTGGTTTGTCAATATTGTCAAACTTTTTATATACCTCAATTTCTTCATCATTAAGCATCCTTCCCTTTTTAATCTTGTGATGAATGCTGATTAATATATTCCTGTATTTCTTCCTGACTTCACTTATCTTCCACTTTTTTATTTTGTTGCCTATCCGTAGCCCATTACTTAAATCCACTACAGCGTAAATTACATTAAGATTATTACTATCGTGAATAACCATCTGATTCGTGGTATATTCTGTGTATATTTTTTTCCAGAAATCAACATTTGCCCTCAGGCCGGGGGGGACATGAAATAAATTGGCATCCGGGGAACTTAATTCCTCAAATAGCGTCTCGTCCTCTTCTGTTGAAACTTCCGGTGAATTTATCTCTTCCTCTGATAAGGATAAGGAAGAATCCGTTTGCTCAATAATTTCTTCTTCATTTTCTATCTCGCTAAAGACAGAACCTGAAATTAAAATAGTAAAGAAAAAGGATAAAAGGATAATAATTGCCTTCTGCACAAATCCCTCCCTTTAAATAATGTTTATTTTAATAATCCT
>MHDI01000020.1 GCA_001804915.1 Nitrospinae bacterium RIFCSPHIGHO2_02_FULL_39_82 | reverse complement strand
TGACATTACCAGCATTAGACCTTGATAGATTACTTGAGTATAAGTTGAATAAAAATTATACTCAAGGGGGTCACGATGTGCCTAGGTTGTCCTGACTTTTAAAAATTAATTATTGACAATACAAAGGATTTGAGCAACAATGTTTGAGACTGTTATTTTATCAATTTTACTTTTGATTTTCATGGATACACTTAGTTTTTGGAAGGTGAAAAAAAATTAACAGATGAAAAAATCAAAATAGGAATCAACTCAATCTTTTCGATTATTCTCTAGTTAGTCGTAGTCTGGAAACTTGTAACTACCGTGCTTTGACCTTAAAAAAGGTATTAGGGGGAAAACGACATTTAACAACGGTACAAATGAAAACTATAAGCCTTATAGTTTTGTCTGTGTTGTAAAAGTTATACGCCACAGCAAAATCTTAAGTAGAATTTATGTTATACTGAAAAGGGATATGTGGAGACTGATTATTGGCTATTATCCATTCAATCAGAGAAAAAATATCAAAGCAAGAATATGAGTTTACCATTCCACACTTTTTTGAAGAGATGACTGAGGACAATCTTGCTTTCGCAGACATTGAAATGGCAATTGCTAATGGCCGAATAAATCGCAAATTTACTCGGGATCCCAGAGGAACTCGTTATGAGGTTATTGGTACTGCAACAGACGGCAGAGAAATTGCGATCATTTGCAGGATTAAAAGCACAGGGAAGCTATTATTAATCACAACTTATGCTTTGGAGGAATAAGGTGATGAAGAGAAAATTATTAAGATATGATTATGGGGAATGTGAGATTTGTGATAGCCCTCTACAAGAAAGGCTTATAAATCAAGATTTTTGGATAAGGGGGGAACTTATTGTTGTAAAAGGTGTACCGGCAGGGGTATGTCCACGGTGCGGAGAAAAGGTTATTAAATCTGATGTTGGGCGATGGATTGTGAAATTAATAGAAAATTCTGAACGGATTGCAAAGGCTCCAAGAATTACCGTCCCTACAATTAGGTTTGAGGTTGAGGAAGTCAGAACTTAATTGGTTGACAAGGGCGTATAACAAGATTTAGGCGAATTACACGGCACCTATAATCTTCTCAGGTGGAGAATACTCATATCCCAGAGCTTCAGCAACAGCCTTATGCGTTACCTTACTATTCGCCAGATTTAGCCCCTTAAGAAGTGCCTTATTTTTGATGAGTGCCTCTTTGATTCCAAGATTGGTTATCTGAAGGGCGTAGGGGAATGTTGCATTTGTGAGGGCAAAGGTGGATGTCCTCGGAACAGCCCCCGGCATATTTGTTACACAGTAATGAATGATTCCATCAACTACAAATGTTGGGTTGCTGTGAGAGGTGGGTCTTGATGTTTCAATACATCCGCCCTGGTCAATTGATACATCCACAATAACTGAGCCCTCTTTCATCTCTGAAAGCATTCCTCTTGTAACAAGAAAGGGTGCCCTTGCACCGGGTATTAAAACCGCACCTATGACTAAATCAGCCTCTTTTACAGATTCCATTATATTGTGGTTGTCTGACATAAGTGTCCTTATTCTTCCTCCAAAGATATCGTCAAGATAACGAAGTCTGTAAAGACTTGCATCCAGTATGGTCACAGTTGCCCCTGTTCCGATTGCCATCTTTGCTGCATTTGTTCCGACTATACCGCCGCCAATGATAGTTACTTTCCCCGGGGCAACTCCGGGGACACCTCCAAGGAGTATGCCTCTCCCACCTTTTTCCCTCTCAAGATATTTTGCCCCTTCCTGTATAGACATTCTCCCGGCAATCTCACTCATTGGGATTAAAAGGGGCAGGGAGCCGTCATCAAGCTGAACAGTCTCGTATGCTATGGCGATAATCTTTCTATTAAGGAGTACCTTTGTCAAATCAGGGGCAGGTGCAAGATGGAGATATGTATAAAGTATCTGTCCCTCACGGAGCAGGTCATACTCGGAGATAACAGGCTCTTTCACCTTCATAATCATATCAGCCCTGAAATATACATCTTTGGCAGTTGGGGCTATCTCAGCACCCTCAAACTCATATTCCGAATTTGATATACCACTGCCAAGACCTGCACCGTCCCCTACCAAAACCTTATGCCCTGCCAATGTAAATGCCCTGACACCTGCAGGAACAATAGCTACCCTGTATTCATCTTTTTTTATTTCTTTTGGTATGCCTACTATCATGTATAATATCCTACCCTGTGGAAAATATTTGTCAATTGAAAATCTCATCTGTTAAAATGGCTTAAGACCTTAAAGGAGGATTGTGAGCCAAAAAAATCTTTTAAACTTATATCGCACACCTGCCCTTTCGGAGAATAAAAGGAATCAACTCCTTAAAACCGTGAGAGAAAAGATAAGTCCTGATATTGGGTCACTTGAGACAGAATTTTGTTTCAATATCGCCATTTCAGAAAACCTGAATAATGAAGAACTGAATACACTTAGATGGTTATTATCAGAAACTTTTGAACCGGAAAATTTTTCTAATAAAAGTTTTTTCAGCCTTCAGCCTTCAGCCTTCAGCCTTATTCTTGAGGTTGGTCCCCGTATGAACTTCACAACTGCATGGTCATCCAACGCCGTATCAATATGTCATGCCTGCGGACTTACAAAGATAAAGAGGATAGAGAGGTCAAGGCGTTATAAATTAATAGTAAGCAGTAAGGAGTATGCAGTAAGCAGTAAAGATAAAATAATCAATAAAGAAAGTGCCTACTGCCTACTGCCTACTGCATACTTTTTAGATCTCATCCATGACCGTATGACAGAGTGTGAATATTCTGAGCCTCTCAAGACATTTGAGACAGGAATGATACCTGAGTCTGTATACACTGTCCCGCTCATAACAAAGGGTAAATCTGCCTTGATAGAAGCAAATCAGAAGATGGGGCTTGGGCTTGATGAATGGGATATTGATTATTACTACAATCTCTTCGTTAAGGAGCTAAAAAGAAATCCTACAAATGTAGAATGCTTTGATTTGAGCCAGTCAAATAGCGAACATTCCCGACACTGGTTTTTCAGGGGGAGACTTCTGATTGACGGGAAGGATGTCAAAGAGAGCTTGATGGATATTGTTAAGGAACCATATAAGAGGAATCCGAATAACAGCATCATTGCTTTTAAAGATAATTCAAGTGCCATAAGGGGATATAAAATTTACACCCTTCTCCCTGTAATCAGTCTTCAGCCCTCAGCCTTCAGTCTGAAAGAGGTAACATATCATATAATTTTTACTGCCGAGACCCACAATTTCCCTTCAGGGGTTGCCCCATTTCCAGGTGCGGAGACAGGAACGGGTGGCAGAATCAGAGATGTTCATGCAACAGGCAGAGGAGGACTTGTTATTGCAGGAACAGCAGCCTATTGTGTGGGAAACCTTCATATACCTGACTATCCCCTTCCATGGGAGGATGATAACTTTATTTATCCCGGGAATCTTGCATCACCACTCAGGATAGAGATAGAGGCAAGTAACGGTGCCTCAGACTATGGAAATAAATTCGGGGAACCCGTAATACAGGGTTTTACAAGGTCATTCGGTATGAATCTTCCTGATGGAAAGCGAATTGAATGGCTAAAACCTATAATGTTTACAGGTGGAGTCGGACAGATAGACTCAAGACATGTTGAAAAAGATAGCCCTGAAAAGGGTATGCTTGTGGTAAAGATAGGTGGTCCTGCATACAGAATAGGAATGGGTGGCGGTGCTGCATCAAGCATGATACAGGGGGAGAATGTGGAAGAACTTGATTTTAACGCAGTCCAGCGTGGCGATGCAGAGATGGAGCAGAAATTAAACAGGGTCATAAGAGGATGTATTGAAACGGGAGACAGGAATCCTGTAGTGAGTATCCATGACCAGGGTGCAGGGGGGAACTGTAATGTAGTAAAAGAGATTGTCTATCCCGCAGGTGCAAAGGTAGATATAAGAAAGATAATAGTCGGTGATAGCACCCTTTCGGTTCTTGAAATCTGGGGTGCAGAGTATCAGGAGCAGGATGCAATATTAATAAGGACGGAGTATTTAAAATTTTTTAAAGAACTCTGCGGTAGGGAAAAACTCCCTTTCGCAATTATAGGAGAAATAACAGGAGATGGTTCTATTGTCCTTTACGACAGCAAAGACGGCTCAACCCCTGTAAACCTTGCCCTTGAAAAGGTTTTAGGGGATATGCCACAGAAAACATTTAATCTTGAGCGAATTCCAATGAAGACACAACCCCTATCACTCATCACTCATCACTCATCACTCATCACTCATTTAGATAGAGTATTGAGACTTATATCAGTGGGGTCAAAGAGGTTTTTGACAAGCAAGGTGGACAGGTCTGTTACGGGTTTGATAGCAAGACAGCAGTGTGCCGGTCCTCTTCAGCTTACTGTCTCTGATGTTGCAGTCATAGCACAGAGCCATTTCGGATTAACAGGTTCGGCAATAGCCATTGGTGAACAGCCTATCAAGGGGCTTATAAATCCGTCTGCAATGGCAAGGATGAGTGTTGGTGAGGCACTTACAAACATTGTCTGGGCAAAGATAAGCTCCTTTAAAGATATCAGATGTTCGGCAAACTGGATGTGGGCAGCAAAGTTGCCAGGAGAGGGTGCAAGATTATATGAGGCTGTCGTTGCAATGAGTGATATGGCGATTGAACTCGGTATTGCAGTAGATGGAGGCAAAGACAGTCTATCTATGGCAGCAAAGGTTTCCTCACCTACCATCGGGGGGAAGGCAGGAGAGGGGGATGATACAGAGGTTGTAAAATCGCCGGGGACACTTGTAATTTCAGCCTATGCCACATGCCCGGATATTACAAAGGTTGTTACCCCTGATTTGAAGATGGCAGGCAAGAGCAGACTGATTTATATAGATATGGGCAATGGCAAAAACAGACTGGGTGGTTCAGCCCTTGCCCAATGCTATAAACAAATAGGTGATGAGTCCCCAGATGTAGATGACCTGCATCTACTTAAAAATACTTTTAATGCAATCCAACACTTTATTGATAAAGGACTGATACTATCAGGACATGACAGGAGTGACGGGGGGCTTATAACAACACTCCTTGAGATGGCATTTTCAGGGAATTGCGGGCTGGAGATAGCTTTAGAAGGGCAAGGGGCAAGGGGCAAGGGGCAAGAAGCAATAGAAATATTATTCTCAGAAGAACTGGGATTAGTTATTGAGTATCTTTCTGAATATGAAAAGGAGATAGTATCAGAATTTGAAAATCACAATATTCCTTATCAAATCATTGGCAGGTCATTGGCAGAAAAAAGAATTAAAATAACTCTCCAAACTCCTGACTCAGAACTTTTAACTCTCTTAGATGAAGATATGAGGGTTTTAAGGGAAATATGGGAGGAAACAAGTCATCAATTAGATATGTTTCAGACAAATCCTGAATGTGTCCTTGAAGAAAAAGAAGCTATCTATGATAGACAAGGACCATCATATAAAATTACTTTTACACCTGAATTTATTATAAAGAAAAAAGTAAAACCTCCTGTTGCAATAATCCGGGAGGAAGGGAGTAATGGAGACAGGGAGATGACATCAGCATTTTATATGGCAGGGTTTGAACCATGGGATGTAACAATGACAGATTTATTGAGTGAAAAAATAGACCTATCCCGATTCAAAGGAGTAGTATTTGTCGGTGGTTTTAGCTATGCAGATGTCCTTGATTCCGGAAAGGGATGGGCAGGGGTAATAAGATTCAACAAAAAGATCTATGAGCAATTCCAGAAATTTTACCACAGACCGGACACCTTTAGTCTTGGTGTATGCAACGGCTGTCAATTAATGGCATTGCTCGGCTGGGTTCCGTGGCATGGAATTTCTGATAACTTCCAGCCGAGATTTATCCATAATAAATCAGGCAGACTGGAATCACGATTTGTTACAGTAAAGATTTTTGAAAATCCTGCAATTATGCTTAAAGGGATGGAGGGTTCTGCACTTGGGGTCTGGATAAATCATGGTGAAGGCTTTGCACATTTCCCTGAAGAGAAGATACGGGATGAGGTAATAGCAAAAGGACTCGCACCAATCAGATATGCGGATGACAGCGGCGAAGTTACGGAAAAGTATCCCTTCAATCCCAATGGCTCTCCCCTCGGCATTGCAGCCCTGTGCACACCTGATGGCAGACACCTTGCAATGATGCCCCATCCTGAGAGGACATTCCTCAAATGGCAGTGGGCGTGGATGCCTGAGGATATGAAAAGAAATCTCAGGGCATCACCCTGGCTCAAGATGTTTCAAAATGCAAGAGAGTGGTGTGAGGGGAAATAAAGAGCTTTTGATATTTTTATTACCTTATTGTTGTTCATTACTTCAATTTCTGTTTCGCCTAAAGTCTGATTTTGGTGCGAGAGGGGGGAGTTGAACCCCCATGGTTGCCCACTGGATCCTAAGTCCAGCGCGTCTGCCAGTTCCGCCACTCTCGCCTATGCCTAAATTTAGCAAATTCCAATACCTTCGTCAATGTCATTTAGAGAAAAGTCTTTTGAAAATTCATGAGTTATGGTAGATTTTACAATATTACATTTTGAGGAGGAATTATGAGTTTACTTGTTGTCGGTTCTGTAGCATTTGATTCTGTTAAGACCCCTTTTGGGACCGCTGAGAATGTTCTGGGGGGTTCTGCCACATATTTTTCTGTATCTGCAAGTTATTTTACTGATGTATCCCTTGTTGCAGTTGTGGGTGAAGACTTTAATAAGGAGGATATTGAAATATTCAAAATTAGGAATATAGACACTGAGGGGCTTGAGAAAAGGAAGGGGAAAACCTTCAAATGGAAGGGTGAATACGGATATGACCTCAATGAGGCTCATACACTGGATACCCAGTTGAATGTCTTTGCTGATTTTAATCCCAAACTCCCTGAAAAATACAAGGACTGCGAATATGTTTTTCTTGCAAATATAGACCCTGATTTGCAGAGGGAGATATTGAATCAGATAAGGAAACCAAAACTTATTGCGTGTGATACAATGAACTTCTGGATTGAAAGGAAATTTGATTCCTTAAAAAAGATGATTGAACAGGTTGATATAGTGATAATAAATGAGGCTGAGTTGAGAGAGTTGGCAGGAGAGGCGAATCTGGTAAAGGCAGCCCAGAAGGTGCTCTCATGGGGACCAAAAAGGCTTATCGCAAAGAGGGGTGAATACGGGGCATTGATGTTCTCCGATTCTACAGTCTTTTCAGCACCTGCATATCCGTTGGAATCTGTATTTGACCCTACCGGTGCAGGGGATAGTTTTGCAGGCGGATTTATGGGATACATCTCCAATGTAAATAATATCAATGAATCGTCTGTAAGACAGGCTATAATCTTTGGAAGTGCTATGGCATCATTTAATGTAGAGGATTTCAGCCTCAACAGGCTGAAGAATCTGAGTTATAGAGAGATTGAAGAGAGGTTTAAGGAGTTCAAAAGATTAACACACTTTGATGACCTATAGAGGTATTTATGGATAAAAAACAGCAGTATGATGAAAATTTAGAGCTTATTGGTATGAAACTTGAGGAAGGGACAGTTGCTTTAAATGGTCTTAAAGGGGCTGGCATAGAAGAGACGGATATAAGGGAAATGAAGGAGAAAGGAATTATTACTGTTGCTTCAAACGAAAATGTAAACTTCACCAAGAAGGGGCAGGAGGACTTTAATTCCTTGATAAGAAGACACAGACTGGCAGAAAGGTTGATGAGCGATATCCTTAATATAGGGCATGAATCTATGGAGAGACTCGCCTGCGAGCTTGAACATATACTGGATACCGATATTACGGAGAGCATATGCATCCTGCTTGGACATCCAACTACCTGCCCTCATGGAAAGTCAATTCCACCCGGAGATTGCTGCAGCGAGAGGAGAAAAGAATTAGAACCATTGATACTCTCACTGGATAACCTTAACTCAGGAGAGGTAGGGAAGATACTTTATATCTCAACAAGAGACCATCATCGTCTTGATAAGCTTACTTCCATCGGCTTAATGCCAGGGACATTGATACGGATTCATCAGAGACAGCCAGCAATCGTTATCCTCTTTGATGAGACAACCCTATCCATAGACTCTGATATTGCAAAGGAAATATATGTAAGGAAGATAAAAACATGAATAACTTACAACTTACAACTCACAACTTACAACACTTGTTGGTGGTTAGTTAGTGGTTAGTGGTTAGTTGTCATTTGAACTCAATAATTTTGATTTTGCGATAGGAGGTCATAATGTCAGGTCATTCAAAATGGGCAACTGTCAAACGAAAGAAGGGTGCCATTGACTCAAAGAGAGGAAAGGTCTTTACAAAACTTATAAAAGAGATTACTGTGGCTGCAAGACTTGGAGGTGGAGACCCTGAAGGAAATCCAAGACTCAGGACTGCTATTGCAGATGCAAAGGCAGAAAACATGCCGAGAGATAACATTGACAGGGCAATCAAGAAAGGCACAGGTGAGTTAGAAGGTGTTAATTATGAGGAGGTAAAATATGAGGGGTATGGTCCCGGAGGTGTGGCTGTTATATTGAATATTCTTACAGATAACAAAAATAGAACTGTAGCAGAAATACGGTCTATATTCACTAAAAATGGTGGAAACCTTGGTGAGGCAGGATGTGTAGGCTGGATGTTTCATAGAAAAGGGCAGATTTTAGTTGATTCTAAAGTAGTAGATGAGGATAAGCTCATGTCAATTGCCCTTGATGCAGGTGCAGAGGACATGCGGACAGGCGAAGGGGAATTTGAGGTAATCACCACACCAGAAAACTTTGAAAAGGTCAAAAAAGCTATTGATGATAATAAGATACCAACCACATTTGCGGAAGTCACAATGGTGCCCCAAAGCAATATAAAACTCACAGGGCAGAAGGCACAGCAGATGCTTCGTCTGATGGAGTCCCTTGAAGACCATGACGATGTCCAGAAGGTCTATGCAAATTTTGATATACCCGAAGAGGAGTTAAAAAGTTTATAAAGTAGAAAGTTATAAAGTAGTAAAAACTTTATAAACTTTAAGAACTTTATAACTTGATAAACTATTTTTATGAGAGTCTTGGGTATTGACCCGGGAAGTTCAGTAACAGGTTACGGTATTGTTGATGAGCTTAATGGCTCTATATCAGCCGTAACATGGGGAACTATCAGGACATCA
>MHDI01000019.1 GCA_001804915.1 Nitrospinae bacterium RIFCSPHIGHO2_02_FULL_39_82 | reverse complement strand
TTTATTGTATAATTACACCAGTTCAACACAGGATGATTTTTTAACACAGATAAAACAGGAGACTCCAACGCACCTTGGAACGATTACCTACGGAAACTCATTTTTTAATAATAGATTGAATTTCAATATGAACCTTGGCGGGACAAGTGCAAAATTGACAAATATAAGCCTGTCAGGTACACCACAGGTCTTTTCTGAAAAAAAGGGTGCAGACAATGGACTTTATGAGATAGATACATTGCCAGGTGATGGAAAATTATCCGATTATCCTTCCCTGATTAACGATGATAAGTCTTCTGATACTGGTATTGATATAAATGGTTCTTACAGAAACATAGGATTAAAATTGAAAAATAAAGATACAATCCATACTATTTACCTGTATGTATCTACATCGGAAACCAATATTGCCAATATGAATTTTGGGTGGAGTATTTATTATACTAATGACCTCTCGGGAAATAACTGGAGTGTTGCAACACTATCAAGCAGTTCCTACGATGAAGTTAATAGTCGTTTTAAACTGGTTCTTTCAACTGCTACCGAGGCACTGTTTTTTAAGGTAGTGAATACTACTTATGACCCTTCCGCCCAGAAGATTAGTGTTACGGAGATTGAGGCAATAGGCTCAATCTCAAGACAGACCGGTGTAACTTTTGAAACGGGCGTGGAACGGCAATATGGTGGTATGAACCTGGGTCTGAGGCCGACAGAAAAACTGAATCTTTCCTATAACGCAACCTATGACCAATCAAGCCAATCTCCGACCAACCGCGAAGATACTAATATTAATCAGGGGGTGTCACTATCCTATGCAGCGTCTAAGTATGCATCTTTATTTCTGAACTATCAGGCACAGAGTACCGAATCTTCATTAACTAAAGGTGTCGGCTCAAATAACTATACCCTCTCGGTAAGCACAAATCCCATGGAAACTATTAATGGTTCCTTTGCCCTAAGTCTTTTTGAATCCCTGTCAGGAGGGGAGAAGACTTCAGAAACAAATTCCGGAAATATCAATATGTTTTTTAAGTTGTATCCCGGAATTAACCTCGGAACAGGTTTTACAGTTAGCAAGGCAAAGGATTTAATCAGGGGAAGTGAGACAGACACAAATTCTATTAATGGGAATCTGAATTTATTACCAAGGAAGAGTATCAATATCCTGATTGATGGGGCATTTTCATCTTCTGCATCGGACACAGGGGGGCAAAAGGTGAACTCTAAAGCAGAAAGTCTGAGGTCAACAATAAATATAACCCCCTCACGATATGTAAATTTTGTTACTAATCTTCAGTATCTCCCTGAGGCAAAGCAGAATTACTCTATAAATTCACGACTCCCCGGCAGTTTGCAGATTAATGTTAATTATAATGTATCTGAAACAGGAGCCGAGACAGCAGGTGGTAGCGTTTACTGGAATATCAGCAGGTATCTCTATGTTTCTTCTAACTATAGTACTGCTATATTTCATAATGCTACAGGAGATAGCAGTAGTTTATACAGTATAGCAATTTCAGTGCGTAAATGAGGTTTCATGGTTTCATAGCTTCATGGTCAGCCTGTGTGAAAACCCCATTTTAGGAGCCTTTGCAAGTTGCAACCTATTGACTTTTCACACAGTCTGTGGTTTTAACAATAAAGCAATGGAGCAAGAAACAATTTTTCACATTGACATTGGATAATGGAGGATATAAAATCACTGAAAATGCAAAATAAAAACATGGTCTTAACCAAAAAAATGCAGAGGGACATATCGCCATTCGCCATTCGCCATTCATTATTAACTCTATGTCTCCGTGCCTTTGTGGTTTGTAATTTCCTTACCTTTCTTGCAATTTTGAATGGATGCGGGACAGCTCCTCCAAAGCAATATATCAAGAGCGGCGCAAATTTCCAGTATATTAAAAAGGTTGCAGTCCTCCCCTTCAATAATCTTACAGATGACAGGTATGCCAGTGAGAAGGTTAAGAGCATTGTTATAATGGATATACTTGAAAGCGGTGTTTTTGAGGTAGCAGAGGAGGGGGAGGTTAATAAGGCAGTAGCGGATGTTTTCAGGGAAATGGGGTTCAGGGAGGGGGAGCTTGTTGTTATGGATACGGAAAGTATAAAGAAAATCTCTGAGAAACTTGGAGTGCAGGCACTTTTTATCGGCTCAGTGGAGTCCTATGGACAGAGCAGAGGCGGCTCACCTTATGCCGTTGCTTCTCTTTCCCTCCGATTGGTTGAGTCTAATTCAGGGGTAACACTGTGGCGTGGCGTTTATTCTGAAAAGGGAAGTAGTATTACGAGAACCATATTTGGAATGGAGCAGAAAAACGAGATTGAATTGAGCCGCAATGTGTCAAAGCAATTGCTATCAACACTTTTTGGAAGGTAGTATATGCTAAACATATGTACAGAAATTTCAATACTTGCCTGAGCAAAGTTGAAGGGGTGAGATTCTTCACTCCGCAAAGTCTATTTTCTGTTTTTAGAAACCTATCTTTTGCTTTACTGTATGTGCCCCTTTTGTCTCAATTTGTTTTGGCTGCAGAGAGTGAATGTATAAAGTGCCATCAAAAAATATATAATGAAATAGCAGGATTTACCTTTCAGCACTCAAATTTTGTCCAGAGAGAATGCGAGATATGTCATATCTCCAGAAAGAGGACGACATCATCTCTTGCTGAATATGCAGGGAAAAAGGCAGGTGGGTATCTCTCAGATTCTTCTGAAGAGAAAATACATAAGAGGGGCGATTTGAGAAGCAGAAGGGAGGCAGGGATTGATTCCTGTATGGAAAAGTGTCACAGACAGGGGGCATCTCATCCTGTAGGGATAGCCTCAAGGGGGAATATAAAAATACCGACTACTCTTCCAACAGCAGAGGGGAATATTATGACCTGTGCTACCTGTCACATGCCTCATGGAGGTAAGGAACGATACTTTGCAAGAGTAGATTTTAAAAGGGATATTTGTGTTTTGTGTCATCTGGATAAATTATAGCCAAAAAATGCGTGAAACCACAGATAGACACAGATTTTCACAGATTATTCAATGAATTATAAATAAAACTTTTTCACATTTTAAATAAAGAGAAAAGAATTTAATTATTTGTTTTATCTGTATTTATCTGTGTTAATCTGTGGCTAATACATAATTTGGGTTATAATCCCGCACATCCTGCACATAAATTATGTGCAGGATTATGTGTGGGGCAGGAGAATGTATGAAAAAAATTAGAAGATCAAAGGTAAATTATTCAATTAAAACCGCTTTTCAGCTCAGGCTCTTTTTAAAAATCCTATTTATTATCTTTATGAGCATCACTGTTACCAGCGGGATATTCTACATTTACGCAAATAGAGAAATCGGCAACTCCTTCAAACTTTTTCATATCAATGCGACAAATTTTTTAGATTATCTCCTGCCTGCGGTTCTGACTGCCATGGTAGGAGGATTTTTCATTGCCCTTGCCATGACAGTTTTTTTCCCCCATCACATTGCGGGTCCGTTATATAGAATAGAAAGGGAACTTAAGGAAAGGATTGGAAATGGTGACATGACTGTAAGGTTTTACTTAAGAGAAGGGGATGAATTAAAGGATTTGGCTGAGGCTTTGAATATGGCAATTGAAAGAATCGGTTCAAAAATCAGGGATATAGAATCTGTCTCTAATGACCTATCGCGGCTGACATCAAGAAATGCCCTCCCCTCTACGGAAGAGTTCAGAGAGATTAAAAATATCCATTATGATAGATACTCCCTTGTCTCTACGGAAGAGCTCATAGAGATTAAAAAGAGATTAGAAGAGGCTGTCCAGAAATTTAAAATCCAGCAAACCCCTCACTTATAGTGAATGACTTAAAAAGACTTAATATATTGACTTGGATAGTTATATCGGCATTATTGTTTATTGGATGTTCTTCACAATTTGCAATATATTCCGGTTTGAAACAGGAAAAAAAGGAACTCAATATACGAAAGATTGGGGTGCTTCCATTTGTGAATGAAAGTGGGAGGAGAGGTGCTGCTGAAATTGTTACGAATACCTTTAATACTATATTATTCAAAAGTGGAAGTTTTGTGGTGGAGGAAAAGGGGAATATCGAAAAATTCCTGTTAAACGAAAAGGTTAAGACAATTAACATGATGGATACAGAACTGATTAAAAGACTTGGAGAGAGATTAAAAATTGATACTGTTATTACAGGGGCGGTAGAGGAATTTACGGGTGGGGACCGGGGGGAGAGATTGACAACGCCAGTAGTAGCTATTCGTGCAAGATTGATAGATGTCAGGAGCGGGAAGATATTATGGATGACGAGACATAGAAGGAGCGGTGATGATTATATAATAGTATTCGGTTTTGGTCAGATTAGATCGGTAAGTGCCCTGACAAAACGGATGGTTTTGGAGATGATAGAAACAATAAAATAAATTCAAAAAATAATGAAACCACAGATTAACACAGTGTGGCTTCGCCACAACCAAAAAAAAATCCACAGATTTCACAGATTTTCACAGATTAAAAAATTAAGGTTTAAAAATTTGTGTCATCTGTGTAATCTGTGGTTTCAGGTCTTTGTTCTCTTATTTAGTGGGTGTAATGGTGGAGCATTCTGGCTGACCGGGGATAGGTATGTTGCAAGGGTCAATGAGTATACCATTACCGAATACGATTTCAGGAAAAAACTTGAAGGATTTCATACTGTAAAGGATATAGGAGAGAAGATGAAGATAGATATTGCCAGTGTAGATTATTACAAGATACTGAACGACATGATAGATGACAGACTTATCGTTCAGGAGGCAATAAAAATGGATTTTGACAGGACACCGGAATTTACAGGCGATTATAACCTCTTCAAACTGAACCTTTCCCTTTATATGTTAAAAAAGGAGGAGATTATTGGCAAGATTAGAGTAACAGATGAGGAGATGCAGAAACGTTATATAGCCCTTTATGAATCGGTAAGATTGAGACACCTCTTTACAAGGGATCAGAGGAAAGGCGAGAGAATTATAGAAGCTATCAGGGAGGGTGCTGATTTTATCAGCCTTGTAGAGAAGGAGTCTGAAGATTCAGAGGAGATTAAAAAAAAAGGCGGTGAATTGGGTTTTAAGAGGAAGGATGAATTGCCAAAGGAGATTGCAGATGCAGCCTTTGCTATGAAAGAGGGGGAAATCAGCGGATTGCTCAGGATAGAAAATGGTTTTCATATTATAAGGCTGGAAGAGAGAAAGATGCCTGAGGGAGAGATTCCGGAAGGGTATAGAAAGAGGATAGAGCGATTATTTTTTAGCGAAAAGGAGAAGGAAAGGAATAGGGAATATCTGACACAATTGAGGGAAAAGACAAAAATTAGCATAGATGAGGATGCCCTTAAGTCAATTAAGAGTGAGGATGAGTTTGATGGTGGAAAAGGGATTGTGGCAATGGTTGAAGGGGAGTCTATCAAAAGGGATGAGATTTTGGTTAGATTGAGGTCTGGGCCGGCAGCAAAAACTGAAGATGAGACGGACAAATTGAAGAGGACTGCCATAGATAGTCTGATTAATCAAAAGCTGCTTGACCTTGAGGTTGTCAGAAAAAACTATGAACAGGATAAGGATTTTAAATACTCCCTTTCAATTACGAGAGATGCTATTTTAAACAAACTTTTTAGAAATAGGATTATTGCCTCTGCAGTCAGACTGGATGACGAAGAGATTAAAAAATATTATGAAGATAATAGAGAGAGTTTTAAAGAACCCGACCAGATTAGGATAAATACAATTCAGATTAAAGCAAAAGAAAAGGCGGATAGAATTATTGATGAATTAAAGAGGGGTGCGGATTTTGATGTAGTTGCAGCCGATATGTCTGGAATGCCTGTTGGCTCAACAACAGGAAATACAGGGTGGCTGTATGCCAATATCCTCCCGCCGGTTATTAAAGAAAGATTGAATGAGATGAATATAGGTGGTGTTTATGGTCCTTTTGATATTGATGGAGAATTCCTTATTATCAAGCTCCTTGGAAGGGAAGAGGGTAAGTTTAAAAGTTTTGAAACCGTTAAAAATGGTATTGTTGAACAATTAAGTAAGAAAAAGTATGACCAGCTTTTGTCAGATTATCTTGCTAAATTGAGGGCATTCTCAAAGATTAAAATTAACGAGTCTGTAATGAAAGGTTTTATAAAACGTTCAAGGCAGGAAGCTGAAAAATAAATATGTTACTATCAAAATCATCATTAGGGATAAGCTTTGGTGATGACAGGGTTGACCTTGTTTCCTTAAGGCGCTCCTTTGGTAAGACCACTGTGGTCAAACACCTCTCTATCCCCTTTGTATACGGGATGAAGAAGGAAGAATTTGAAAGTAACGTATCGGACTTTTTAAAGGTAAATAGACTTCAAAGGATGATGTCCTATGTTGCTCTTCCCCGAAGGGATTGTATGCTTCTACCCCTTGAACTACCCGTTACTACTGAAGAAAATTTACGAGAGGTGCTGGGTTATGAGTTGGATAATTATACGCCTTTCTCTGTAAATACAGCCTATTTCTATTTTCAGAATCTGGGGCATACTCTGGATGGGGGCAAAGTCAAGATTCTTCTCTGTGTTATTGAGAAAGAGCGTCTCAACTACTACCTCGACCTCCTCAAAAATGTTGGGCTTGAACCTATCTCTATTGAGGTAAGCTCCACTGCATTTGCAAGAACAATTTCCAAGGATAACAAACCTGCTGCCGGTAAAAATGTCGTGCTTTACCTGGGGACTAATACCTGCGAAATTTCCATTCATGGCGAAAGGGGTGTTGAATATTCAAGTGCATTTGATAGGAAGGGTGGTCAAACTGTAGAAACAATTTCAAATGAATATAAAAGGCTGTTTTCTTCTGATATTAGCTGGTATAAAATAGCGGAGATAGAAAAGGTGATGATAGCAGGGGATGAGGAATCTGACGAAGGGCTTTTAAAAGAGATTTCTAATGTCATAGGTAAGGAGGCTGTGAAAGTTGAGGCATTTAAGGGAATAGATATAAGAGAGGTTGAGGGTCTTCATCTTTATAGAGTTGCCCTTGGCTGTGGTTTAATAGGACTGAATGGCGATACTCTTGCACTAAATTTCGTTCCTGTGAAGGCAGATAGTGGTAAGATAGCCGGGACACTGCGATTTACCGCGCTCATATTACTTATCTTTCTACTATCACTATGGGTGGGTGAGTTCGTCTTACGAATACATAAGGAGAGTAAAACCTTAAAACAGCTTAAAGAGAAAACGGCAGTTCTGGAGAGGTCTGCTCTAACTGTTGAAAATCTTAAAAAAGAGGCTGTTGTTTTGGAAGGACGTTTTCCTCAACTTGATAATTTCAGTAAAAGGAGGGTACTCTTTCTTTCTGTTTTAAAGGAACTTACCGATGTCATTCCATCGGATACTTATCTAACTGTGCTTAAATATCACGAGAATGAAATAGAGATTGTCGGACGTTCAGTATCTGCAGTTGCCCTCCTTTCTCTCCTTGAGGCATCACCTATGTTTAAGAATGTGGAATTCTCCGCTACTGTGAAAAGGAGAGAGGCGGCAAGAGAAAGACTTGCAAGAGGAGGAACTACTATTGCAGGAAGGGTGATTCTACCTGCTCCTGATGATACATATTTGGAAAACTTTAGTATTAAGGCAAAATTAGAGGGTATGTAATGAAGATTACAGAGAAGTCCAAAAGGGGTGTAATATTCGGTGGCATTTTAATACTCCTTATTATACTATATATCATGATTCTTGAGCCCCTTATGAAATATGAGAGGAGAATGAGGGAGGATATTGCACTGAAAGAAGCACTCCTCAATCGCCATAAAACTATCCTTGAAGGTAGAGCCGATGTAGAGGCGAGATCAAGAAGGGCAAGAAAACTCATAGAGAAGGCAAAGAACCGTATCTTCTTTGCAAAGACTCAAGCCTTAGCTGCCGCTCAGCTCCAATCAGTTATACAGAACATCGCCAAAAAGTATGATGTAACGATTAAAAGTATGAATATAAAAAAGGCAGAAAAGACTGAAGGATACAGTACAATATCCCTTCAGTTTGTTACCTACAGCAGTATCAGGGGCCTTGTTGACTTTCTTTATGAACTTGAAACAGAGCCGAGATTTATTAATATCATCTCCTTTACCATAAAAAGTGAGATTATAAGAGAGGCATCGAGACTTGATTCAACCTTCGTTGTTGGGGCACTTGCTGAGGTAGAAAGTTAATTAATTCACACTGAAAAATGACATTTTTTACTGTAAAATCAATAATGATAAAAAAAATATTTATTTCTATAAATATTCTTTTGTTTTCCCTGATTTTATTTCAGGGGTGGAAATTTTTCAGGGTATGGTCAGCCGAATCAGCCCTTTCTTTTATAGAGACGAAGTCCGCAGGTTTTGATAAACCAACCCCTAAAAAAGATACTACTCACCAGCAGACTGGAGTCTTGTCGGGAATAACCTTTGAGGGAGAGGGAGAAAAATTATTGTCTCAGAGAGAATCCTTTGCAGGGGTTATAGAAAAAAACCTTTTCTACCTGCAGAGGAAAGAGGCGGCTGAAGAGGTAAAAGTAGAGCCGCCAACACCGCCGTCATCAACCCCTCAGTCAAAACCAAAGCCAAAGCCGATTATTCTTGAGGGGATTGTCATCTTTGGAAATTATAAAGCTGCCGTTATAAAAGAAACGGCACCTCAGGGTAAGGGTGGACGTTCTACAAGGAGGGTTCGTGTAGGAGATATTATTGAAGAGCAAAAAGTTATTGCTATAAAGGAGGATCAGATTATTGTCAAAGGTGAGGAGGGTGAAAAGGTCATAAAGCTATATGCCCCCGATAAACCTGCGAGACCTCAAATCACCGAGAGACCGCCGGAGTTACCCCCAAGGCAGGAGATGCCGGGGGAAAGCACTCCGGCGCCTCCGCCTCCAGCACCTTAAAAAATTAGGAGTAAAAGATTCCAGAGATTTTAATAGATTCCGGAGATTATTAATCGCTGAAATCTATCTTTAAATCTCAGTAATCAATATTTAATTGCAATTGAATTAAGAATAGTAAATTGGGAATTTGGTAAAATTTCAAAATTTCATTGATAATTTTATAGTGAAAGTAGTATAGTGTTATAATTTCTATGAAAATACAGACTATTCTATTGAGTTTCATATCTGCATGTTGCATTATCTTTCTTCTGCTCATTGCCCCCGGGGAGCTTTATGCCCAGAATAATCCCCCATTGCGGAAAGCTAATCCACCTCAAAAAAATATAGAAAGTGAAGGCAAGCCTTCGCACTCCAAAACAGAGGATAAGTTTGATACGCTTGATAAGAAGTCTGTTAAAAAAATAGTTCTCAATTTCGACAATGCAGATATTTATGAGATTATAAGTATCTTCAGTGATTTTCTCGGGATAAATTACATTATAGACCCGAGGGTCAGAGGGACGGTCAATATCCACACCAAAGGGGAGATATTACCGGATGACCTCTTTGATATCTTTACCACAATACTTAAGAGCTCGGGAGCGGCAATAGTCAAGGAGGGGGACCTCTATCATATAATTCCTGCTACTGAGGCAAAGACAATGCTCCTTACTCCCAGAGTAGATCAGGAGATACCTGCTCCGGGGGATGAGATAATATTTCAGATTGTCCAGCTTATGTATGTTCAGGCAAAGGAATTTATTAACATCATAAGACCATTTACTACACAGGGTGCACTCCTCACTCCATACGAGAGGGGGAACACCATTTTACTTATTGATTTTGCAAGTAATGTGAAAAAGGTATTAGATATAGTAAATATCATGGATGTCAGCATCTTCAGTGGCGTGGAAATGAGACTGTTTCGCATGAAGGAGGCTAATGTTGAGGATATAGTGAAGGAGATGGAGAAGCTCTTTGCATCGCTGAATGTATCCACCAAATCCGCTACTTCGGTAGGTATAAACTTTATCTCCATCACGAGATTGAACTCCCTTTTAGTCATTACATCTATCCCCGATATTATGGAAGAGGTGGAGAGGTGGATTGAGGTATTAGATAAAAGGGAAGACAGAGAGGAGATAAGAACATATATCTATCATGTCAAGAATGGTATTGCCAGCGACCTCACCGATATTTTAAATGAGATATTTGGAAGGAGAGAAAGGGTATCAAAAAAGGCAGATGAGATTAGAAAGAAATTAAAAGGAGAGCCGGCAGCCGAAAAGGAGACAAAAAAGGAGCCGGCACCAGCAGGTGAAAGGAATATAAAAGAGGAGAGGATTGCCGCCACAGAAAAACAACCCCAGTCCCTTGGGATTACTGATAAGGAGGTAGAATTCATACCCTATTCTGTTACCAATACAGTAATAATCAAGTCAACTCTCAAGGATTATAAACTGGTAAGGGAAGTGCTTGATGAACTTGATGTAATTCCCCGGCAGGTCGTAATAGAAGTGTTGATTGCAGAAATAACCTTAACTGATGATACCAGATTCGGAATTGAATATGCCATGAGGAATACAGATTTGGGAAAGGGGATATACGGCACTGTTGTCGGGACATCTCTTGGTCTCTCCCAAGCCGGCACCCTCGCACCGGGGGGGCTTACTGCATCGGTAATCAAGGACGATTTCAGTGCTACCTTCAATGCACTGGCAAAGGAAGACAGGCTGAACATCCTTGCCTCTCCCCATATCCTTGCAAGAGACGGAAAAGAGGCAAGTATCAACATAGGTGATGAAGTCCCCATCATAACAGGCAGGACATTCGTTGATAATAGACAGGAGATGGCACTAGAGAGGAGGAATACGGGTGTTATACTCAAAGTAACGCCTCATATCAACACTACAGGATTAGTAACCATTGAGCTCAATCTGGAGCTCAGCAATGCTCAAACTGCTGCGACAGGACAGAGCGACATAAAGATATTTCAGCGTAAGGCAAATAATAGTATGGTTGTCCAGGATGGACAAACGGTCCTCATAGGCGGTCTTATAAACGAGCAGGCAGCTGAAGTGATAAACAAGGTTCCTTTTCTGGGCGACATTTTTCTTATAAAACACCTCTTTAGATATAAGGTCAAGACGAAAACGAAGACCGAACTGGTTCTTCTCCTTACACCGAGGGTGCTTAAAACCACTCAAGAGGCGCGGGATTTTACAATTGAATTCAGTGAAAAGGTCAAGAGTCTCAAGGATAAAATCAGGGAGCATATAAAAGATCAGTAATTTGGAGTGCGAAAGCTTGCTTTCGCTTTGGAGGAGGTATTTTTGAGTGAAGTAAGAAGTAAGAAGCAAGAAGTAAGAAGTAAGAAAAGAACATCTTGCCTCTTGCCTCTTGCCTCTCGTCTCTTGTCTCTTGCCTCTTGCCTCTTACTTCTTGCTTCTGGAGCCTATGCGGAACTGGGCGATAAGGTGGCAGGAAAAGAGGTTTTTGAGAAGAGGTGTAAGCAATGTCACGGTGAGAAAGGTGAGGGGAATGGTATTATTGCGGAGAAAGTGTATCCGCCGCCGAGAAATTTCACATCGGGTATATTCAAATACAAGACCTCTCCCGGGGACCAGGTTCCAAGAGATGAAGATTTATTAAGAACGATAAATGAGGGATTTGGCGAAGCATCTATGCCTGCATGGAAGGATATAATGACCGAGAAGGAAAAGCGGGATGTTATAGCCCATGAAAAGACCTTTTCAGATGTCTTTGAAATAGATGACCCTCCTGAAGAGATAAATTATGGTAAGGAGGTTCCTTTTTCGGAGCAGAGCGTCCTTAAAGGTAAGGAGCTTTTTAAAAAGGCAGAATGCCCTATGTGTCATGGAGAAAATGGGAAAGGAGATGGTGTAAAAAAACTTAAGGATACCTGGGGTAACAGGGAATGGGCAAGGAACCTGACAAAGCCATGGACATACAATGCTGGTAGTAAACCAAAGAATATTTTTGCACGGATAACAATAGGCATACCAGGAACCCAAATGCCATCCTTTAATTTTACTGAGGAGGAACGCTGGCATGTAGTAAATTATGTGAGGTTTCTTGCAGATGAGACGAGGAGGGTTAAAAAAGAAGAAGAGGATAAGCCTTTGAAGGCAAAATATATAAATATAGAGATACCCTGGGATGCAGATGCCCCTGAATGGAAAGGGGCACCATTTAAAGCGGTTAAATTGTTCCCACAGGACCAAACAGAGGAGAAGTATTTTAAACCCACTAATGATGGTATTACATGGAGAGTCCTCTTTAATGATAAGGAGCTCGCCTTTCTGATAGAGTGGGATGACAGGACAAAGAGTGTCCCCGGAGATGTAGAGGCAGAAAAGCTAAGTGAGGGGGATTTGTTTGAGGATGCAGTTGCAATTCAGTTGCCGCGGGTAATATTACCAAGGATACCGATAGAAGAACAGTTACCATCAATTAGACATGGGGATAATGAGTTTGGTGTAAATATCTGGTATTGGAGCAGTGGAACTACCGTGAGACCCCAATTGACAAAGGTTGTATATTCGGATGGTATTGGAGTGAAAAGGGTTGAGCCGGATAATAAAGTGGGTTTAAGTGGGCGGGGGGTATATAAGGGTGGTATATGGAAGGTAATATTAAAGAGGGGGCTCAAGACTTCAAACCCGAAGGATGACCTCCAGTTTGAAACGGACAGACTTATTCCGGTAGCCTTTGGAAATTGGGATGGCTCAAATGGAGGGAAGGGGAATAAACATACAGCGACTCAGTGGTATTGGTTAATATTGGAAAGAAGCTGAATTAATGGTAATAATCGTCAAGAAGATTGGCGGCTGACGATTTAAAAATCTTTAATCTTCAATGAAAATTAGTGTCATCCGTATCATCAGTGTTCTATGCATCTTTTTTGGAGAGACTGAACTTTTAGGGGAAGCCCTCGCACTTCAAAGTAAAAGTAAACCTTCGCCAATTCTCCCTTTTATTTTCAATAACGGTCAGATGGATAGGGATATTTCTTTTTATACAAAGACCTCTGAAGGAAATGTATCGGTGACAAAAGAGGGTGAGATAATTTATTCATTGAGTGCAGGCAGTATTGCAATTAAGGAAAAACTTATTGGGGGAAAAGTCAGGAAGATAAAAGGGGAAGGAGAGGCGGCCACAAAGGTTAATTATTTTATAGGAGATAATCCGGCAAAGTGGAAGAATAATATACCCACTTATACAGCGGTTAATTTTGGGGAGGTCTATAGGGGGATAGAAGTTAAGCTGAGGGCTTATGGAAAAAAGGTAGAGAAGCTTTTTTATTTAAAGCCTCGTGCAAACTTAAAAGACTTAAAAATAGGCTTAAATGGGGCAAAGGCTTTAAGGGTTAATGATACTGGAGAGCTTGAGATAGACACGGGGTATGGAGTTGT
>MHDI01000018.1 GCA_001804915.1 Nitrospinae bacterium RIFCSPHIGHO2_02_FULL_39_82 | reverse complement strand
AAAATACATCCCTCGTAATCTCCACATCCTTTATGCAATATTCTATAATCTGAGCCATCTTCCCTTCTTTAAACCACTGAAGGGATAAAAGCCCATTGCCGCTCTTTTCTATCTTTAATGAGCTTTTTGCAATCTGATTGAGACTTACCCTATAGCCAAGTCTGTCCCAGACATCTTTAAGGATATCAAAACACCTGACCCTGTTTTTTAAATCTACTGTCGTATAGGGCTGTAATACTGCAAAATCAAAATTGAGTATATTAAAACCAACCACTAAATCTGCTAAGAGCAGCTTATTTACCAATCCCTCAACATCACTTTCAAGATATGTATAAAATTTTTCATCAAGGCTGTCATATACAACTGCCACAGCCATCTTCATGAGATGCTTGTTATCCCAGCCTCCGACCTCATCAGCACTCCTCTGTGTCTCAAGGTCAAAATATACTATCCTCTTTCCTTCCACCATAATAATTTGACACTGATTTCCACTGATTTTTTATGATTTTTAAAAAATCTGTGACAATCCTGTCTAAAAAACTCTTCTAATAATTTTTATCTTATCGCCAAAATTTAGTAACAACCCTACTTTTATACCAGTTGCCTTTAAATAATTTACTAATTGAACTTCATGAGTCTTCGATAGTTCTGAGACTGCCTTTAATTCAACGATTACCTTATCTTCTACCAGAATATCGGCAAAGTATTCTCCAACCAGATTTCCTTCAAAATAAACATTGATAGGTGATTGTTGTATGGCAGAAAGTCCCCTTTCCTTTAATTTAATCATCATAGCATTTTCATAAACCTTTTCTAAAAAACCGCCTCCCAGCTTATTGTAAACTTCATACACACAACCAATTATTTCTTCAGTCAACTCAGAATGGATATAATTTCCTTCTGTGGTTATCATAACAAATCAGTGTCATTCTGTGTCTATTTTTGAATTAATATTCCCCTACCCTATGCAGTTTCATCATATTTGTTGCACCTTTTCTGGAGATTGGCATCCCCATCAGTATAACAACAGGGTCCCCTTTCTTTGCC
The DNA here is from genome assembly GCA_001804915.1 of Nitrospinae bacterium RIFCSPHIGHO2_02_FULL_39_82. Lineage (GTDB taxonomy): Bacteria > Nitrospinota > Nitrospinia > UBA9942 > UBA9942 > PLOWO2-12-39-15. Next base: position 8,880 of record MHDI01000018.1, on the reverse strand, counting down.
AGCCTGTTTGATATCAGGTTTCTATCCATCTCTCTTATCAGGTCATCGGTATCTTCAATCAACCTCATTGTTTCTGGTATCACTCCCCATAAGAGATTTAATCTTTTCATTATACTTTCATACGCGGTATATGCAATAATTGGCATTGCTGGTCTCTGTTTTGATACGAGGAGGGCTGTGGAACCTGATTGAGTAAAAACCACTATCAGTTTTGCCTCTATCTGGTGAGATGCATGGACTGCCGCACTGCTAACTGCATCAGGGAATGTAGAGATTCTTCCCCGCCTTCTGTCACTGACATGCCTGTATAATGAGCCGCTCTCAGCGGCAGAAATTATCCTTGACATTATCTCCACAGACTCTACCGGATATTTTCCCGATGCAGTCTCTCCTGACAGCATTACCGCATCTGTCCCATCAAATATGGCATTTGCAATATCTGAAGCCTCTGCCCTTGTAGGACTGGGATTGTTTATCATGGATTCAAGCATCTGCGTGGCAGTTATTACGGGCTTTCCCTTCCTGTTTGCCATATTTATTATGCTCTTCTGCGCAACAGGGACAGCCTCAGGAGACATTTCCACACCAAGGTCACCCCTCGCAACCATAACCCCATCTGCCTCATCCATAATCTTCTCAAGATTCTCAATGGCATCAGGCTTCTCCAGTTTAGCAATAACAGGGATAAATACAAGCTTTTTTCTGATTATATCTTTGACAGACTTTACATCTCTCTCTGTCCTGACAAAGGAGATAGCCACATAATCTACACCATGGCTGATACCAAAGATAAGGTCTTCGGTATCCTTTCTTGTTATTGAAGAGAGGCCAACCTTAATCCCGGGCAGATTTATTCCTTTACGGTTTGTCAAGATGCCACCATTTATTACTTCACAGGCTATATCCATTCCTCTAACTTTGTTTACCTTAAGACTGATAAGCCCATCATTGAGGAGTATTTTGTCTCCTCTTTTTACATCCCCTGCCATTGCCGGATATGTGGTGGAAACAACCTCGGATGTACCAATTACCCTCCTTCCGGTAAGTATAAATCTGCTTCCCGATTTAAGTATTGCCTTTCCGTCTTTTAAAACCCCTGTTCTTATTTTTGGTCCCTGAAGGTCCTGAAGGATTGCCACATTTTTTTTATATTTCTTTGAAGCCCCTCTTATGAGATTTATAACTTCCCCGTACACCTCCCCTGTTCCATGAGAAAAATTAAGTCTCGCCACATCCATACCTGCCCTTATGAGCCTCTCAATCATCTTGCGGGAATTAGTTGCAGGGCCAATGGTGCATACAATCTTTGCCTTTCTTACCGGTATCATTCTGTTCCTTTATCTCTAAAAAATAATGACTAATACTACCACAAATTTGTAAAGTCCTTCAATTAAACTGAACTTTTATTTGAACTTTTATTTTTATAAAACCAAAAGACAAAAAATTCTTGACTTCTATATTTAGGTGGAGTTAGATTATTACAATTCATCTGAAAAAATAATATTTATTTTAAAAGAAAAATGAACAGAGAATCGGCCCCATTAAAGGAAATTGAGGGGATAAAACTCCTTCTGATTAAGGGGAAAAAGAAAGGCTCCCTCACTTATGAAGAAATTGGTGAGGTGTTTGATGGGAAAGCTGTCTGGACTCCTTATCTGGAAGACCTCCTTTCCCAGCTCGAAGAAGAGGGAATCAGAGTGGTTGAAGAGGAGGCAGAAAAAGAAGAATTAGGAAAGGTCAAAGAAGGGAAACTTCCCGATTTTGTAAACCTCTATCTCAGAGAAATTTTTAAGTTTCCCATCCTTTCAAGAGAAGAGGAAAGGGAATTGGTCAAAGGAATAGAGATAAACAGGGCAAAACTAAATGAGATAGAGTTGGAATTAAACCTTCCTCTTAGAAAGATTAAACATCTTTTTATGGCTCGACGAGAAAAAGATAAAGGCAAAAAGATAGACTTTAACATTATACCGGGCATAAGTCCTGAGAAAGCCAAAGAGAATGTAGAAAAAATAATTCAGATAGAAGCCAAAAATGAAGAAAATAAAAAAATAATCATAGAAAGCAACCTCCGCCTTGTAGTAAGGGTAGCAAAACGATACCATCACGCCAGTCTTTCATTTCTTGATTTAATTGCAGAAGGGAACCTTGGGTTGATGAGGGCTATAGATAAATTTGATTACAAACAGGGGTATCGCTTTTGCACTTATGCGATCTGGTGGATAAGACACGCCATAAACAGGGCAATTGTAAATAAGGGGCAGATAATCCGTCTGCCTGTTTATATCTCCGAGATGATTGATAAATGTATGAAGGTTACCCATATCCTCTCAAATAAACTTGGAAGGGAACCAACCCTTGAAGAAATTGCAGGTGAATTAAATATGCCATTAATGGATATTGTAAGGGCAATTAATGCCTCCCGACACCCATCATCTCTTGAGGCATCGGTTGTGCCGGGAAATAAAACCAAATTTATTGATATAATTGAAGATAGAAGGAGAATGACTCCGGAAAAGAATGTATTCTGGTCATCTCTGTGTGAAAAGATAGAGTCACTTTTATCAGAAGGTTCGCTGGAGGAAAGAGAAAAGGAGATAATTAAACTAAGATACGGGCTTGCCGGGAATAACCCTCTTACATTAAAAGAAATTGGGCAGATGTATGGAATAACACGGGAAAGGGTAAGACAAATTGAGGAGAGAACCCTTTTCAAACTTCGCCACCTGCAGATAACCGAAGAGCTTAGAGATTTTCTTACAAATGATTAAAAAGGAACTGCCGTCACTTTAGGGTTGTCAAGAGTTTCTTTTACCGTGTAATAAAAAACTATGAGTGCCTTTTTATCTCCCGTCAGTATTCTCCCGGCAAAGGGTATATTGCTTACCAGCTTATCGATCGTTTGAAATGGCTGAACCCCCACAATCATATCTATATGTTTATCTTTTATATCCGTTTCCCCCACGGCAGTTATTTTCATGGAGTCACTGTTTATTAAAAAATCTTTTGTAGATGCTATTCCATCTTTTATTTCAAAATTTGCGGTAATAGAGTTGTAAGGCATCCCCTCTGTTGCCATATCCGGTAATTTTAATTTGAATATCTGAGATACATTCAAGAGTGAAAATATTTTTGAAAGAATATGAAATTTATTGATACTTCCGTCATTCATATTTAAAGATATATCCCCGTTAAGCGACCCTTTTATCTCATCTGCAGTCCTTCCTTTTCCAAAAATTTTACTTGTCATATTTAAGCTGCCATGAAGGTTGCGAAAACCCTCTGGCAGTTTCTCATACAGGTTTTCTATATTCATATTTATTATTTTGTTCTCTATAAATAATTCCATTCCATCAACTCTATCCCGCTGAAACCATCCTTTACCTGTGAAGGCGCCATTAAATCCTCTAAACAATATATCTTTTATTTTAACTATATCTTTATTGCAGAAGATACTGAACATAAGATTTTCAAGAGGGATACCCCTGAATTTCCCTTTATCTACAGCTACTTTTCCCCTCCAGACAGCCCTGCTGAATAATGTCTCTTCTTCTTCTGCCTCAGATATATCATCCTTAGATTTTGTAAAAGATAACTCATCCAGATTAATGGATGATGCCTGCAGTGTAAAGTTAATCACAGGATTTAAGAACTCATTTATGCTTGCACTAAATTTAAAAGGCGAATCCCCAACAGTTCCAGATGCTAATGGGATAAATACCCTCTTACCTGTAAACTCCGCTGTAGTATTTAAGGATTTAATAGGCAATGGGAATTTGGTAAGCCTAAAATCAGCATCTCTGATTGACAGCTTTCCCTTAAATTTAGTAGCCTTTAAGTTTTTGAAATAGCCGGCGGTATTCAATTGAAGGGATGCTGCCCCTGATGCATCTGTATCAGATACCCGTGTGAGAAATCTGACAATATCGCTGATATTTATTTCGTTTGTATGAATAGATAGAAGAAATCTGGGATTGTTAAAATCCTTTACCTTCCCCTTTATGTTTATCTTTGCCGATTCTAAAGATACTTCCATATTATCTATATAAATTGTGTTGGAATTCACCCTTGCCTTGAATTCTATCTGATTAAATGAGCCAATATTTTTCTCAAACCATGGGTCATATCTATATGTAACATTGGTAAGGTCAAGGGATTCTGAGATTGTAAAATTCCCTTTTTTCCCTTTCAATCTCAGATTTAATTCAGAGGTGCCCTCTGCCATGGAAAACCTTACTATCTTATCCATCCCCAGGTTTCCAGCATCGGAAAGATTTAGCATGGAATTGAGATTTATATCAAGAAACGGGGTTTGTGATTTAATCTCACTGACAGTGCCATTTATGCTGAACCTGGAGTTACCCATATCCCAGCTTATATTTTTAATATAAAGTTCTTTTGGTGAGAAATGAATAGAACCATTAACATTTTGAAAAGGGAGTTTCAAATCTGCGTATTGCATATTTATTCCATTAAGTTCTGCATCTACCCCTATATCAAACGGGGTAGGGTCACCTATGGGTCCTGATATTTTTACCTCTGCTGTAATAATACCGGACTCTTCTTTTATGTTTTGTTTATACTTATCGTATATATCATCAGATATAAGTTCTTTTACCTTGTTTGCCTCTATATCTCCTTTTGCCAGAAGGTCTAAAAACGGGGAGGGAAATATCTTTGATATAGAGCCATTCATATTGGTAATTTTGCAATTCTTATACATACCCCTGACATCTGCAAATAACATTTCACCCTCTTTTAATGTTATGACTCCATTTAATTCCCTGAACGGATATTTTCCCTTGTCTATGTCCAAATCAAGATTTCTGACTTTCGCCAATCCCGAAAGGAGTTTAAAATTTGAAGGGTTAGTCAGGGTGGTAAGCTGATTCACATATCCAGAAAATTTTATATTTCTGATTTCCAATTCCCCACCCTTTACGACCTCTTCAAAATGATTTAGAATATGAGGTGGAATAATATTTTTAGATATAGGTTTAAATTCTTTATTTATATCTACCTTTGGTGAGGATAAATCAAAGGTTATTCTGCTTTCATCCTGCCTGATTCCATATATGGAGCATTTACCATTTATAAATAAATCTCCCACCTTTAACTGGAGATTTTTAAATTCTAAAGAATCTTTATTCAGGTTCACGGTGTATTTTATAGAACCATGACGAGACTTTAAAGGAGCAGAAACTACTCCCGCATCATTAAGATTCACCAATTTTAGGTTTATGTCACCTGATGATTCAAACCCATCCGACAGATTCCCATTTATTGATGTATCTATATCAAGATAGCTTGTAGCCAACTGCTGGTGGCTGACAACCTGTTTAAACAAAGGATACCCTTTTATATAATCACCAAAAACAGAGAATGGCAGTGAATTCACCTTTATGTGTCCTTCCAGAGTGGAGTTTTTGAGACCATCCTTAAATTCGTTTATTATGCCGTTTACATCAAACATTGCAGGCTCACGCCAATCAGGTATGATTCCATTTATTTTTAGTTGTATCTTCCTGGAAAAGATGGACTTTTCTACAACAATATTAAATTGATTAACTATAAGAGGGGCATGATTCTCTGATACAAATTGGTCTATAAATGTTAACCTGCCATTGGTTATCTTAATATTATTTATTAAATCTTGAAGGGAGAAGGAATAAAGCCCGAAAAATTCCCTTAACCTCAATATTTTTGTCTTAAGCCAGCTTTTCTCAATTCCAGCACCACGGTCCCTTTCTACACTTAACTCAGGCATTGGTGAATAAATACGATTAATTATTCTGGAAATGTTAAGTTCTCCATTCATGTCTCTTTTTAAAATAATATCCGGCTCTTGCAGATACAGTTTTCTTATTACAATTGTCTTTTCTTTTATCAGTGGAGTGATTTTAATAAGTAATTTTATTTTCCCTGCTGACGCTATATCTGCCAAAGAGTTGCTATCTCTTATAGAAATATTATTAATCTCCAGTTCTATACCATTTTTTATTGCAAACTGCAGGCTGCCTATGGAGACCGATGTGCCTGTATAATTACTCAACTCTCTCTCTATCAATCCCTTATAGCTGTTAATGTCAAGTAATAGGGGAACAAGATTAATTACAATGACTAAACATAAGGTAAGAAATAGGATGGATAATAAAAGTTTTATTCTCGTCCTTCTCTTCATGAATGTAAAGACTGCATAAGGAAAAGTATTAATCTTATTATTATTTCAGGATATGTCAGCATGTTTACCTATTATACATTACAAAACCTGATGGACAAGTAGAAAAAGTTTGATATACTTAGTTTATGCTCAAAATCCGATTTAGGATTTTGGGTAAATCGCCAAGTCGCCTGAAAGACAAGACTGGCAGGTAATTTTGCGACGCAACCGTATATCACCAATACGGTGAGGAGCAAAATTGCCGAAGACACAGTATTTCAGGATGAATCGGCGATTTTAAATCCCGCTAAAGCGGGATTTGGGTTATGGCATACATACTGCCTTTTAAAGGTATCATATATAATAGTGAAAAGATAAAAGACATACGGGATGTAGTTGCACCGCCATATGATGTTATATCACCCGAGGAACAGGATAGGTTATATAAGAGACATAAAAATAATGTGGTAAGGTTAATACTCGGCAAAGACTCAGAGAATGATGAACCTGCCAATAATCGTTATATGAGGGCGAGGGATTATCTTGAAAGCTGGCAGAGAGACAGCATCCTGATTAAAGATAATTTTCCCTCCATATACATATATGCACAGGAATACCACATGGGAGAGGCTGAGGGATTTGAAAAGAAAAAAAGGGTTGGTTTTATTGCCCTCTCAAAGTTAGAGGATTTCGGGGAAGGAGATATACACCCCCATGAAAATACACTGTCTAAACCAAAGGAAGACAGATTAATGCTTATACAGGCATGTAATACAAATTTTAGCCCTATATTTGGTCTGTTCACCGATAAAACAAAGAGAATAGATTCGGTATTTAATGACTATATGAGACAGCCTCCCCTCTATGATTTAATAGATGGTGCTGGAGTTAGACATACACTATGGGCAATAAGTGAAAAGAGAGTAATAGAAATTATTATTAAAGAAATGGCTGATAAACAGATATTCATTGCAGATGGGCACCATCGCTATGAAACTGCAATCAACTATCGCAATGAGATAAGAAAAAAATCGCCAACCCCACCCTCCCCTTCCCTACAAGGGGGGAGGGTGAGGGATGAGGATAAGCCTTACAACTTTGTAATGATGTATTTCACCAATACCGTATCCGAAGGGCTTTCCATACTGCCAATCCACAGGCTTGTAAGCAACCTATCAAATTTTGATAAGAAAAAAATAGTTGAGAAGGCAGGGGAATTCTTTAATATTGAAAAACTTTCTTTTAATGAATCTGATGAAAAGGCTATCAGGAAAAGACTCTTTTCAGATATGAAAGAGAGGGGTGAAAAGGAGCATATATTTGGTATGTATCTTGGAGATGATGATTATATCCTGCTCACCTTAAAAGAAGGGGGTCAGGGGTCAGGGGTCAGGGGTCAGGAAGAAGTAACCAGTAAGCAGTATGGAGTAGGCAGTAAGCAGCTAAAAAAACTGGATGTTACCATTCTACATACCCTCCTGATTGAAAAGGTTCTGGGAATAAGCGAAAAGAACCTTGCTGAACAGAAAAATATAACCTACACCATAAATACAAGAGAGGCTATAAAAGGGGTAAAGGATAGTAAGTATCATATGGCATTATTTCTTAACCCCACAAGGATAGAAGATGTTCAGGCTGTTGCTACCACAGGTGAGAAGATGCCTCAGAAATCAACATTTTTCTATCCCAAGCTTATAACAGGGCTGGTGATGAATAAGCTGGAGTAAAGAACAAGAATTAATTAGCCACAGATTAACACAGATTTAAAAAATAAGGAAAAGGAAAAGATAAAGGTAAAGATTTTTTCTCTATCTCTACCTTTACCTCTACCTGCCTTATAAAGTCAGTGTAAGTCAGTGGCTAAAGATTTTATAATTTCCTATGTCTGAACTTCATTTAAAATTTGAAACATTAAAGAAAATACTCAGAGATATGGGGAGTGTTATAGTTGCATTCTCAGGAGGTGTGGACAGCACTTTTCTCTTAAAAGTGGCAAAGGATGTGCTTGGTGAAAATGTTATCGGAGTAACTGCAACATCAAGCACATATCCGGAAAGGGAATTTAAAGAGGCAAAAAGACTTGCAGAGGAGATTGGTGTAAGGCATATCATAATAGAATCGGAGGAGCTTAATATAGACGGCTTCAAGGAAAATCCGCCTAACAGATGTTACTTTTGCAAAGGCGAACTGTTCGGTAAATTAAGAGAGGTGGCGAATAAAAACAATATAAGATTTGTTGCAGATGGTTCAAATTTGGATGATGTATCCGACTACAGGCCTGGCAGAAAGGCAGCAGAGGAGTTGGGTGTACGGAGCCCTTTAAAAGAGGCTGGGCTTACAAAGGAAGATATAAGGGCATTATCAAAGGAGCTGGAGCTAAAGACATGGAATAAGCAGTCCTTCGCCTGTCTCGCATCCCGATTCCCCTATGGAAAAGAGATAACAGCCGATAAGCTAAGTATGGTTGATAAAGCTGAAGACTTTTTGTTATCTATGGGATTCAGGCAGGTAAGGGTCAGGCACTATGATGAAATGGCAAGAATAGAGGTTTCAAAGGATGAAATTAAAAAGCTCTTCAATAACGGCACTTCAGAAAAAATATCAAAGAGGCTTAAAGAAATCGGTTTTAAATATGTGACAGTTGATTTAGAAGGCTACAGAACAGGGAGTATGAATCTTACCTTACCGGCAAAAAATGCTCAAAGCCTATCAGAAAAGAATAT
>MHDI01000017.1 GCA_001804915.1 Nitrospinae bacterium RIFCSPHIGHO2_02_FULL_39_82 | reverse complement strand
TCGGATGCCCCCTGTATAGAGGCGTGTTTTACAAGTGCGATGCACAGGAAGCCTGACGGGAGGGTTATTGTAAATGAGCCGAAGTGTGTGGGATGCTGGATGTGCATAATGGCATGTCCATTTGGTGTAATAAAAAGAAACCAGTATACCTCCCCTCTATCCCCCCCTTTAGAAGGGGGGGAGGTTGGGGGGGTAAAGGTAAAACTCTCTTCCAAGTGCGACCTCTGTCCTGACAGGAGTATACCTGCATGCGTTGAGGCATGCCCCAACAAGGCGATGGTGTACGAAGATAGAGGCTAAAAGATATTTAGCCACAGATTTTCACAGACTAAAAAAAAGAAAAATTTATGAAGATAAGAAACTCAACTTCTTGTTTTTTCTTTAAATCCGTGTAAGTCCGTGGCTAAAAAAGAAAATATGAAATACTTAATTATTGGAAATTCGGCGGCTGCAATAGGTGCAGTTGAGGCAATCAGGAGAAATGATAAGGGGAGTCCTGTAACCATTATCTCTGATGAGCCTCATCATGTCTATTCGCGTCCATTAATCTCATACCTCCTCGCAGGTTATGTAACGAAAAACAAGATGTTTTACAGGGATGAAAATTTTTACAGGGATAATAATGTAGAGACTGTTTTTAATAAGAAGGTTACAGGTATAGATACAAAGAAAAAACAGGCAATACTGGATGACAAAAAAAGAATAAACTATGACAGGCTCCTGATTGCCACAGGGGGAACGCCATTTATCCCGCCAATCAAAGGGAAAGAGAGAAAGAATGTTTATGCCTTTACAAAGTGGAGCGATGCAGCGGAGATAATAAAAATCTCTACCTCCCCCATCCCCTCCTTACAAAAGAGGGGGGTTCGAAGGAAGGCAGTGGTTGTCGGTGCCGGAATGATTGGACTCAAGGCTATTGAGGGGCTTAACGCAATCGGCATTGATGTTACAGTTGTTGAGCTTGCACCTGAGGTTTTAAGCAGGGCATTGGATAAGGATGCCTCCAGAATTGTCCAGAGGAAAATGGAGGAGGCAGGTGTTGAAGTTATAACCAATAATGAGGTGATTGAAATTACAGGTAAGGGCAATGTTGCCAATGGCGTTGTTCTAAGAGATAAGAAAAAGATTAAATGCGATTTAGTAATTATTGCAATTGGTGTAATACCGAATACAGGCTTTCTAAAAGGAAGCGGAATAAAGATAAACAGGGGGATTGTTGTTGATGAGAAGATGGAGACAAATGTAAAAAGGGTCTATGCAGGAGGTGATGTGGCAGAGGCACTGAATATGCTTACAAATGAGAAGATGCCGATACCTATATGGCCGCTGGCATACAGACAGGGGGAAATAGCAGGAGACAGGATGTCAGGTGGGTCTCTGGTTTATAAAGGCGGTTTCCCTATGAACTCAATAGAATTTCCCGGAGCTCCCACAATCTCTATAGGTATTATTGACCCGCGTGGTGAGGGATACGAATCCCTTATAAAAAATGATTCAGTAAATGGAAACTACAAAAGGATAATTATTAAAAATGAAAGGCTTGTCGGTGCTATATTAGTAGGGGCTGATGTTGACAGGGCAGGGATATTGACAGGACTTATAAAAGAGCAAACACCTGTAACATCTTTTAAAGATAAACTTCTGGACAGAAACTTTGGATTTGTTCATATGTCAAGGGAGCATAGAAGGGAGAAATTGGAGAAACCAATTTAACCGTTCAAGCCGTTTAAACGGTTCAAACAGATTAAACAGTTTAAACTTTAATTATGAAACCAGGAATTTTAAGCCCCTATTGTGAAAAAGATATATCCGCCTGCGGATTGACAGGCATCATCAGCAAAAAGGGGAGAAAGATAAAGGGCGAGGTTATCATAAAGTCCATAAGTTGTATGGATGAGAGAGGAAATGGACTCGGCGGAGGTTTTGCTGCCTATGGCATATATCCTGATTATAAAAATCACTATGCCCTTCATATAATGTATAACGACAAAAAGAGTATCCCTGTTACAGAGGAATATCTAAGAGAGGCTGTAAGGATAGCCCATCAGGAGGAGATACCCACAAGAAAGGTCAAGGCAATAGTCAATCCGCCATATTTTATGAGGTATTTTGTAAATCCTCCCGTGGAGATACATGAATATATGGCTCACGAGTCAGAAGAATTAAGGGAAGATAACTACATAGTAAAGACTGTGATGCACATAAATTCAGAGATACCTGGTGCCTTTGTAGTCTCAAGCGGAAAAAATATGGGTGCTTTTAAAGGTGTTGGGTTTGCCTATCAGATTGCAGACTTTTTTATGCTTGAAAATTATGAAGGCTATATATGGACAGCACATAACAGATTCCCGACAAACACGCCCGGGTGGTGGGGGGGTGCCCATCCATTTACACTGCTTGACTGGTCTATCGTCCACAATGGTGAAATATCGTCATATGGAATAAACAAGAGATACCTTGAGATGTTCGGGTATAAATGCACACTCCTCACAGATACAGAGGTGGTTACATACATGCTTGACCTTTTAATCAGAAGGCACGGACTTCCAATAAAACTTGCCTGTTCAGCCCTCGCATCACCTTTCTGGAAGGATATAAAGAGGATGGATGAAGGTGGGAAGAAATTGATGACAGCACTGAGGATGGTTTACGGAAGCGCACTTTTAAATGGTCCATTTGCCATACTCTTTGCACACAGCAAGGGGTTGGTAGGTTTAAGTGACAGGGTAAAATTGAGACCATTGGTAGCCGGGGAAAAGGATGATATGGTTTATATGGCAAGTGAGGAGTCGGCAATAACTGCAATATGTCCGAATCCTGACAAGGTTTACAGACCGGATGCAGGAGAACCAGTAATTGTAGAACTGGAAAAGCAAAACTAATTTTTTGCCACAGACATACACAGACTTAACAACATGAAGATAAGATGATGAGAAGTTAAGAAGTTATGAGGTTTTGTAATTTTCATTTTTCAATCTTCTTAATCTTTTCAACTTCTTGTTTTGATTTTGTCCGTGAAAATCTGTGGCTAAAGATTTTATAATTATGCAAATAAATGCAGCAGGGTGTCATTATAGAACACTGAATCAGCAGATAAAGGATGCCGTTAAGAGAGGCGAGAAGAGTATTGAGCTTCTCAATGTCAATGGACAGAGGTATATCGGCGATGGTATCAGCGGGGAAACGAAAATTATAATAAACGGTGTTCCCGGTAATGACCTCGGTGCCTTTATGAGCGGACCCACTATAATCGTCAACACATTTGCACAAGACGGAGTAGCAAATACGATGAATGATGGAAAGATTGTTATAAAAGGTCATGCGGGAGATGTCCTCGGCTACGGAATGAGGGGAGGAAAACTCTTTGTGAAGGGGGATGTCGGCTACAGGGTTGGTATCCACATGAAAGAGTATGAGGATAAAATCCCTGTAATTATAACAGGCGGCAGGGCAGGTGATTTCTTCGGCGAATATATGGCTGGCGGAATATTGATACTTTTAAATCTCAACAATGAAAAACCTGAGAGGGCGGTGGGAAGCTATCTTGCCACAGGGATGCACGGCGGTGTAATTTACATAAGGGGAGATATAGATAAATACCAGCTTGGCGAAGGGGTGGGAATTGTAGAATTAAAGGAGGCGGATAATATTGTCTTAAACAAACTTATAAGTGAGTTCTGCAAAGACCTCAATATTGATACAAAATCTGTTTTTAATAAACCATTTAAAAAACTCATCCCTGTTTCCAAAAGACCTTATGAAAAACTGTATGCCTACTGAGATGGTTTTATTTCTTTAATCCAGGTTAAACAGGTTTCTTACCACCTTTATATACCAGTGCCCGTCGGTGGATTCAATCTGTTTTTTCAAATTCATGGTAGGGGCATGAAGGAGTTTATTTACAATTGCTGATGATAGATTATCAATTATCAGCCTTTCTTTGTCAGAGACAGTACCAAGTTTTGAAAGTGCCTCCTCTAATTCCTCTAATCTTATTGCCTCTGCCTTCTCCCTCAGCGCTGTAATAGTGGGAGTTATCTCAAGTCCATCAAGCCAGTTTAAAAATTGTCCCACCTCTTTTCTTATAATCTCTGTTGCCTTCTGCGATTCTCTCTCTCTTTCCTTGATATTAGCCGTCACCACATTTTGAAGGTCATCTATGTTATAGAGATAGACATTCTCAATTTCATTTATTGCAGGCTCAACATCCCTCGGAAAAGCTATGTCAATAAAAAACATTGGTCTGTTTCGTCTCTGATGTATAACTCTCTCTATCATATTTTTCTTTATTATGAAATGGGGTGCACCCGTAGAGCTTATTACAATATCTGTTCGCAACAGTTCATCTTCTATGCTTTCAAATCTTATAGCACTGCCTTTAAAATCCCGGGCCAGTTCCACTGCCCTGTCAAATGTCCTGTTTGAGACAAGTATACTTTTTGAGCCGTTTGAAAGCAGATGTCTTGCTGCAAGCTCTGCCATCTCACCCGCACCGATTATCATTACTGTCTTAGCCTCTAATTCACCAAATATCTTCTTTGCCAGTTCTACTGCAACATAACTGATTGATACAGCATTTTCAGCTATTCGGGTTTCACTCCTTACCTTTTTTGCTACATAAAATGCCTTTTCAAAGAGCTGGTTAAGTATCATTCCTATAGCCCTGTGTTCCTTTGCAAGTGTATATGCATCCTTCACCTGCCCCAGAATCTGTGGTTCCCCTACAACCATGGAGTCAAGGCTTGATGATACTTTAAACAGATGCTCTACAGCATCCTCACTGAAATATGTATAAAAACAGTCTTCAAGATTACCATAGGCTATCTCGTGATACTTATAGATAAAATCTTTTAGTCCCTTTATACCATCCTCAATATTATTTACACTGGCGTAAATCTCAACCCTGTTGCAGGTGGAAAGGATAACCCTCTCCTTTATCACATTAAAATTGTGCAGTATATCCAATGATTCCTCTATATGCTTTTCAGTAAAAGCCAGTTTCTCTCTGATATCTAAAGATGCAGTTTTATGATTTACACCTAATACGATGATGTTCATGTTAAAACCAATAACCGACAACCAACAACTGACAACTAACAACATGAGAATTAAAGTTGTAAGTTGTATGTAGTAAGTTGTAAGTTTTTAATATATATGCACCATGTATGCGACTATTACTATTATAAATCCGTATACTACAAAACGTGCTGCCCTTTTGCCTCTCCAGCCAGCGATTATTCTACCAAAGAATAATGTTCCATATATAGACCAGGTAATAATCATAAGGATTGTACGTTTGATATCCAAAGAAAAATATCCATCCCTTTGCCATACCCATATTATGCCGGATATAAAACCACAGGTAATAAGGGGAAAACCAATATCCACAGCCTTTTTATTTATATCGTCAAGGATTTCAAGAGATGGGAGACGATAATAAAAGGCACCTGGATGTTTTGACTTAAGTTGTTTTTCTTGAATTATATACATGATACCTGCACCAAAGGTCAGTGCAAGGGCTGCATAACCAATAAAAGAAAGAGTCCGATGAATAGTAAGCCAGAATTGAACCATAGGTTCTCCGGTTGTTGATGGATATCGTGAGATGAAAAAGGCATATGCAAGAGAGATAAATGCTATTGGTATAACAAATGAGCCGAGGTCCTTTATTTTATACCTTATCTCTGCAATGAGATAAACAAGCACTATTGCCCAGGAGAAAAAGGCATAATATTCAAAGGTGGTAATATATGGTCCGTGACCTGTCTCCATTGACCTTGTTATGAGGAGTCCTGTATGAAATACAAATCCGATGGTTATGGAAACTGTCGCTATTATAAAGAGTAAGGCTTTTCTCAGGGCAAGGTAAAAGAAATATTTTATCATTCCTATAAAATAGCAGAAAAGGGTAATGGTAAAGAAAAATTTCATAAATTATATGAGTTGATTATTTTCTCAACTCTCCTTCTTGCTGATTCACCATTGCCATTCTTTATTAAATCTATTATATCCGAGTAAACCAGTTTTTTGTAAATCTCCTCTCTTTTATTCTTATCAGGAATCATATGCAGTATCCGCTCTCTCAGTTCACCTATCATTTTCAGAAATTCGGCATATTCAATACCATATCTGGCTTCAAGTTCTTCTCTTATCTTCTTTGACAGGGAAGGACTCTTTCCCCCTGTGGATATGGCTATTACAAGCTCCCCCCTCTCTACAACGGAAGGAACTGTAAAATTGCACAGGTCGGGTGAATCTGCAATATTTACAAGAATTTCATTTTTGCTTCCCTCTTTATAGATTTTTAAATTGACTTTATGATTATCTGTTGCCCCGATAACAAGGAAGGCATTTTTAAGATGTTTTTCTTTGAATTCATCTTTTATATATTTTATCTCACCATTCAAACTGAATTCCTCGAGTCCTTCGGTTAAATCAGGGCTTATAATAGTGATATCGGCACCACACCTTAAAAGCAGATTGACCTTTCTCTCTGCCACCTCTCCACCACCTACAACTACACATTTTTTTCCTTTAATATCAAGACAGGCAGGATAATATCTCGGCACACCTATCTCCTCTTATCCTTCAGCATATCCCTGACCTCGCTTATAAATTCATTAATATCCTTAAAGGAGCGATAAACTGATGCGAAACGGACATAGGCAATCTCATCCAGTTTATGTAACTCTTTCATAACCTCTTCACCTATTGCCTGACTGGAAATCTCCTTCTCGCCGCTATCCTGCACTGACTTTACAACTTTATCTACCAAATCTTCCTGTTCTTCTATACTGATGGGGCGCTTCTCACATGCCTTCTGAATACCGATGAGAATTTTCTGTCTATCAAATGGCTCCCTTCTACCATCCTTTTTTATAAGTAGTGGTAGTATCTCCTCAATCCGCTCGTATGTTGTAAATCTCTCTGAGCAGCCGAGACACTCCCTCCTTCTCCTTATCATATCCCCTTCTTTGCTGAGACGGGAATCTACCACCTTATTTTCCATATCACTGCAGGATGGACATTTCATAAATTACAAAAAATTACCACAGATTTTCACGGATTTTAATAGATTTTTTAAATAATTCATGTTTATGTATTTTCTGTGTAAATCTGTGTTTATCTGTGGTTAAAATTATTTTATACAAGTCTTTCTTTATATATTGGAAACTGCTCGCACAGTTCCCTGACAGTCTTTCTTGTCTTTTCGTGGTGTTTCTCATCTTTGAGATTATCAATGGTATCGGCTATAAAATCGGCAATCTTTACCATTTCTTTTTCTTTCATCCCTCTTGTAGTTACTGCAGGTGTCCCTATACGGATACCGCTTGTTATAAAAGGACTTCTGTTATCAAAAGGGACTGTATTTTTATTTACCGTAATCCCAGCCTTATCCAGTGCCTCCTCTGCATCCTTACCTGTTATCTCCGTATTTCTCATATCTACCAGCATGAGGTGATTGTCAGTCCCTCCGCTTATAAGTCTGAATCCCCTCTCCAGAAGCCTTTTCGCCATTGCCTTTGCATTCTTCTGTATCTGATTCTGATATTCTTTAAATTCAGGAGTCAACGCCTCCTTTAATGCTACTGCCTTTGCAGCAATAACATGCATCAGTGGACCTCCCTGAATGCCCGGAAAAAGATTCTTATCTAAAACCTTTGCATATTTCTCCTGACACATGACCATACCACCCCTCGGACCACGGAGGGTCTTATGAGTTGTGGTGGTTACAAATTCTGCATAGGGAATGGGTGTCGGGTGAAGTCCTGTTGCTACCAGTCCGGCCGGATGGGCAATATCTGCCATTATCATAGCCCCTGCCTCGTCTGCAATCTCCCTGAACCTCTTAAAATCAATAAATCTCGGATATGCACTGGCACCAACTACAATCAGCTTTGGTTTATGTTCTTTTGCCAGTCTCAAGACCTCATCATAATCAATAGTCTCGGTTTCTTTATTTACGCCGTAAGGGATGACCTTGTACATCTGTCCTGTGAAGTTTATCGGATGCCCGTGAGAGAGATGTCCGCCATGAGAAAGGTTCATGCCCATCATGGTATCTCCCGGCTTTAATACAGAAAAATAAACTGCCATATTCGCCTGAGTCCCTGAATGTGGCTGGACATTTACATATTCGGCATTAAACAGTTTCTTTGCCCTTTCTATGGCAAGAGATTCAGCGATATCCACATTCTGACAACCGCCGTAATATCTCTTGTTAGGATACCCTTCTGCATACTTGTTGGTCATTACACATCCCTGTGCCTCAAGGACTGCTTCGCTTACAAAATTTTCAGAGGCTATCAACTCAAGGGTATATGCCTCCCTCTCTGTTTCTTTTCTTATCGCATTATAAATCTCAGGGTCAACATCAATTAATCTTTTCATATCCCTTCCCTTCTTATCCTTTCTTCCAGTTCCTTTATCTTATCCAGTCTTTTCTGATGCCTGCCGCCTTCAAATTTTGTAGTCAGCCATATTCTGATCATCTCCATCGCAAGTCCTTTTCCTACAACCCTGCCGCCGAGTATCAGGATATTTGAATCATTGTGTTCCCTGCTCATGCGGGCAGTGTAAATATCATTACATAATGCACCGCGAACACCGGGAAATTTGTTTACCACAATAGACATACCAATACCTGTGCCGCAGATTAAAATACCTGATGGTATATTACCATTTGAAACTGCCTCCGCAACTTTAATACCGAAGTCAGGATAGTCTACTGAATCATTATTGTGAGTCCCAAAATCCACCGGCTCATAGCCGAGTTCTTTTAAAAATAACTTTATCTCCTCTTTTAACTCAAAACCACCATGGTCAGAGGCTATTGCAATTTTTTCCATATTTACATAAGATTACAGCGATAAAAAAAATGATTACAGCGATTAAACATCTCTGTAATCTTCCTTATTAAAAAATGGTAAGTTAAAAGGCAGGTATTGTCAAGGCAAAAGCTGTATGTTGTGTGTAAAATGGACTGATCTTTTTAAAGCAGTATTGTAGATACCATACTCTAAAATAATCCTACCCTTGCGGTAATTTTGCACCGCATTTGAAACAAAAGTTATCTTCTGCCTTTGTCTTTGTCCCGCATTTAGGACAGAAGACAGCACCTTTTTCTTGAACCTTAAAGTCATCTATTTCTTTCAGTGTCTGCAGTGCCTCCGCTTCATATCTGTTTTTTAATTCCATATAATCAGCCTGTGATAATTTACCTGTCCTGTAATCAAACTCTAAATCCTTAATGG
>MHDI01000016.1 GCA_001804915.1 Nitrospinae bacterium RIFCSPHIGHO2_02_FULL_39_82 | reverse complement strand
TGCCATTAGATATACAATTAGCCACAAAGGAATTTGCTTATACCACAGGGACATATGCCACTGCTGCGGCTAAGGCAGCGCTCTACATATTGCTGAACGGGAAGGAGATAAAGGAAATAGAGGTGACCCTGCCAAAGGGTGAAAGGGCATTAATTCCTATAAACTACATCGAAAAATTCAGGGATGGCGTGAAATGTGGTGTGGTTAAAAGGTCTGTTGAAGAGACGGATGCCACTCACAACCTTGAGGTTTTTGCCAATATATCCTTAAGGGAGGATGAGCAGATTGTTGTTGATGGAGGTATAGGTATAGGACGTGTAACTAAAAAGGGGCTTCAACTCCCTATTGGAGAGGCAGCTATTAACCCTGTTCCCAGAAGGATGATGCATTACTCTCTGAGGGAGCTGACCTCTCGCGGAGTGAATGTAGTCATATCTTCCCCAAAGGGGGAGGAGGTTGCAGCCTCAACCTATAATCCGCGACTCGGCATTATTGGCGGAATATCTATCCTTGGAACCACAGGCATCATGAGCCCCAAGTCTTCTGTCTCCTTCAAAGGGACCATTTTACAACATCTGGGCTTCTGCCAGAAAAATGGGATGGGGGAGATTGTTATTACACCCGGAAATATCAGCGAGGAGGCGATGCTTGACTACTTTGGCAATAAGATTCGTAAGGAGCAGATTGTCCAGTCAGGCGATTTCCTTGGATTTACTTTAAGGCATACATATAAAAGGGGACTTAAGTTTGTCCTATCAGGGCATCCTGGGAAACTGGCAAAGGTGCTGGGAGGATATTTTCAGACACACTACTCCAGATCTCCTCAGGCTAACGATTATGTTATTCAATTTCTTAAGGGTAAGGTTAGTGATGAGCTTATAGAGGAGATAAAGGAATCTCCTACGGTAGAGGGGATAACTGTCCTTCTTCAACAGCATCAGAAGGGGGAACTGTTGAATGAGATTGCAGAGGCTATAGAGGAAAGGGTTAAGGAATTTTTAGAGACAGACTCTCCGATTCCCATACTCCTCTTCAATATGGATAAGAAATTAATTGGCGCTTCAAAGTCAGGGGTGAAATGGACAAAAACCTGATTAACCACAGAGACACAGAGGCACGGAGAAAGAGAAAAACAAAGAACAAAAAACTTAATGAAACCACAGATTAACACAGATAAAAACTTTTTTTCTTTATTCTATCAGTGTTCATCTGTGTTTACCTGTGGTTAATTTTATAATTTACATGGATAAAAAGATATATATAATTGGCTGTGGGCCAGGGGCTAAAGACCTTATAACCCTGCGGGGGAAGAAGGTTATTAAAGAGGCTGATGTAATTGTAGGGTCAAGGCGTCTAATAGCTGATTTTGGCAGGAAAAGTGGTGTAAGGACTCTGGTACTGGAAAATAATTACCAGAATGTGCTTGAAGATGTGGATAGGCTTAAAGGGATTCAAAGGGTAGTCTTCCTCGTTTCTGGAGACCCCTTGTTTCATAGCCTTGGAGAGAGGATAATAGAAAGATTCGGTAGCGAGAGCTGCGAGGTAATCCCAGGGGTCAGCTCTTTCCAGTATGCCTTCTGTCAAATAAAGAAAAGCTGGAAAGATTACAGGGTATTCAGCATTCATGGTGATAAAGGCATGGATATTAGTAAGATATTCAAAGAAAATGATAGGTTTATACTTTTTCTTGATCCAGGACATAACCTGAAATTTATAAAGAGTCAGATAGGGTCAATCCCGAAAGGTAAATACAGATTTTATGTTGCCTCAAACCTCTCCATGCCGACTGAGAAAATGTCGGGTATTTCTTTCGTTGACTTTGATAATTTCCCTGAGGAATCTTTGAGCCTCCTTATAGTGAGGAGAGAAGATGAGTAAGTTTTATGGTGTAGGCGTAGGACCTGGAGATCCGGAATTGATAACCCTGAAGGCACTTAAGGTGCTTAAGAAGGCAGACCTTATCTTCTCACCTAAGGCGAAGATGAAGGAGGATAGTCTCGCCAGAGAAATAGTTGAAAAGGTGCTGGATGAAAAAAAGGATATCATAGAGATTGAATTTCCCATGACAAAAAATGTAGAGGAGCTTAAAGAGAGATACCTGAATTCTGCCAGAATTATACTCCAGAAGGTCAAAGAGGGTAAGGATGTTGCATATCTGACAATCGGGGATCCCCTCTTATACAGCACATACATCTATCTTATAGATGCCTTAAAGGAGCTATCACCTGAGCTTAAGATTGAGACCATTCCAGGTATCCCTGCCTACAGTGCAGTGGCTGCAAGATTCGATTACTCCCTTGCTGAAAAGGATGAGAGGATATGTATCTGCCCTGTTTCTTCCGACATGGAAGACTTAAGAGAAATAATCACAAAAAATGACACAATTGTAATCATGAAAGTGGCAAAGATGTTACCACAGGTTATCAATCTACTTAGTGAGATGAATCTGCTCAGTTATAGTATCTTTGGAAGCCATGTAGGGATGGAAGGGGAAAGGCTTATCAATGGTGCAAAGGAGCCCTTTATGGTATCAGAAAAGGAGGGTTATCTCTCCACAATAATCGTGAGGAAAAGATGAAGGTATATTTCATTGGTGCTGGACCCGGGGACCCAAAGCTTATCACTATCAAAGGGAAGGAGGTCATCGAGAAGGCTGATATTGTGATTTATGCCGGTTCCCTTGTAAATGAGGATATACTGAAATACGCCGTCAATGCTAAGGAGATTCACGATTCTGCTACATTAAATCTTAAAGAGATTGGTAATATATTTAGAAAGGCAAAGGAGGGAAACTTTGATGTTGCCCGTATCCATTCAGGCGACCCTTCTATTTACGGGGCTATAAATGAGCAGATGAGATTATTGGATGACATGGGTATCCCCTATGAGGTGATACCAGGTATAAGCTCCTTCCAGGCTGCAGCAGCAGCCCTGTGTCAGGAATTGACCCTCCCCGGAGTCTGTCAGACAATTACCATTACCCGTGTTGCAGGGAATACACCAGTTCCCGAGAAAGAGAATTTGAAGGAGATTATCAAAACAAGACCCACCCTTATACTCTTTTTGTCTGTATCAAAACTCGGTGAAATTGTTGAGACCCTGAAGACAGGCTATCCTCCTTCAACACCTGTTGCCATTGTATACAGGGTAAGCCTGCCAGAGGAGGAGATTATCCTGGGGACACTAATGGATATTATGGAAAGGATTGAAGGAATAGATATCAAAAGGACTGCCTTAATCATAGTGGGTGAGGTTCTGAGTAAAAATGGTGGTGCTTCATTCCTCTATGATAAAGACTTTGAGCATACTTATAGAACAAAAACCTAATGAAACCACAGATGGACACAGATTAACACAGATAAAAACTTTTTTTCTTTATTCTATCAGTGTTCATCCGTGTTTATCTGTGGTTGCTTTTATAATTTCCTTGTATATTATGAAATCAGCAATCGTCACAATTACCCCTCATGGACTTAAAGTAGGGAGGAGGATACAGGAAGGGCTTAAGCTTGTCCCTGCATGGTGTAAGCAGGGATGCGATCTCTATGCCCCTGAGGAAATCTTAACCCCGTTAGAAAGAATGCCCCGCCACCCGAGCTTTCTAACGGGGTTAACTGAAAATCGTTCTGCCATTATCGGTTATAAAACTATAAAGGAATTGGTGGATAGGGTATGGGGGGATTACGATTCTCTGATTTTTATCATGGCAATGGGTATTGTAATCCGTATTATCAAAGATCATATACAGGACAAGCACATGGACCCTGCAGTTGTTGTAGTAGATGAAATGGGGCGTTATGCCATAAGTGCCTTATCAGGGCATGAGGGTGGTGCTAACAGACTTGCTGAAAGGGTTGCGCTTATCTGTCAGGGAGATTTTGTCATTACTACAGGCTCAGAGGCAACGAAGACACTGATTATTGGAATGGGCTGCCGTCGTGGGACTTCAGTAGATTACCTTGAAGATGCAATGATGGAAGGGCTTAGACTTATCACCCGTGAATTAAAGGAGGTAAGACTTATAGCGAGCATTGAGGATAAGAGGGATGAAAAAGGGCTTCTTCAACTTTCAGAGAGATTGAATATCCCCCTCAAGTTCATCCATAAGGTATTGATTAAGACAGTAGAAGAGGGATTTTCAAAATCTGAGCTTGTAAAAAATACCCTCGGGGTTTATTCTGTGGCAGAGCCGTGTGCCATATTAGGAGGATTTAGATGTCAATTATTGCTGCCAAAGACAAAGATGAAAGGGACAACGATAGCGATAGCAGAGGAAAGGTTTTTGTAGTAGGTATCGGTCCAGGTGATATTGGGCATTTAACTCCCATTGCCAGAGAGTCTATTAGCAGGTCTTCTGTGATTATGGGCTATAAACTTTATGTTGATTTAATCAGCCCTTTGATTACTCACCAGAGTGTCTTTGTATCTGGCATGATAAAAGAGATTGATCGCTGTAAGGATGCCCTAAAATTGGCTAAAAAAGGTGAGATTGTTTCCCTTGTCAGCAGTGGCGATCCGGGGATTTATGGCATGGCAGGACTAATCCTTGAACTAAATAAAAAGCATCAGATTGAAATAGAGATAGTGCCTGGTGTCTCAGCACTCAATGCAGCGGCCTCACTTGTAGGTGCACCTTTGATGAACGACTTTGTGGTCTTAAGCCTGAGTGACCTTCTCACACCATGGGAGGTGATAGAGAGGAGAATCAGATGTGCTGCTGAGGGTGATTTTGTCATCGTCCTCTATAACCCTAAAAGCAGAAAGAGGGTGAAGCAGATAGTAAAGGCAAAGGAGATCATTGAAAGGCATAGATCTGAAAATACACCAGTAGCCATTGTTACCAACGGCTTCAGAGAAGGGGAGACGATTGTCATTACTGACCTCCATAATTTTACAGACGAAAAGATTGATATGCTCTCCATTGTGATTATTGGCAACAGTCAGACAGTGAGGTATGGAGATAAGATAGTGACTCATAGGGGCTATCAGGCAAAATATGGCGATTCCTTCTAAATCATTCATAATTGCAGGGGAATCGAGTGGAGTCGGTAAGACAACCATTGCTATAGGGCTTATGGCTGCCTTGGAAAAAAGGGGTTTTACTGTCCAGCCCTTTAAGGCAGGTCCTGATTATATTGACCCATCCTTTCACAGGATGATATGCGGCAGACCCTCCTATAATCTTGATACATGGATTATGGGAGTTAAGGGCGTAAAAAATACATTTGCAAAGGCAATGCAGGGGGCCAATGTTGGTATCATTGAGGGTGTAATGGGGCTTTTTGATGGAAAGGGTGGTAGAGATGAAGAAGGAAGCACAGCCCATATTGCCAAGGTCTTAAAGATGCCAGTTATACTGGTTGTTGATGCCAGTGCTATGGCGCGAAGTGCAGGGGCATTGGTTTACGGATATGAGAAGTTTGATCCAGCGGTAAAGATCAAGGGTGTTATATTTAACAGGGTTGGAAGCGAAAGGCATTTTTACATGCTTAAGCAGGCGGTAGAAGACAGATGCAATGCAAATGTATTGGGCTATATCCCGCGAGATGAAGAAATAAGTTTACCCGAAAGACATCTGGGGCTGGTGATGGCAGGGGATAGAGTGGTCAGTGGTCAGTGGTCAGTAGTTAGTAAGAGAATAGTTGGTTTGATAGAGAAGTTTGTGGACATTGATGGGATATTAAGAATAAGTTCCACGACCCACTTTCGTGGGTGCCCCGAACAAACTCCAAACTCTAAAATTACTCGTATCGCTGTTGCCCTTGATGATGCCTTTTGCTTCTACTACCAGGAAAATCTGGATATGCTGAAAGAGCTTGGTGCCGAATTGGTCTTCTTCAGCCCATTAAAAGATAAAAGACTGCCGAAAGGGATAAAGGGGATTTACCTCGGCGGCGGGTATCCCGAGCTTTATGCAAAGAGACTCTCTGCAAATAAATCTCTTATGAGAGAGATTAAAGACCTTGCAGAAAGAAATATCCCAATATACGCTGAATGCGGGGGATTAATGTATCTTGGAAAAGGTTTAAAGGATTTAAAGGACAGGAGATATGATATGGTTGGTCTATTTCCTTATGTATCTAAGATGACTAAAAAGAGAATGGTCCTCGGATATAGAGAGGTAATAGCTACAAAGGATTGTCCATTCATGGACAAAGGGGAGAAAATAAGGGGGCATGAGTTTCACTATTCAAATATAGATGAACCTCCACGCAGAATAAAGAGGGTTTATCAGCTCAGGGAAGATAGCTTTAGGGACAAAGAGGGTTATCTCTATAAAAATACCCTCGTCAGCTATATCCATTTACATTTTGGCAGTAATCCAGAGTTTGCAAAGGGGTTTATAGAAAAATGCAGAAGGCTTTAAAAAAGCGGATGAAACATGAAACCACAGAGAAAAAGAAGATAACTTTTATTACAGGAGGTGCGAGAAGCGGCAAGAGCGATTTTGCCCTGAAAACTGCTGATGTTATTGGAAAGATAAAGGCTTATATAGCCACTGCCGAGGCGCTTGATGACGAAATGAGAGAGAGGATAGAGATACATAGAAAATCACGGGGTAATGACTGGCATACAATAGAAGAACCGATAAATCTGTTGAGTCTGTTTGAATCTAAACATTCTGAATGGGATATTGCAGTTATTGATTGTCTGACTCTATGGGTTTCAAATTTAGTAGGAAATGGATTGACAGATGAGGCGATTTTAAAGATGGCTCATAATGTTTCAGAAATAATGGCTAAATCTGGCTGTAGTATTATTATTGTATCAAACGAGGTAGGAATGGGGATTGTACCTGATAATCCTCTGGCAAGGAGATTCAGGGATATAGCAGGAAAGGTTAACCAGATAATGGCATCTACCTCCAATGAGGTTTACTGGATGGTTGCAGGGATACCAGTGCAGATAAAATAGCTGATAGCTCATAGCTGATAGCTCATAGCTAACAGAAAAATATCTATGAGCTATGAACTATGAACTATGAACTAATTAAGGATTTTCTCTTATCCATCCAATTTCTTACTATAATCAATATCCAAAATAGCCGTGGTACTGATTATGAAAAAAGGTTAAGAGGGACAACTATCTTTTTCCCTTTTGTGGGGCTATTAATAGGGATTATACTTTTTCTTACTGCAAAATTGTCATCTCTACTATTACCACTATCTGTATCAGATGCCCTTGTATTGATTGTTTTGATTATTATAACAGGTGGACTTCACATAGATGGATTTGCCGATACTATTGATGGTTTTGCAGGTGGAAAAGACAAGGAGAATATTCTAATAATTATGAAAGATAGCAGGATAGGAACATTTGGCGTAACAGGACTTATAATGTTCCTTATGACAAAGTATCTTGCTATTCAAAGCCTCCCTGTAGATTCAAAATACCTGATACTAACAGTGATGCCAGTCTTTGGAAGATGGTCGGTTCTTCCAATGGGTCTTCTTTTTGAATATGCAAGAACAGGGGGTGGGACAGGAAAGGCATTCGCAGGGTCTATTAAATTAAAAGAATTTATCATAGGAACTATTCTATCTTCAGTGATTATTGTATCATTATTAGGAGTCAAGGGATTTTTGATGATTGCTGTAATATTTATTGCTACACTTATTATTGGCAGGTACTCTGAAAACAGGATAGGCGGTATTACGGGAGATGTATTTGGCGCTACCATAGAGATTAATGAGTTGATAACCATTATTATGGCATTGGTATTATTTAATGGAGAATAATCCTACTAAAATATTTTTAAAAGGAGAGGAGATATGGATAAGCATGCAGTAATCGAAGAGAATCTAATAAAAGAAACTATTAGTAGAATCAAGCCTATTCAGCAGGCTTCATACATGAATGTGAAAAAGAGACTCAATAATCTGACAAAACCTGTAGGGAGTCTGGGAAGGCTGGAGGAACTGGCACAGAGATATGCGGCAATCAGAGGTGGGAATGCCAAACTTGAGAAAAAGGTAATCTTTACCTTTGCCGGCGACCACGGTGTAACAGAGGAAGGTGTCAGCGCCTATCCAAAGGAAGTAACTGTCCAGATGGTTTTTAATTTCTTGCAAGGCGGGGCAGGGGTTAATGTGCTGGCAAGGCATGCGGGGGCTGATGTAATAGTTGTTGATATGGGTGTGGATTATGATTTTAAGCCTGCCGCCGGTCTGGTAGTAAGAAAGGTAGCAAAGGGGACACGGAATATGGCAATGGGTGCAGCCATGACCCGTGACGAAGCGGTTAAAGGAATAAAGGCAGGCATAGAGCTTGCCGAGGAGTGGGCACAAAAAGGCGTGGATATTATAGGAACGGGAGATATGGGGATAGGAAATACAACCCCAAGCAGTGCAATTACTGCTGTTATGACCGGTGAGTCTGTAGAGGATGTTACAGGTAGAGGGACAGGTATCAGCGATGAGGTTTTCAGGAGTAAGGTCGATATTATAAAGAGGGCGATTGAGATTAATAAACCAAATCCTGACGACCCGATAGATGTCCTCTCAAAAGTGGGCGGCTTTGAAATAGCAGGTATTGCCGGGTTGATTCTCGGAGCAGCCTCAAGAAGTATTCCGGTTGTGTTGGATGGCTTTATATCAGGCGCAGGCGCCCTAATTGCCTCTAGACTTCAACCGTCAGTCCGTGATTATCTGTTTGCCTCTCATCTATCTGTTGAGAGGGGACATAAGGCGATTATTGCCAAAATAGGGCAGAAGGCGCTGCTTGATTTAAACTTAAGGCTTGGTGAGGGAACAGGTGCAGCACTCGGAATCGGCTTGGTGGAGGCAGGATTCAAAATCCTGACACAGATGGCAACCTTTGACGAGGCAGGGGTATCCAAATCTAAATAAGAGTCAAAGAGTCGTAGTATCAAAGTGTCAAAGCAGTTATGGCATTATTATGCTTTGACACTCTGACTCTTTGACACTCTGACACTATGAATGATATTCACGGAGGCGATATATGGTCTGCAGCAGATAGATATGGGCTTAAAGCGAATGAGATTATTGATTTTAGTGCGAGTATTAATCCTATCTTTTCAGAGAGAATTAAAGATATAGTAATTAGTAGTATTGAGTCTCTATGCCATTATCCTGATCCTGCTTATAAAAAACTGAGAGATGCCATTTCAGAGTTTATTAATATATCTCCTGAAAATATTGCAGTTGGCAATGGTTCTACTGAATTTATCTATCTCATCCCAAGGGTTTTAACAGCAGAAAATGTTCTTATTCCTCTCCCTTCCTTTAGTGAGTATGAAAATGCAATAAGACAGATTGATGCAAATCCTATATTTTTGCCCTTGTCAGAAAAAGAATCGTTTGAATTGCCAATCGGTGAGGTGATTGATAAACTTAAAGATATCCAGATGCTCCTCCTCTGTAGTCCTCACAATCCTACAGGGGTTCTTTATAAAAAAGAAAATATCCTTAAGATTATAGATGAGTGTGAAAGGAGAGGAATATGGGTTGTAATAGATGAGGTCTTTATAGAATTTGTCCCTGATTTTAAGAATATCAGTTTTGTGGATGAGTCTATAAAAAGGAAAAATTTAGTTGTCTTGAGGTCTCTCACAAAATTTTTTGCAATACCCGGCTTGAGGCTGGGCTATATGGTTGGCAATAAGGACATTATTAAAAGGATTGGAGACTATCAGGAGCCGTGGCAGGTTAATGCAGTAGCCAGTGCTGTTGGAAGTGAGATATTAAAAGAAACAGATTGCATAAACGAATCATTAAAATTGATTAGAAGAGAAAGGGATTTTTTATTTTCAGAATTGGGTAAAATTAATGGATTAAAGCTGTTCCCTTCTATGGTAAATTTTATATTAGCATCTTTAGAGGTACAGGATGCAAGATACAAGATGCAAGATTTGAATTCCACAATGCTTTCTTCAAGGCTGGCATCAAGAGGGATACTTATAAGGGATTTAAGCACTATGAAGGGACTTGACAATAGATTTTTCCGTTTTGCGGTAAGGGGACGGACTGATAATGAGAAGCTAATAGCTGCAATAAAAGAGGTATTATTGTAACTAAGAAATTAGCCACAGATTTCCACAGATTTTTTAACTTACAACTGTCAACCAACAACTAACAACAATTATTAGTTGTAAGTTGTGAGTTGTAGGTTGTTAGTTACCTGTAAAAGTCTTTGTAAGTCTGTGGCTGAAAATACATTTTATATGTCTGCCAAAACTATTATGATTCAGGGGACAGGGTCCCATGTGGGAAAGAGTATTATAACTGCTGCCCTTTGCAGGATATTTTTGCAGGATGGCTACAGGGTTGCACCATTCAAATCTCAGAATATGGCTCTTAATTCTTTTGTAACAGAGGATGGTGGAGAGATGGGGAGGGCACAGGTTGTTCAGGCAGAGGCGTGCAGGCTTAAGCCAACGGTAGATATGAATCCAATTCTTATAAAGCCAACTGCAAATACAGTAGCACAGGTAATTGTAAAAGGTAAGCCAGTAGGAAATATGAGTGTTGAAGAGTATATAGATTTTAAAAAAGATGCAATAACTATCGTCAAAGAATCGTTATCTAAGCTCGTGAACGAATATGATGTTGTTGTAATTGAAGGTGCAGGGAGTCCGGCAGAGATAAATCTAAAGAGTCATGACTTGGTAAATATGAAGATAGCAGAGCTTGCCGATGCACCTGTTTTATTGGCGGGAGATATTGATAAAGGTGGCGTCTTCGCATGGTTTGTAGGGACAATAGAGCTTCTCTCTCAAGATGAGAGGGAGAGGGTAAAGGGATTTATAATAAACAAATTCAGGGGGAGGAGAGAGCTTCTCAATTCAGGGATAGATTTTCTGGAGGATAAAACAGGAAAAAAGGTTGTAGGTGTTATACCATTTTTTACTGATATAAGTATAATGGAGGAAGACTCTGTATCCTTATCTCGTCATTCGTCATTTGTCATTCGTCATTCGTCACTTATAAATATTGATGTTATCCTGCTTCCCCATATCTCAAATTTTACTGACTTTGACCCCTTTGAATTGGAATCTGATGTAAGATTGAGATATATAAGGAGGTTTAATGAGATTGATTCCCCGGATGTAATCATTATACCCGGCTCTAAAAACACAATATCAGACCTCCAATATCTCAGGTCATTAGGTATTTATAAAAAAATTAAAAAGTGTGTGGCAGATGGGACTGAATTGATAGGAATATGCGGAGGCTATCAGATGCTGGGTAAAAGGATTATAGATAAAGATTGTATAGAATCAGGCTCATCCACGGAAGAGGGATTTGGTTTTCTTGATATGGTGACTTCCTTCTATCCTGAAAAGGCTACCTACCAGGTTAATGCAATCCATATTGATTCAGGTGTAGAGGTTTCAGGGTATGAGATTCACATGGGAAAGTCTGAAAGAAGTCAGAAGTCAAAGCAATTACCTGTATTTAAAATTGTAAGAAGGGGAGCAAATAAGGTGGAGTTAATTGATGGGCTTAAAACCGAAGATGGCAATATATGGGGGACTTATATGCATGGTATTTTTGAAAATGATTTTTTCAGGAGGAGATTTCTTGATTCCATCCGTATAAAGAAGGGCTCAAAACCGTTAAATATTACGACGAAATATGATAGAGAAAAAGAATATAATAAACTTGCGGAGGTGGTTAGAAATAATATAGATATGGACGAGATTTACAGGATAATCTTTAGCTGATAGCTCATAGCTGATAGCTGATAGTAAAAATTATGAGCTATGAACTATGAACTATGAGCATGGTTTGATTATCCTCTTTGCCTTTATACTTGATTTAATCATCGGTGACCCTCATTGGCTGCCACATCCTGTCAGATGGATTGGAAGGTTAATTGAAGCATTAGAGAATACCTTTAGAAAAACTGCAATCCCATTAAAACTCTCGGGTGTTTTACTTGTAGTTTGTGTAATTGTATCTGTATTAAGCCTCTCATTTGTATTAATAAAGTTTGCCTATTCCCTGAATTACTTTTTAGGTATATCAGTTTCAATTATCATTGTCTATGCCTCAATATCACCAAGAAACCTTTATGACGAGAGCATGAATATCTACCGTGCGCTGAAGAAGGGGGATTTAGAATCTGCCCGCAGATGTCTTTCAATGCTCGTGGGGAGGGATACAAACAAACTCTCTGAGAGTGAGGTCATTAGGGCGTCTGTTGAGACTATTGCTGAAAATAGTGTAGATGCAGTTATATCTCCTCTCTTTTATGCCCTGATAGGCGGAGCCCCTCTTGCTATTGCCTACAGGGCGGTCAATACAATGGATTCAATGGTAGGTTATAAGAATAATATGTATATAGATTTTGGCTGGGCAGCAGCAAGATTTGATGACATAGCCAATTATATGCCTGCAAGAATATCCGCCCTTTTGATACCATTATCGGCATTGATTTGCGGCAAGGATTGCCCCGGTTCGTTAAAGATAGCTCTCAGAGACGGGAAGAAAAATCCCAGCCCAAACAGTGGAATCCCTGAAG
Source organism: Nitrospinae bacterium RIFCSPHIGHO2_02_FULL_39_82 (assembly GCA_001804915.1). GTDB lineage: Bacteria > Nitrospinota > Nitrospinia > UBA9942 > UBA9942 > PLOWO2-12-39-15. The sequence continues at coordinate 9,354 of MHDI01000016.1, read as the reverse complement.
CGGCAGTGGCAGGGGCTTTGGGCATTCGGCTCGGCGGTGTGAATTACTACAGCGGTGTCCCATCTCATAAGCCCTTTATAGGCGATGGGAGTCTGGAGCTGTCTAACAGGCATATTAAAGAGGCAAATTGTTTAATGCTCATCACCTCGGTATTTATGGTATTGATTTGTTATGCCATAGTGTATATATCCGATATAATTTAAGATATAGAAATTTCAAACCTAAGTTTATTTGACACCTCTTTTCAGATAAGATAAACTTTTTATATGGGCTTTTGTCCTTAAATATGGATAAGGCAGCCCATGATTCTTTCAACTGCTTTTATAAATGAAAAGGGGGATTTAAAAAATATGAGTGCATTTCTGGGACCAATTCACTACTGGATGTACGAAAAAATAAAAAATGTTATGTCAAGGAAGGCGGCGATATTTTCAGCCTTTTATGAAAAGTACGGCAGTGAGGTAGAATCTGTTTATGGGAAGACGAGACAGGAGGTAGAGTCAGAGGATGATGGAAGACCGTTAGATGAGCTTATAGAGGATTCTCCAATTCATGGATGGCTTGCCGATAAAATAAGGGAAGTAGAGACAGGTGAGGCAAGGATGGTAAAGATATTTCTGGATAAATATGCTGACAGAAACCTTATAGAAGAGGCAGCTTACTGGTATGGCAGAGGGAAGGGGATTGAAGCCAGAGAGAAGCATAACCCGGAAAAAAACATCGAATCATTATATGACACTATAAACAACTACTTTCTCGATGGTATGCCCTGCGACCATGTAACAGAGACAGAATTAAAGAACGGCTCTCTTATAAATAGACATACAGATTGCCTTCACCTCCCATACTGGAATGATGCAGAGATATCACCAGAATTGATGTGCACTCTCAATAGAAAATGGCTGGATGGATTCTGTGAATCTCTTGATGTTGGACTTAAACATACGGGGAAGGAGAGTATTGTTACAGGTTCAAAGGAATGTGTTGATATATATTATGGGCAGGATTGAAGATAGATTTCATGAATTAAAAAAAAGTAATGAAAAGGCACTTATTACCTTTATCTCTGCCGGCGACCCTGATATAGATACTACGGAGTCCCTTATCTATGAGATAGAGAGAAAAGGAGCAGATATTATTGAGATTGGCGTTCCTTTCTCTGACCCTCTGGCAGACGGTCCCACCATCCAGAAATCATATCTCAGAGCATTAAAAAAGGGTATATCATTAAAAAAAATAGTAAATATAGTAAGGAAATTAAGGCATAAAACTGATGTGCCAATTGTTCTTATGTCCAGCTATAATCCTGTCTTTCGCTATGGAGAGAATAAATTTGTTAAAGATGCAGTAAGAGCTGGTATTGATGGGGTAATTATCCCTGACCTTCCCCCTGAAGAAACGGATAGTCTTTTGAAGGTATCTGATGAAAATGGGCTTGATATCATATTTCTTTTAGCGCCTACCAGTGACGAATCAAGAATAAGGCTTATCTGTGAAAAGAGCCGTGGTTTTATATATTACATCTCTGTTACCGGAATAACCGGCGAAAGAAAATCTTTATCAAAAGATATTGGAGACATGATAAAAAAAATAAGGAGGTTTACCTCTCTGCCTGTAGCGGTAGGTTTTGGTGTCTCTACTCCAGCACAGGCAGGAGAAATTGCCAGTTATGCTGATGGAATAATAGTGGGAAGTGCGATTATTAAGATTATTGAAACTGGTGGGAGGAATGGAAGGAATATACTTATCAGAAAGGTGGGCAACTTTGTTGGAGAACTAAAAAAGGCAATCTGATATTAGGACTCATTACACTTGAAAAAGTAAAAGTGCTCAAATACAGACATAGTAGTATGCCATGAAAATTCCTCTAATTGGTATAACCGCTGACTCTGATAAAATTAGTGGTCAGCCTTCTTTTATTATAAAAGAGAGCTATGTCGCTGCAGTAGAGGATTCAGGGGGTGTTCCTCTTTTATTATGTCCTGTCAGGAGTGAAGCTGCAGTATCCCGCTTTATAAGTCTCATAGATGGTCTCTTAATCTCCGGGGGTGGATTTGATATTGACCCGAAATTATATGGCGAAGAACCCCATCCCAGGCTTGGAAAGACTCTCCCTGACAGAACCGATTTTGAGATTCAGTTATTAAAGGGGGTATTAGAAAAGAAGGTGCCGGTTTTGGGTATATGTGGCGGGCATCAGCTTATAAATGTATATTTTGGCGGCACACTCTATCAGGATATCCCTTCGCAATACAAGGGCGCAATTAATCATAAACAACCCACCCCTTCTGATAATCCATATCACAGTATAAATATTTATCCTTCCACAAGACTTTTGAGGATTGCAGGGACAGATTCCACTGTGGTAAATAGCACCCATCATCAGTCAATTAAAAAGATAGGCAATAATCTTAAGATATGTTCGGTTGCAGAGGATGGGATAATTGAGGCTATTGAATATGATGGCGATGACTTTATTGTCGGAGTCCAGTGGCATCCTGAAAGGCTCTACAGCAAAGAACCTGCCTCTCAAAAGATTTTTGCAGATTTTATAAAAGAGGCGGAGAAATTCAGGATAAAGAAAGGTTCAAATAGGTAGTTGATACTGAAAAATGTCATTTTTCAGTGTGAATTAGGTAATCCCTGATATGTTTTAACGGATTCACTCATATAACTTTTTTTCAATAAAGAGGTCTACGAGTCTTTTATCCAGCCGGTTATCCTTTGCCTCAAATTGAAGTATCTGAAGTGCCTTATCAATCGGCATAGCAGCCTTGTAAGGTCTATCGGCAGCAGTCAAAGCATCAAAGACATCCACCATCCCTATTATCCTTGCCTGCATTGGTATCTGTTCATCCTTCAATCCGTTAGGATAGCCGGTCCCGTTCAGCATCTCATGATGTGTAGCTGCAATTACAGGAACATTCTTCAGGTTCTTTGTGAAAGGAATATTTTTTAAGATGTTATAAGTGTGGATTACATGAGACTGTATATTTTTATATTCCTCACTGGTGAGATTACCCTTTCTCACAGAAAGATTGCTAAACTCAAATTCTGTAAGGTATGGTTCTTCTTCACCCTTTGAATTTAAAAACTTCTTATCGGCAATCTTTTTTAATCTCTCCAAATCTTCGTCTTTTAAAAATTCGGGTTTATTTATCTTCCAGATAAATTCCAGTTCATCATTTAATTCTTTCGTTGCTGAATTAAGTTCATCATTACTGTTATCTGTTGAATGATTACCTCCTTCTTTCATTTCTAATTTTTTCTCTAATCCACTGATTTTGATTCTCTCCCCAATAAGCTGGAATCTATTTTTTATTACCTCCATTCTGTCATCATTTAACTTGTTTGCCTTTTCCAGCACCCACTCCCTGACCCCTATCTTGCCAATATCGTGAAGCCATCCTGCTATTCTCAGTTCTTCCATTTCCAGCAGAGAGAATTTTATATCAGACAGAGGTCCACCCTTTTCCTTATTTATTGTATCTGCAACCTTTATTGATAGTTCAGCTACCCTCCTGGAATGACCTGCAGTATGAGGACTTCTGGCATCTATAGCAGTGGCAGAATATTTTACCAATGCTTCAAAGAGGTTTTTTATATCCTGGATGAGTTTTGCATTCCTTATTGCAACGGCTGCCTGGGATGCCAGTGAGGATATGAGGTCCTCAAATTCCTTTGGATAGGGTATTACCTTTCCTGTTTTATCAAGGGCGTTTATTAACTGAAGCACACCTATTATCTCACCTTCATGGTCTGTCATAGGGATTACCAGCATAGATGTAGTTTTATAATTATTCCTTATGTCAAAATCACGGTTAAAGCTGTATTCATCCTTTTCTGTCAGATGATAGACATCCGATATATTCAGGGTTATACCTGTTAATGCCACATAACCTGCAATGCTCTTCTTTGTAAGGGGAAGTGGAAACGGTATAAATGCCTCTCTTTCATGTTCACCAAGCCGTTTATCAAGTGTATCATTCTGGGCTACTTCAAAAATAAGCTTATCGCCTTCCTTTATGTAGAGACTCCCCGCATCTGAATTTGTAAATCCACGCCCCTCTTTTACAATCATATCCAACAGAAGACGGAGGTCTGTCTGACTGGATAAGGCAACCCCTATCCTGTTAAGCCTCTTAATTTTCTCTTCTAAAGCGGCATATCCAGAAGACATAACTTTACTAATAAAATTAGAATCTAAGATAACTCCTGAAGATTTTTAACTATTATACCCCTCATCATCTCCATTAATTCCTCTTCCTGACTATGGTGTATCTCCTTTATCTCTATTGGTTTGTCTATAAGAATTTTAATTCTCCCTGGGCTTATCCTGAATTTACCTCTTCTCATTACATTAAAACTGCCACTTATTGTAACGGGGACAACTGGCACACCAGTTCTAAATATAAGAAATAGACTCCCCCTCTTAAATCTTCCTACACTGCCATCTGCTGTGCGGGTCCCCTCAGGAAATATAATAATTGACTTACCCTTTTTTATCTCTTCAATAGCCCTGTAGAGACTTTTATAGAACTTCTTTGGGCTTGCTTTGTTTACCCCGATATATCCTGCCCTTTTCATTGCCAGACCGATTATCGGTATCTTAAAAAGGCTCTCTTTTGCTATCCATAAAAAGCTGACAGGCAGATACCCCTGCATTGCAAATATATCATACATTCCCTGATGATTAGAAATAAATATTTGTGCCCTGTCCCTCAGGACATTTTCAATTCCGCTGACCTCTACCCTGACCCCTGTTAAACGGCATATCCATCTACCCCACATTCTGGTGACAGAATGGATAATATTTTCACCCAGTATTGAGGATATAACTGCAATGAGTCCTAAGATTATGGAAACCAGGACTATTACTATCCAGCGAATAATTGAAAGTAACATATTAATTTAAACTGAAACATCATAAGTGGTCATAGACATAATCAATATATAAATTTTAAAAATGAGAGTCAAGCAATCAAAACGCAGGATTTAATTCTTGACTTTTGAGAAGGATATGATAGAGTGAAAAAAATATAAACTAACTCTTAATAAGATTGTGGTTTTTGTTTTTAATAATGATATTGCAGAGGAGAGAGAAAATTGAAAAGGACATATCAACCGAGTAAAATTAGAAGGAAACGAACTCATGGTTTTATGAAGAGGATGGCTACCAGAGGAGGCAGGAAGGTGCTAAAAAGGAGAAGAAATAAGGGAAGAAAGAGGCTTACTGTTTAGTTGGGGAGTTAAATGGTGGATGAGTCATTCGGGAAGGAGAGGAGACTTCTCAAGAGTCAGGAATACAAAGAATTATTTAATAAGGGCTGGAGGATAGATAAAAGATTTTTTGTGATATATGGGCTTAACAGAGGAGGGGGTATCACAAGAGTCGGAATATCTGTCCCTTCAAGGGTTGTTAGAGCAGCAGTAAAGAGAAACAGGATAAAGAGATTGCTCAGAGAGGTTTTCAGGAAAAATAAGGAAATGCTTGCCGGCCCTTCTGATATTGTAATCATAGCTAAAAGGGGTGCTGAAGGTCTTTCTTATAAAAACATAGAAGAGATATTTTTGAAGCTTAAGATAGATATAAACTACAAAGAATGAAAGTTTTTTTATTTTTCTCCTCTTATCTCCTTCCTGATAACATTTTCAAATCTTTAAACAGGGGTAACTAATGGAAAAAAGGGCTTTTCTCGCAGTATTCTTATCTGTATTGATTCTGATTTTATATCAATATTTCTACATAAGCAGGTATGACACACAGAAGATACAACCCGAAGGGAGTAAGAAGGTTGAACAGAGTGGTAAACCGCCTGATAAAGAATTAATACCAGCGATTACAGAGGATAAGAAGATTAAAGATATAGTTGTTGAAGAAAGGGAGATAAGGGTAAATACAGGTGTAACTGAGGTGGTTCTGAGTAATAGAGGTGGAAAGCTAAGGGCAATAAACCTACAAAGACACAAGACAAAGGATGCCAAACCAATTAATCTGATTAAGAAGACAGAGGGAACATCCCTTCCAATAAAATTAGAGTTTCCGGATAAAAAACTTTCCGACACACTCAACAGCACCTTATTTGAGGTAAAAGATACAGAGAATATTATAAATCTGTCGTCAGACAAAAAGGAGATTACAGTTAGATTTCATTATGCAGATGGCTCAGGTTTTGAAATATCCAAAGAATATACATTTCACCATAATGATTACAAGATTGGTGTAAATATAAAAATAGACGGAGGCACTTTACTTCCCCGGGATTTTTCATATCAGGTTCTCTGGGGTCCCGGTTTAGAATCAGATGGTAACCCCACTAAATATAGTTATGAAGGGCCTGCCATTTTTATAAACAAAAACTTAACCACGGATAAACTTAAAGAAAAAGGGGAGCAGATTTATCATGAGGGGGATATTAAATGGGTTGCTGTCCAGAATAAATATTTTATGGCAGCCCTTATACCTTTGATTAATGAAAATTTAAAGGCAATTATAAAAACCTCTGATATCGGTGACCTTTCTGTTGGGCTGGAACATAACTCTTTCAATGGAAAGGGGGACAACAGCTTTATTTTATATGCAGGGCCAAAGGAGGCTGATAGACTTGAATCTTACAATGTATCATTAGAAAAAATTATTAATTATGGATGGTTCAGCTTTCTGGCAAGACCTCTTTTTAAGATTTTAAAGTTGTTCTACAAATTTACTCACAATTATGGAATTTCAATAATAATCCTGACCGTTATTATAAAAGCCATATTCTTTCCTTTAAGTCAGAAGAGTTTCAAGTCTATGAAGAAGATGCAGAAGATACAACCGGAATTGAAAATAATTCAGGAGCGGTATAAGAATGATAAGCAAAAGTTGAGCATGGAAATGATGAGGTTATACAGAGAAAACAAGATTAATCCATTTGGCGGTATCTTCCCTATACTTATCCAGATACCTGTATTTGTCGCACTCTATAATGTCCTTATGCATAGTATTGAACTGAGGCAGGCGCACTTTATCTGGTGGATAAAGGACCTTTCAGACAAGGACCCTTATTACATAACTCCGATATTGATGGGTGCGACGATGTTAATACAGCAGAAGATGACCCCTTCAGGTGGCGACCCCATGCAGGCAAAGGTGATGCTGATAATGCCCATTATTTTTACGGTAATGTTTTTAAGTTTTCCATCAGGACTTGTATTATACTGGCTGGTCAACAATGTACTGTCAATAGCCCAACAGTATGCAATACAGAAAGAGGTAAAGAAATAGGAGGAAGTATATGGAATGGTTAGAAGGTGAAGGTAAAACAGAAGATGAGGCAGTAGAGGATGCCATGAAAAAACTCGGAGTCTCGTCAAGAGATGAGGTCAGAGTGGAAATCATAGGAGAGAAAAGAAAATTATTTGGTTTTGGTGAAAAAAGGGTAAAGGTAAAGGTTGCACTTAATGAATCATCTGTAAAGACAAGCGAAGAAAAGGTCTCAGAGAGTATAAATATCCTCCAGAAATTATTGAACGGTATGGGAATTGATGCAAAGGTGGAAGGGAACGAAAAAGGAGATAACATATACTTAAATATTTTCAGCGAGGTAGGTGGAATTCTTATCGGAAGGAGAGGAGAAACACTGGATTCTCTCGAACATCTGGTGGACAGGCTCATCAATAGAAAATTTCAGGAAAGGGTAAATATAGTTATAGATACAGAAAACTACCGGGAGAGACGTCGGGAAAAACTTGACAGACTCGCAAAGGGGCTTGCCAGACAGGTGAAGACAACAGGTAAACGGGCAGCAATACCATCAATGACCACCCGTGACAGGAAGGTAATCCACATGGCACTCCAAAATGATTCATCCGTAGAAACCATAAGTGAAGGAGAAGGTTTTGATAGAAAGGTTGTAATCTCTCCAAAAAGAACAAGATATTAGCAATGAGCCATACTCATTACTGTCTAATTATGTCTGACTTGACTGATACTATATCTGCCATCTCAACCCCACACGGCGAAGGCGGTATAGGGATTATTAGGATGAGTGGACCCGCCTCAATAGCCATTGCAAAAAAAATATTCATAACACCCAAAGGAGAAAGTCTGAACGGAATTGAATCTCACAAGGTTATCTATGGGTATATAAGGGACCCTGATACGAGAAAGAGGATAGATGAGGTTCTCCTTACAATAATGCATTCCCCCAGGAGTTTTACCAGAGAAGATATGGTAGAGATAAGCTGTCATGGCGGTTTTCTCCCCATTCGCAGAATTCTTGATTTGACGCTTATAAATGGCGCAAGGCTTGCTGAACCCGGAGAATTTACTAAAAAGGCATTTTTAAATGGGAGGATAAACCTTCTTCAGGCAGAGGCAGTAATTGACATTATCAAATCAAGCTCTGACATTGCCCTTGAATCTGCAATGATACAATTGGAGGGAGGACTCGCAAAAAAAATAACCTCTATGAGAGCTGTATTAATAAATATACTGGCAGAGATAGAAGTATCAATAGACTTCCCTGATGAGGATATTGAATTTAAGGAATTAATAGAATTACAAAATAAGTTGAAGTCTGTAATTGAAGATATAGAGCAATTGATAGACACATATAAATATGGAAAAATTTACAGAGAAGGGGCATCTGTTGTAATAGCAGGCAGACCTAATGTTGGCAAATCAAGCCTCATGAATGCCATTTTAAATGAGGAGAGGGCTATTGTAACCTCTATACCCGGCACCACAAGGGATACAATTGAAGAAGGGGTAAACATAAAAGGACTTACAATAAATATTGTAGATACAGCCGGCATAAGGGAGGCTGAAGGATTAATTGAGTTGGAGGGAATAAAAAAAACGAGGACAGCCATTGAAAGGGGAGGGCTGATTATTTTTCTGATAGATGGTTCAGAGGATTTAAAAGAGGAAGACTTTAGATTAATAAAAGAGATAAGAGAAAAAAATAAGCCGATTATTATTGCTATAAACAAAATTGATATAAGAGATAAAATTGATTTTAAGGAAATAGAGAGGGAATTTTCTGATACCCTTTTAACAAGGGAGGTTATTAAAATATCTGCCCTTAAAAATATTGGTATAAGAGATTTAAAAAATAAAATAACCGATATTTTTTACAATGGACCATCAAGTATCCCTGATACTACATTCATTACAAGAGAGAGGCATAAGGAATTACTTTCAAAGGCTGATAGCTCTCTCAGAAACGCTATTATTTCAATAGATAAAAATCTCTCTGCTGAATTTATAGCTGCCGATATAAGATTTGCCCTTGAAAGCCTTGGGGAGATTACAGGTGAGACATATACCGAAGATATGCTGAACAGGATATTTCAGGAATTTTGTATAGG
>MHDI01000015.1 GCA_001804915.1 Nitrospinae bacterium RIFCSPHIGHO2_02_FULL_39_82 | reverse complement strand
TGGCAAAAATTAAGGCATACAATATGTTGAGGTGGTTATCCAAGAGTGGATTGATACAGCGAAGGAGCATAGTCGTCCAATACTTGACACGTCCAATACTTGAACCTAAAGGTCGTCTGGTATTTGCATAATTAATCTACTTAAAGATGAATGACAATAATTTTTATACAGCCCTTTTATCCATTGTAATAATTCTGATTCTGGCAATCCTCCTGATGTTAATAATTTATAAACTCCTCACAGGCATATCAGCAAAGGAACTAAAAGAGAAAAGTAAGGTGGCATTTGATAAACTTTCTGAACCGGGCGTAAAGAAGTCATCTATCAAAAAGAAAGGTATTAATTATAGAGAGAGGATTAAAGAGATGGCAGAGGCAGACCCGCAGCATGTCGCATCTATAATTAAAAAGTGGCTGAAAGAGAAGTGAAAATCCAAAATCCAAAATCCCAAATCCAAAATTTATCTTTGTCCCTCCTTTCAGGGATTCTCCTTATATTAATTTTTCCAGGATTTAATTTGGAGATGCTTGCATGGGTATCTCTTGTCCCGCTTTTTATTGCAACAAGAAAGACATCTCCCCTTGCTTCATTAAAGTTAGGATTCATAGCAGGCTTTGTATTCTATATCGGTGTTATTTACTGGGTAGTAATTGCCATGACAAAATATGGGGGTATGCCTTTCATAGTAAGCCTTACTGTCCTTATTTTGCTGTCAGGGTATCTTGCTATTTATGTATCTCTATTTACCTTTTTGCTTTCCTATTTTAGCAATCAGCAAAGGTATATCTTAGCTCCATTTTTATGGGTGGCTTTAGAGCTTATCAGGGCTCATTTTTTAACAGGTTTTCCGTGGGCGAGTCTTGGCTATTCTCAGTTTAAGACTTTACCAGTTATTCAAATAGCAGATGTTACCGGTGTTTATGGTGTATCATTCATCATAGTGATGGTTAATGCAGCTATAGCCCTTTTTATTGAAAGTATAACCCCCCTTCACCCTCCCCTTAATAAGGGGGGGAGCGGGGGGGTGAGGCAGTTTGCAACAAGATATATGCTTGCAACTGCCATTCTGCTCATCTCCTTTTCAATTTATGGTTTCTGGAGAATTAATCTTTTTAACTCTGAACTCAAAACTCAAAACTCAAAACTCAAGGTTGCTCTTATTCAGGGGAATATTGAGCAGGATATGAAGTGGGATGAAAGATATCAGAATGAGGTATTTGACGCCCATGTGAATCTTACCATGCAGGCATCTCTTGATAAACCTGATTTGATTGTATGGCCGGAGTCTGCCACACCATTCTATTTTCAGGCTGATAGAAATTTCAGGTCAAAAATGATTGAACTTGCTCAAAGGGGGGGAAGTTTTATCCTCTTTGGCACCCCGGGCTATGAAATAACCGATGGAAAAAATGTCCCTTATAATAGGGCATATCTCCTGTCTCCACATGGAGATGTGGCTGGTAAATACGATAAGATTCACCTTGTCCCCTTTGGTGAATATGTCCCGTTAAGAAAGATACTATTCTTTATTGACAAAATGGTCGTGGGGATTGGCGATTTTCAAAGCGGTGAGGAGTATACCATATTTAAAACTCAAAACTCACGACCCACTTTTGCGGGTGTCCCGAAAACTCAAAACTCTTTTGGAGTCCTTATATGTTTTGAGGTAATCTTTCCTGATTTAGTAAGAAGGTTTGTAAAGAATGGTGCAGAGTTTTTGGTGAATATTACGAATGATGGATGGTATGGAAAAACTGCCGCCTCCCCTCAGCATATAGCAATGGTTGCCTTCAGGGCTGTGGAAAACCGCGTCCCTGTCGTCAGGGCTGCAAATACGGGAATAAGCGGTATAATAGAACCAACAGGGAATATAAAAAAGGAGACTGATATATTTGTCAGGACTCATATCTCAGGGGAAATTAAAACAGGTTCAACCGTAAAGACATTTTATACTCAATATGGAGATGTGTTTGCCTATCTCTGTGTTGCAGTAACTCTGTTATTGTTTTTTCTTTCAAAAGGGTTGACGCTGAAATATAAATTCATTTAGAACACGGATAATTCGGGTTGGGTTAATCTGTTCTGATAAGGCTTATGCATATACCGGATGGATTTCTTGAACCAGAGGTGTGGATTCCTCTGACCGCAATTTCAGGAATGTCTCTCGTGTCTGTTTCCAGAAAGATAAGTGACGGTATGGATGAGGAGGCAATTCCATTAATGGGTGTTATGGCTGCATTTGTATTTGCTGTCCAGATGATTAATTTCCCTGTAGGTGGAGGGACATCAGGGCATCTGATGGGAGGTGTCCTTATTGCGGCAATTGTAGGGCCTTATGGAGGGCTTATTATTATGAGCACAATCCTTATACTCCAAGCCCTCCTTTTCCAGGATGGAGGGATTACCACCCTCGGTGCAAATATTTTTAATATGGGAATTGTAGGAACTCTCTTTGGATATTTAATATTTAAAGGAATAAACTGGCTGACAGGGAATGTTAGATTTTCTGTATTTGCTGCTTCATGGTTTTCAGTAGCGGCTGCATCAGCTGTTACTGCTATAGAATTATCCCTCTCTGGAATTATTCCAATGAAAGTATCTCTCCCTGCCATGATTGGAGTTCATTCTATAATAGGTATAGGAGAAGGGATAATAACGATTTCAGCCCTTGAACTTGTAAGCAAAGTGAAAAAGGAGACTATTCTGGTGGATATTACAGATGAAAACAGAATCAGGAAAAAATCGTCATGGATATGGTTGGCAGTTTCTATAGCAATAGCTGCAATCTTATCTCCTTTTGCCTCAAAACTTCCCGATGGTCTGGAAAGGGTTGCAGAAACTTTTGGATTTATTGGAAGAAAGAAATTAACCCTTTATTCACTATTTCGTGATTATCAAATATCAGATATTTATGGCAAGGTGTCAACAGTAATAGCAGGTGTTATGGGTGTTCTTATAGCCTTTGCCCTGTCTTATACAGTAATAAAGGTATTAAAGGGCATGAGAAGTAAGAGGTAAGAAGTTTAAAATGATTGACCCGTCTTATATAGACAGATATAGCAATATAGATGCAATATATCAGAAACTTGATGCGAGGGTGAAGCTTCTGATAACAATAATCTTTATTATTGTCATGACTGTTTTTGTAGGGGATAACCCTCTGCGAATAATCCCCTTTTTTATTTTTATAGTCATTTTATCAGCAATGTCAAAACTTTCTCCAAAGGTCTTATTCAGGAGGAGCCTTCCTGCTTTTCCTTTTCTATTTTTTGCATCCCTTACACTCTGGTTTTCAAAAGGTAATCATCCTGCCATATCAGTTTTTTTAAAGGGGTTGGTTTCAGTGTTATCAGTAATCATTCTGGTTTCTACAACGAATTTTTCCAATCTACTCAGAGGGCTTGAGGGTCTTAAGACCCCTTCACTTATTGTATCTATGCTCTCCTTTGTATATCGTTATGTATTTATAATTACCGATGAATACAGCCATATAAAGATAGCCAGAGAATCCAGAAATTTTGGCGGCAGCAAACGATGGCAGTGGAAGACGATAGGCTATAGTATGGGCAGCCTTTTCCTACACAGTTATGAGCGTGGGAATTGGGTATATTCTGCTATGGCTGCGAGGGGCTATAATGGAAACATAAGGGTTCAAAAATTACAACAGATTGGCATTGGGGATGTTATATTTGTGGTTATATCAATAACATATCTTATTATTGCAGTATGGATACTGTCATAGAGGTTAAAAATCTTACCTATCAATATTCTGCAGGTAATAAAGCCCTTGATAGCCTGAGCTTAACAGTTTCTCGTGGTGAGAGGGTTGCCGTGGTAGGTCCGAACGGAGCCGGGAAATCCACATTTATTCTGCATCTTAACGGTATATTAAACGGTGAAGGTCATATAAAAATTATGGGAATGACTGTGGAAAAAGTGAATCTCCCGAAGATAAGGCAGAAGGTGGGGGTTGTATTTCAGGACCCCGACCATCAACTTTTCTCACCAACTGTTTTTGAAGATGTTGCCTTTGGTCCGATAAATATGGGGTTTTCGGAAAAAGAGGTAAAGGACAGGGTTTCGGAGGCTCTTGGAAAAGTGGGTATGGCAGGTTCTGAATGGAGACCTCCCCACCATCTCAGCTTTGGTGAAAAGAGGAGGGTGTGCATTGCATCTGTATTATCTATGTCTCCTGAGATACTTGTCCTTGATGAGCCCTCAAGTTCACTTGACCCGCGGAGCAGAAGAGAACTGATAAACTTATTAAAAGGTTTTGATATAACCCTTATCATAGCTACCCATGATTTGGAGATGACACTTGAACTTTGTAAGAGAACAGTTGTGATAGACAGGGGAGCTGTTATTGTGGATGGTGATATAAGGGAAATACTTGGAGATGAGAGCCTTATGCTAAAACATGGTCTTGAAGTCCCTCATTCTATAAAATTTACCCATTCTCACACACACGACCACAGAAGGGACGAGGAGCTACATTTCCATTCTCATTATCATCCTCATCCAGAGATACACGAGCATAAAGAAAGGTTATGATTTTATCAGACCTTGAAATCTGATTATTTTTGAGGTAATCTTAATTTGGCAGACAAAACATGAAGCAGAAAAGTCCCTGATTCATTCAGGGTCGTTTTTTTGCAATTTAAACCCTTCTGGAGGCAATAATGAAATTCTTTATAGATACTGCAGATATTAATGAGATAAAGGCTGCACTGGAAATAGGTATTATTGATGGGGTAACTACCAATCCGTCTCTGATTGCAAAGACAGGTAAAGATTTTAAGACTGTGGTTGATGAAATATGCGCTGTAGTGGATGGGCCTATAAGTGTAGAGGCTATAAGTATGGATGCCGAAGGGCTTATTAAAGATGCAAGGGAATTATCAAAGATAAATAAAAATATTGTCGTAAAAATCCCCATGACTGAAGAGGGATTAAAGGCAGTAAAAAAAGTCAGTCAGGAGGGGATACATACAAATGTTACTCTGGTATTCTCACCAACTCAGGCAATATTGGCTGCGAAGGCAGGGGCTACTTATATAAGCCCATTTGTAGGGAGACTGGATGATATAAGCCATATCGGCATGGAGATAGTAGAGCAGATAGTTAATATATATGACAACTATGACTTTTCCACAGAGGTCATTGTGGCAAGCATAAGAAACCCTCTCCATGTGGTGGATGCGGCACTGATGGGTGCTGATGTAGCAACTATTCCATTCGGTGTGATAAAACAATTAGTAAAGCACCCGCTTACAGATATAGGCATAGAGAGATTCCTTTCTGACTGGAAAAAGGTGCCAAAGATTTAGCCGCAGACTTACACAGACTAAAGAAAAAAATAATTTATTTTATATTAATCTGTAGTTACTATTTTTCTGTGAAAGTCTGTGGCAAATATTGATTCACCCATAACAAATGTCTTCATCTGAAATCATCACTGCCAAAAATCTCACCAAGATATACGGAAATATTACTGCCGTTGATGGGATAAGTTTTTCCATCTTCAGAGGCGAGTGCTATGGATTTCTTGGTCCGAATGGTGCTGGTAAGACAACCACCATAAAAATGGTTCACTGTTTTTCTCCACTTACATCAGGTGAGCTTGTTGTGGGTGGGATGAATGTAAATAAAGACCAGAGGAAGATAAAAGAAATTATAGGTGTGGTGCCGCAGGAAGAAAATCTTGACCCCGATTTAAGTGTATTTAAAAATCTTACTGTATATGCCCGCTATTTTAATGCCCCCAGAAAGGAGGCAGAGAAGAGGGCTGTTGAATTGCTCGATTTTATTCATCTGAAGGACAGAATGAACAGTCGCATAAAAGATATCTCAGGCGGTATGAAAAAAAGACTGCTCATTGCCCGCTCACTTATGAATAATCCGAAAGTATTAATACTTGATGAGCCAACCACAGGCTTGGACCCGCAGGCAAGACACTTAATATGGCAGAGATTGAGGTTGCTGAAAAAAGCAGGGATGACCATGATTCTCACGACACATTATATGGAAGAGGCATCACAGCTCTGCGACCGTGTAGCTATAATGGACAGGGGTAAGATATTATTGGAAGGAGAACCAAAGAAGCTGGTAGCTGATGAAATAGGGACAGAGGTTATAGAGATGAGATTGGATGATGAAAATCAGGATGCAGAACTTCTCATGGCGAACCTTGAACAATTTAAAAAATTTAAATTTACATACGAAAGGGTAGGGGATACCATTTATATTTTTTCCAATAATGGCAGGGAGCTACTGCATTCCATTGTAGATATAAAGCACACTCACCTTCTTCACAGACCTGCTACACTGGAAGACCTCTTTTTAAAACTTACAGGGAGAGGACTCCGTGAATAATTTCAAATTTCAAATTTCAAATTTCAAATTTATATTACCAGACATATCATGGCGGGCATACAGGGTCTGGCAGAGGAATAGCTATTCTTACCTGAGATTTTATAAGGCAAATTTATTGGGTAATCTCGGAGAACCGCTGATGTATCTCTTTGGAATGGGCATAGGAATCGGGGGCTATCTACAGGCAATTGAAGGGGTATCGTATATAGAATTTATTGCCCCGGGTATTATAATGGTCCCTGCCATGTATTCTGCATCTTTTGAATGCACCTTTGGTTCTTTTACAAGAATGACAGAACAGAAGACCTATGACGGCATCCTTGCCACACCGTTAAGTGTGGGAGACCTTGTTATGGGAGAAATCCTCTGGGGTGCCACAAAGAGTCTTATAAGTGGCAGTATAATGTTGTTTATAATCTATTTAGCCGGTTTGATGAAATCTTCTATACTGATGGTTATACCTCTATTAATACTTGTCTTTCTTATAGGATTTCTTTTTGCATCTCTTGCTATGATAGCTACTGCACTTTCCCCGAGTTACGATTTTTTCAATTATTTTTTTACTCTGATTCTCACACCTATGTTCTTTTTTTCAGGCATCTTCTTCCCGCTTTCCAATTTTCCGGCATGGGTAAAAATTGTGTCAAACCTTATGCCCCTGACCCATGCAGTTAATATATCCCGCTATTTCCTTTCCAATGTAAATTATTCCCATATTCTTTCCAGCACATTGGTTCTTATAGCCTGTACTATAATATTCAGTTTTTTGGGTGTAAGTCTTATTAAAAAGAGGATAATAAAGTAGGTGGTTTGACCGGCACGATAGGAGAAGTTGAGCTATTATTGAGATTATTCTTTTGACCTGCTATTCAGAAACTCTCTTAGTTTTTTTCCTATATCCTGTTCTCTGATTAATGCCTCTCCTATGAGGAATGCATCTACACCTGTTTCCTGAAGATATAGTATATCGTCCCTCTTTTCTATACCACTTTCACTCACTACAGTGGCACCTTCCGGTATATACTTAATCAGCCTTTCAGTTGTTTTTATATCTACCTTAAAAGTATTAAGGTCCCTGTTGTTTATTCCTATTAAATCTGCATTTATTGATAGGACATTTTCTATTTCCCTTTCCGTATGGACTTCTATAAGCGGATGCATTCCCATTTCCATGCCGAGATGTATATAATCCTCCATCTGATTTTTCTCCAGTATGGCTGCAATCAGAAGGAATGCATCAGCATTATATGCCCTTGTCTCAAAGACCTGATACCCGTCAATGATAAAATCCTTTCTTAAGACAGGAAGGCTGATAACACTTTTTACGGTCTGCAAATATTTAATATCGCCATGAAAAAAGGGTTTATCTGTAAGGACAGATATTGCAGATGCCCCGTTTTCCTGATATATCTCAGCAATCTTTAAAGGATTAAAATCTTCCTTTATAATGCCTTTTGATGGTGATGCCATTTTTATCTCTGCAATAATTCTGATTGACGGCTGCTGGTTATTATTTGCTGGTTTCAGCGGTTTTAGAAAATCCCTCGTTCCCTCCATATCCCTTATCTTTACCTTAAGTTCCGAAAGGGGGGTTTTTGTTTTCAGATACTCCACTTCTTCTCTTTTTGCTTTTATTATCTTTTGGAGCATGATTCAAACTTATAACAGTTATTGGTTGTTGGTTGATAGTTGTCAGTTAGACTCTCTGTATTCATTCGTCAGCCTTCTTAATCCCTCAAGTTTTTTCATTGCCATACCAGAATCTATTGATTCAGATGCCGCATTCAAACCTTCCTTTAAATCTTTTGCCCTCCCCCCGGCAACAATTGCAGCGGCGGCATTTAACAGGACAATGTCTCTCTGCGGCCCCTTTTTCCCATTTAATATATCCAGTGTAATGCGGGCATTTATCTCTGAATCTCCTCCGAGGATATCCTCTCTTCTGCATCTCTTAAATCCAAAATCCTCAGGGGTAATATTATAATTTTTTACCTTCCCGTTTTTAAGCTCTGATATATGTGTCTTTTCTGCGAGGGTTATCTCATCCAGTCCATCTTCTCCATGGACGACAAATACATGTATGCTTCCAAGATTACACAGAACCTTTGCGAGAGGCTCTGTCAGCTTTGAATCATAAACACCAAGCACCTGTGAATGTGCGCCGGCAGGGTTTGTGAGGGGTCCTAATATATTAAATATTGTCCTTATACCTATCTCTCTTCTGGGACCTATTGCGTATTTCATGGCACTGTGGAGCATCGGGGCAAAAAGGAAACCTATACCGATTTCATCAAGACATCTTTCCACATATGATACCTCAACTTCTATATTGACGCCAAGCGTCCTCAATACATCTGCACTGCCTGATTTGCTTGAGACAGACCTGTTTCCATGTTTTGCAACTGTAAGTCCTGTCCCTGCCGCTACGAATGCTGTGGTTGTTGAGATATTGAATGTTCCCGATTCATCACCTCCGGTTCCGCACGTATCAACTACTATTTTTGACCTTGTCTTGATATGTAAAACCTTTTCCCTCATAACTCTTGCTGCACCTGTGATCTCCTCCACTGTTTCACCCTTCATCCTCAGGGCAGTTATGAAAGAACCTATCTGAGCGGGGCTTGCACCACCTGACATAATCTCCTCAAAGGTAATGACCATCTCAGCTTCTGTCAGGTCCTTTCTCTCAATAACCTTTGAAATTGCCTCTCTAATCATTTTCGTTTCCTCCAAATTGGATTACCTCATTGTAAATACTCTTTGCATATAAAAATTATATATTAGAAAAATTAACATTATCAAATAAAAAAGACCAAACAAATTATTTCAACAAATTATTCCATCTTGACAAAGACCGATAAGAAGATTATAAGATATGTGCATGAAGGAGTCATTAAGATATTTAAATAATGCAAAAGAGATATTAAAGTCTGTTCCGGTAGAAAATGATACCTATACAGATAAGAAAAATTGGTGTCAAGCGAAAAATTTGGCGAAAAATTTGGGGAATTTGGGGAATTTTAGGTCATTTGGGAAGTAAGAGGATATCCCACATCTATACTTATGTTTGGAGTGTGACAATAAAATAAAAAAACAGTAGATTTCAGATAGAACTCTCCTGTTAGAGATTATGATATTTTTTCTAAATATCTCTGCAATAAACCTCTATATCTGGGATGTAGTCTGAATGGTAATCGGGCTCCCTTTTCCATGGAGTTGTAATAAGGGGAGGTGGAGAGCGACTTGGAGAATGGAGTAATCCGAGATGAGAGAGAATCTTATGAATAGCTATATCATCTTCAATAGCAGATACAATCTTCATAGTTGCCCCACATTTTGGACATAACAGAGGGTCTACCTCATAAATCTTACGAATCAGTGCTGCCCATCGTTTTCTGCACGATTTCTGGTAATCAGTCAAATCTTCTGAAAGAGTGGTTGTCTTATCTGCCTGTGAGTTGCACGCAGACAGGTTTAACTCCCCATCCTTTTTTCTCACCAATTCAAAGGGCACGACAAAGTCTTCATCTATAGTTGTAAGGTTAGTTATAAATCCGATAAATTCTCTGAATTCTTCTGGTGTCAGATGTCTGCCGACTTCCTCTGCAATTAATCTTGGAATGCGTATGGAATTTGTTGGAAATGTATCAAAAATTGTATCAAGAAGCGTCTCACAGGCAGGTTTTTTAAAAGCACCGAAACCGAAGATATATTCGTTTGAGTCAAGAATGAGTAACAAGTTTTTTGTCCCAGATATCTTCTCTGGTCTTCCGGAGGGTCTCTATTACTTCATCTTCTGTCATGTCAGAAAAAGAATGCTTTCTTTTAGATATAAGTTTTCGCAATTTTGTAAGATGTTCCTTTGCCTTTTTAATATTGGGTTTTGCCATAAATTATCACCTCTATTTGAGAAAAATATATCACAATAAAAAGGGGGAGTCAAATAAATGGAAACAGATACTTTATTAAATGACAGCAGAGGATTGATTGACTTAAAAATAAAATCCTATTTCAAAGAGAATGCTGACTTTGTTTTGACAATCATAGACGGATTTTTTGATTTTATAATCGTAGCTTGTGATTATGACGGGAATATTGTTGCCTATAATATGGGATGCCTGAACACATTAGGCTATACCTATGAAGATATGAATGGCATAAAGGAGCTTTACACCCTTTTTCCAAGAGACTTTAATAAATCAGGAAAACTGCAGGAAGAAATAAATACCCTTTTTCAAAAGGGGAGGGTCTCCTTTGAATTAGAGATGGAAAGAAAGAACGGAGAGAAATTCCCTGCAAAAGTCATGTTTATCCTTTCTAAAGACACTAAAGGGAAACTTGTAGGTTTTTTGATGATTGGGGAAGATATAACCAGGCTGAAAGAGAATGAAGAAAAATTAAGGAGGCAGGTAGAGGAGCTTGAGCGGTTCAAAAAGGCAACAATCCAGAGGGAACTTAGGATGGAGGAGCTGAAGAGGAAGGTGAAGGAGTTGGAGGGGAGGCTGAGAAGTACGGAATGAGGAATGCGGAGTGCAGAATTAAAAAATTTAGATTCAGCGTTTTTAAAATAATATCAGGGGTGTTTAGAATGTTTTTTCTCTTTTTTTTCTGCAAAATGAAAAAAAATGGCAGAGCCAATTCCTATCAATGCAAAAAATATGAGTGTCATAGTAAGAGTATCCATTATTCATCCTCCTTTTCTGGTGTTATCAATAAGGCAGCTATATATAGAATTGCAAGGACTATAAATCCTGCCAATGCTCTTAAAGGTGTTACAGGACTTTCAGGTAAAAGTGCATTTATACCAATGCGATCCCTCCGTATTCAACTATTTTAAATAGCATATCAAAATAATGTAGGGTTCGTTCCCTGAACAAACCATTTTATATCTGTATTTATCTGTGGCTAATACATAATTTGGTTTAATTATTTCTGCAAATATATTAAAAACTCCACATTACCTTTTTGACCAGCTATTGGGGACTCTGTTACATTTAATACTTTAAGACCCAAATCAATCGCAAAGGATTTTATTTCAGAGATAACCTTCTCATGTTTTTCTTTTTCCCTCACTACTCCCCCCCTTCCCACTTCACCTTTTCCTATCTCAAACTGGGGTTTTATAAGGGCAATTATTTCACCATTATCTTTGAGTAGATTTTTTACTGCAGGAAGGACCAATTTTAAAGATATGAAGGAGACATCTATTGTGGCTATATCAACCTGCTCACCAATGTCAGAGGGTTTTATATATCGGATATTCTTTCTTTCTATAACAACAACCCTTGGGTCTTTTCGGAGCTTCCATGCCAATTGACCGTATCCTACATCTACTGCATATACTTTTTTGACGCCGTATTGAAGGAGGCAGTCTGTAAAACCACCTGTTGATGCACCGACATCTATTGCAACTTTATCTTTTACATTGATATTAAATTCTTTTATTGCCTTCTCAAGTTTTAGTCCGCCGCGGCTTACATAGGGTATATCTTTGCCTGTAAGTTTTATCTCTGCATCTTCATCCACAAGTATGCCAGCCTTATTGACAGGATTACCATTGACACTTACATCTCCTGATAGTATAAGACCCTTTGCCCTTTCACGGCTCTGAATGATGCCCCTTTCCACAAGGAGACTATCCAACCGTTTTTTTTGCATAAACACAGATTACACAGATTATAAAGAAAAATTATACAGATTGGTTTTCAATCGGTGTAATCTGTCTTTTTTAATCAGTGTAATCTTATTGCTTTTCAGGAATTCTGATATTGTGGAGGCAATTGCTGACGGGGTTAGCTGATATTTCTCTCTTATAATTGATTGTGAGCCATGCTCAATGAATTTATCAGGCAAACCTATCCTTTTTACCTTTATATTATTGAGACCTTCCTCTTCAAGGACTTCCAATACTGCACTTCCGAAACCTCCCTGAAGGACATTTTCTTCTATTGTAATAATAAAACCTGTTTTTTTACAGAAATTTTTTATTACATCCCTATCAATGGGCTTAACAAATCTCATGTTTGCTACCGCCGCATCAATTCCTTTATTTGATAAAATAGCTGATGCCTCAAGAGATGGATATACCATATTGCCAATGGCTAATATTGCTATATCGTAACCATTTCTTATTAGTTCAGCCTTTCCTATTTCTATTGTTTTTAATTCCTCTTCCATTTTAGCCCCTTCGCCACTCCCCCTCGGATACCTTATGGTTGATGGTCCATTGTATTCAATGGCAGTTTTAATCATATGCTGGAGTTCATTCTCATCTTTCGGTGCCATCAATACCATATTTGGCAGCGAACGGAGATAGGAAAGGTCAAATGCCCCCTGATGTGTTGCCCCATCCTCACCCACTATACCTGCCCTGTCAATGGCAAATGTGACGGGAAGGTTTGTTAGACATACATCGTGAAGTATCTGGTCATATGCCCTCTGCAGGAATGTAGAGTAGATGGCTACCACCGGTTTAAAGCCATTTGATGCCATACCGGCTGCAAAGGTAACTGCATGTTGTTCTGCAATACCAACATCATAAAATCTTTCTTTGAATTTCTCCGCAAATTTGTCAAGCCCTGTTCCATCAGCCATTGCTGCTGTAATGGCTACAATCTTTTTATCTGTCTCTGCCATAGAAATGAGAGTTTTGCTGAAAATCTCTGTATAGGTAGGCAGAACTTTCCCTTTTTTGAAATTACCTGTGGCAATATCAAATGGCGGTGTGCCGTGAAATGAGTTTGCCCCATCCTCTGCAGGTCTGTAACCTTTACCTTTTGTTGTTATAACATGGACTAAAATCGGACCCTTTAGCTTCCTGATACCCTCAAAGGTAGTTAAGAGATAATTTATGTTATGGGCATCTATAGGGCCGACATATTTGAAACCGAGGTCCTCAAAAAATCTGCCGGGCACAAAAATGCTTTTTACGGCTTCCTCTACCCTGTGTGCAAGCTTTGCCATCTGCCCTCCTATAGCCGGGATATTTCTTATGAGCCATTCTGCCTCTTCCTTTACCTTGTTATATAATTGACCGGTTATGATTTTGTTCAGGTGTGCTGATATGGCACCGACATTCTGGGAGATTGACATCTTATTATCATTTAGAATTACTATGAGATTGCTATTCAATGTGCCTGCATTATTCAGTCCTTCTAATGCAAGTCCTGCGGTCATAGAGCCATCTCCTATGACGGCTATAACTGAATTATTATTCCTCTTTACATCCCTTGCCCTCGCAAAGGCAAGTGCGAGAGATATAGAAGTTCCGCTGTGTCCTGTATCAAAGGAATCATAACTACTCTCTTCTCTTCTTGGAAAGCCGCTTATGCCTCCGTATTGACGCAGGGTTGCAAAATTCTCTCTCCTCCCGGTAAGGAGTTTGTGTGTGTAACACTGATGTCCGACATCCCATATAATTACATCATCCGGGGTATTAAATATATAATGGAGTGCTATTGTTAGCTCAACAACACCGAGATTGGATGCAAGATGCCCTCCCGTTTTGGATACGGTATCTATTATTAATTTTCTTATCTCCTTTGCAAGATTCGGAAGGTCTTCCCTGTCAATTTTTTTTAAATCCTCAGGGCTGTTTATGGTATCTAAAAGTTTCATATAAAATGATTACACAGATTACAAAGACTGATTACACAGATTGTATCCTTAATCGGTGTAATCTTTAAAAAATCTGTGTAATCTGTGTTTTTAAAATCTCCTCGCGATTATATATTCTGAAATATCCTTTAGCACTTCTGCTCTTTCACCAAACATCTCAAGCGATTTTATGCTATTATCAATCAATCTGCTGGCAATCTTTTTTGATTCAGCAATACCAAATATGGATGGATATGTAACTTTCTTCATCCTTTCATCACTGCCGGAGGTCTTTCCCATCATTTCACTTTCCCCCTCTACATCCAGTATATCGTCTATTATCTGGAAAGCAAGACCAATATTTTCACCATAGCGGGTTAGTGCGTTTAATTCATCCTCCTGACAATTGCTTAATATTGCCCCTCCCCTTACGGCAGCTAATATCATTTCTCCGGTCTTGTGGGTATGTATATATTCAAGAGTGGGGATGTCCACTTCCTTTCCTGTAGATTCAATATCCACAACCTGTCCTCCAATGGTGCCGGAGGGACCTACTCCCCTTGCAACTTCATTAATAGCCCTCAGGATAAGAAGTGGATTTATGTGAGGCATTGACCTTGTATCACTCATGATTTCAAATGCCATAGTCAGAAGGGCATCCCCTGTGAGTATGGCAATGGCCTCGCCAAACTCTTTGTGATTTGTGGGTTTACCCCTGCGAAAGTCGTCATTATCAAGGGCCGGCAGGTCATCATGTATAAGCGTATATGTATGTATCATCTCAATAGCACAGGCAAAAGGCAAGACCTCCTCCCTTTTACTGCCTATAGTTTTTGCTGATGCCATGACCAGTATAGGTCTAAGTCGTTTACCCCCTGCAAATAAACTATACCTGATTGAGTTGAAAATGTCAGGTGGGTAGCTATTTATGGATGGTATATACCTTTCAAGGGTGCCATCCACCAGCGTTTTCATGTCGTTAAGGTATTCCTTTATATTCAACGGATATTCTCCTACTATAGCATGCGGTGAAAAATTAAAAAGTCGTTCAAAAAAGTCATTTTTCACCAGAAACTACTATAGTCCAATAGATTCATGGAAATTATATCACAATTTTTTAAAGTATGTCTCTAAAACAATGCCGTAAAAACTTGACAATAAGTGGTGATATGACAATAATGACGGTTATAAAATATAAACCGGGTAAAAAAATATGACATCTGATGAAATTCATATTGTAACAGGTGCCTTCGGATATTCAGGGAAATATATTGCAAAACAATTGCTGGATGAAGGGTATCGGGTCCGAACTTTAACTGATTCCGTTAATCGTATAAACCCTTTTGGGGGCAGGATTAAAGCTTATCCATTTAATTTTAATAATCCTGAAAGGCTTGTTGAGTCGTTGAAAGGGGCATCGGTTTTATATAATACTTACTGGGTCAGGTTTAATTATGCAGAGTTCAGACAATCAATTGCAGTAACAAACACCATTAAATTATTCAACGCTGCAAAGAGGGCAGGGGTTAAACGGATAGTTCACATAAGCATCACAAATCCATCCGAAGACTCACACCTTGAATATTTCAAAAGAAAGGCAAGGCTGGAAAGGGCATTGATTGAATCAGGTATTTCATACGCCATCCTCAGACCTGCCCTTCTCTTTGGGAGAGAAGATATTCTGATAAACAATATTGCCTGGATGCTGAGGAGATTTCCTGTTTTTGGTGTATTTGGAGATGGGAATTATAAATTGCGGCCGATATATATTGATGACCTTGCAAGATTATCTGTGAAAGAGGGAAAAGAGAGGGAAAATAGGATTATTGATGCCGTTGGACCGGAAACATTTACATATCTTCATCTGGTCAGGGAAATAGGCAGGGTTATAGGTAAAGAAAGACACATTATTTTTATTCCTGACGCTGTTGGTTATTTTTTTGGATGGATTATCGGAAAGGTGCTCGGGGACATTGTTATAACCCGTGACGAGATTGAAGGGTTGGAGGCAAATCTGCTTTATGCGGATTCTCCTGCTGTTGGCAGTACAAGGCTGACGGATTGGGCAAGAGAGAATTCTTCTGTTTTGGGTTTACACTATGCCAGCGAGCTCGCCCGCAGGAGAAACAGGATAGAATCATATGAAAAATTATAGTTCAAACTATCTGAATTTAAAGTTTTGACAGAATGATTGAAACTATTTTATATTGAATAAATGAGGAGAAAAAGCAGGGTAATAACTCTCGGAAATGTTAAGATTGGCGGGGATGCACCAATATCTGTGCAGTCAATGACAAATACCGATACAAGGGATGTCAAGGCTACATTAAACCAGATAAAAAAACTGGAAGATGCAGGATGTGAAATAATCAGGGTGGCGGTTCCCGATATGGATGCCGCCAAAAAATTGGGAGAAATAAAGAAAGGTATAAAAATCCCTTTGATT
>MHDI01000014.1 GCA_001804915.1 Nitrospinae bacterium RIFCSPHIGHO2_02_FULL_39_82 | reverse complement strand
CGTTTATCTTTATCTCTAAATCTACAATCCTTGCCAGTGCCCCTCTGTTTATTACCACATCATTAAAGGCGCAGTAGTGTGCGGCTATCTTGCCCTCTCTGTATATACAGGCGTCAAGCATTATCCTGTCTTCTACTGTAAAATCTCCAGAAATAATTTTTTCCAGTGCAGGGTAGAGTTCCCCAATTGTAATCTCAGTTAGGAATCCAAGGACACCTAAGTTTACACCCAATATCGGAACATTGCTTTCTTCTATAAGGCGGGCAACAGAAAGAAGAGTGCCGTCACCGCCAAGGACAATTATAAGTTCAGCCACAGATGGTATATCAACCCTTTTATATTGAGATTTTTCGCCAATGATTCCTGATGTTTCCTTATCCATATAAATCTCAATATCCCTGTCTTTAAGCCATTTAATAAGGACTCTTAATGCCTCTCCTGCCTTGCTATGCTGTGTTTTAGCAATAACACCTATCTTTTTAATCATGTATTAACCTCTCAAGTATTTTTTCTATACATACATCAACAGGTTTAGTAGTGTCAAGGATTATATGAGAATCTTCTTTAATCTCATTTATCGGCTCAAAATCATCCCTCTGTCTGGTGTATATCTCCCATCTCCCATCAGAGATTGATTTTTTATCTTCCTGACGGATACAGAGTCTCTTTTTAATCTCCTTAATATCACAAAAAGTCTCTATTATAAATAATTTAATACCCAATTCAGATGCCATATCCAATACCAGTTTTCTGTGGTATCTCTTTCTGAATGAGGCATCAAGTATTACTGATGAGCCTTTTTTTAAATTCTCCCTTCCCCTCTTTAACATTTCATAATAAGTTCTATCGGTAAATTCTCTTGAATATATCCCTTCTTCAAAACCGTTATACCTCCTCACTTCTGGAGAGATATCTGCAAGTTTTTTCCTCACAATGTCAGAGGATATAACCGGAATATTTAGTTTTTTTGCAAGGGCATCTGTTAGTGTACTCTTACCTGTCCCTGTGAGACCTGCAAAAACAATAAGAATAGGCTTTTCACGAGACATAGGATGCAGCTAATTTGAAATGCCTCTTTGCCAGGTAGAGACATCTTTCTTTATCTTTTGATTGAATATCAGGGTCATTAAGTTTAAAACTTTCAACCTTTCCTCTTACATAAGCCCTGTAACATTTATAAAAATTAATGACCTTGTTTATATCATTATCATTTGCAAGTTCAATATAAGAGTCTACAAAATATCTTGATAATTCATTTTCATAAGAAAAGTCCATATCCATTGCAAGAAATGCAACCTCAGATGCAACATCCCCATATCTTAACCTGTCACTGAATTCTATGCAGTCAAATATATAAATCCTGTCAGATAAACAGATATGCTCTGTCCTCAAATCACCATGGCAGTCTCTTATCCTCTTTTCATCAATCCTCTTTTTAAAAACAGCCTCATTTTCCTCAATAAACTTAAAAGAATTTTTTTTTATTAAATTATACTCTTTTATAGATATGCTGGTTCCAATATACCTTTCAGTTTGTAGAAAATTTTCATTTATATTCTTAAAAATAATTTTTATATCTCCATATTTGCATATCTCATTATTCACCTCTGCATGCCTGTGGAATTCAACAAGTTTATTTGCTATCTCCCTTATTACAGTCTTATTAACCATTTTGTTTGCTATCATCCTGTTCATCATCCTATCCTGGGGTAGATTCTTCATTTTAACCGCATACTCTTTAACTCCACCTTTTCCATCTAAAGAAAATGCTCCTTTATCTAAATTAATCTGAGAAATCCCCAGGTAGATTTCAGGCGAAAGCCGACTATTCAATTTTACCTCCTGTTCGCAGTAGAATCTTCTCTTCTCAAGGGTTGAATAATTGAGAAAGCCAAAATTTACAGGTTTCTTCACCTTATATACATACTCGCCTGCGGTGAATAGATAGGAGATATGAGTCTGGAGCATCTGCACCTTTTTAGGCTTAATAGGATAGCTCTCTAAATTTAACATGAATTTTAGCAGAGTTGATGAATCCATGTAATAAAGCTATGAGCAATGAGTAACGAGTTTTTTACTCATTGCTTAGCACTCATCGCTCATTACTTAATATGGGGAGGGTTATTTTTATTACTGTTCCCATTTCTTTTTCACTTTCTATATGGATATTTCCATTATGCCCCTCTACAGTTTTAAGGACAGTGGCAAGTCCCAATCCAGTACCACCTTCTTTTGTAGTAAAAAAGGGGTCAAATATCTTTTTAAAATCTGCTTCAGGTATGCCAATGCCGGTATCCCTTATAACAATATTTACTGTATTATTACCATTTATATTAGTAGAGATTGTCATTGTCCCGCCATTTTCCATTGCCTGGATAGAATTAAGACATAGATTCCATATAACCTGTTTCATCTGCTTCGGGTCTGCATTAATCATAATATCTCCATCTTTAAAAACCGTAATAATATTTATGTTAGAAGGGTATTCTTTACTATTTTTTAAAAGCAGCAATGTCTCTGTTATGAGTTCTTTTATATTAAACCTCTGTAGATTTTTTTTATGTGGTGATGCATAGGTTAGAAACTGTGTAATTATTGAATTTAATCTCTCAGTCTCTCTAAGGACAATATCCATGAGTTTTTTATTGGTATTATTTAAGGAAAGTTCCTTCTTAAGCACCTCTATTGAACCACTTATGGACGCAAGGGGATTTCTTATCTCATGGGCAACACCTGCAGCTATTCTGCCGATAGCCGCCAATCTTTCACTTTTTACAACCATCTTCTCCATCTCCTTAACTTTTGTCAGGTCCTGAAAGACGGCTATTATACCCCTGATTTTCTGTTTCTCATCTCTTAAAAGGGAGATATTTATGCCCAGATGGAGTTCCTGTCCGGTTTTGCTTTTAAATATCACCTCCCTATAGACAGGGTTTTTAATCAGTTCATCAGAAAGGTCTGCCGAATGGGAGATATTAAAGAAATCATAATAAGGTTTCCCCCTGACCTCATAGAATTTATAACCTGTTATCATTTCTGCAGCCATATTAAAAGAAATTATCCTTCTGTTCAAATCGGCTGTCATCAAACCACTCCCCATATTTTTTAATACACTTTCGTGGAATGTCTTGAGTTGAATTAAATCTTCACTCTTTTCTTCTAATTCCTTCCCGGTTTTTCTTAAATTTTCTGAAAGGTAACTGCTCAAAAAGGCTACCAGATAAAAGGCAGATATGTTTAAGAAAACAGTATATATTACAGCTTCACCGGTAGATGATATATTTACACCTGTACTGTAAAATGTCAAAGGCTTTAAAATATTATAAAATTCCAGATCTACAAGCGAACCATATAATATGCTTGAGATAGATGCTATAAAATAACTCCCCCTTCTGTATAATAATATACTTGCCGCTATAATTGATAATATGTAGAGAAAGGGGAAAGGACTTTCAATTCCACCGCTTATATAGATAACACCGGTTTCTACCAGCAGGTCACCTATCAATTGGAGGTAGCAGGAGAGTTTAAGCTTTTTTGCAAATCTGAGGTGGATTGAATATGCAATAGTTAGAAGATATGTAAGCGCAATAAGTATTGTAACTGGAACTACAAACGGGAGTTGCCCTAACCTGATTTGAAATATTATAATTGTGCCGAGGAAAAGAGAAATAATTAAAACCCTGAGAACCATGAGGGTTTTAATTCTGAAGAGGAGTTCTTTATCCATAAATTAAGACTGATTCAACCCCCGCCTGCAAGGGTTGCCAGCTTAAATATCGGGAGATACATGGCGACAACAATAAATCCGACAACTACACCAAGAAATGCCATGAGGGCCGGTTCAAGGAGAGAGGTAAGCCCTTCCACAGCAGTATCCACTTCCTCATCATAAAAATCTGCAATCTTGTTTAGCATAGAATCCAGGGCCCCTGCCGCCTCACCCACTCCAATCATTTGAACTACCATTGTCGGGAATACCTTCTTTTTTTCCAATGTTTCAGCAATATTTTCCCCCTTTTGCACATCATCAATGACCGAAAGTACCGCTTTTTCTATTACTTTATTACCTGCAGTCCTCGCTGTAACATCCAATCCCTGTAAAATAGGAACACCGCTGGCAATAAGGGTCCCCATTGTTCTTGTGAACTTAGCAACAGCAACCTTTTGAATAAGGGGACCAAAAACAGGAACCTTTAGCATAATGTTATCCACCACCAATTTCCCTTTTTCTGTGGCATAGAATCTCTTAAATAAAAAACCAACAACAACTCCTAACACTATAGTATGAACGATGTATCTCTTTGTGTAAAAACTGGCAGCCATAACTATCTGAGTGGGGAGAGGGAGGGCAGCACCTGCCCCTTCAAACATGGTAGCAAAGGTGGGGATAACAAATATCATCAGGAAGACTATGACAATCACGGCAATTGATACTATAGCAGCTGGATATACCATAGCTGATTTAACCTTGCCTTTAAGAGCCATTGCCTTTTCCATATATGCCGCAAGTCTCTTAAATATAGTATCAAGTATACCTCCAACCTCGCCAGCTTCCACCATATTGCA
Source organism: Nitrospinae bacterium RIFCSPHIGHO2_02_FULL_39_82 (assembly GCA_001804915.1). Taxonomy (GTDB): domain Bacteria; phylum Nitrospinota; class Nitrospinia; order UBA9942; family UBA9942; genus PLOWO2-12-39-15. The sequence goes on along the minus strand of MHDI01000014.1, from coordinate 5,482 downwards.
GTATAGATTGTCAAATATCTTTGGATGTCTTCTGAGGGCATCGGCAAAGGTCTCTCCTTTCTCCACACTTGCCTTTACATCTCCTATTGCCTTTGCAAATTTTTTATTATCTGACTGTGTGGAAAGGATAGAGAGACATTGAACAAGCGGCAGTCCTGCCTCAACCATCGTTGCAAACTGACGGGTAAACACAACTACATCTTTTCCGGTAACCTTGCCTCCACCAAAACTTATCTCTCTGGATTTTTTCTTTACCGATATAACCTCTATCTTCTGCTTACGGAAAGTAGCAATAACATCGTCTTTACTTTTCGATTCTACTTCTCCTGTCAGTTCTCCTGCCTTTGTTTTTACTCTATATATAAATATTGGCATAACTTTAAATAGAGGAAGATGAGAAGTTAAGAAGTTGAGAAGTTAGAAAGTTTATATTTATCATACCTTCCCATCCTCTCATCTTCTCATCCTCTCATCCTCTTATTATTTATTATCTTTTTTCCTCTTCCTCTGCGGTTTTAACTGAAAAGGCATCCATAGTTCTCTTAACTTTTTCAAAATGGACAGCAACCTTCGCCAGCTTATCTGTAGTCACCTTAAGGCGGTCTACAAGGGCATTGACTATAAGTTTGAGTTCAGCAGGTGTCCTTTCTAGGAGTTCATCAAAATACTTCTTATCAATTATCCCAACATTAACATCGCCCACAGCTATGACACTGGCTGTACGATGCGATTTACTTAATAAGCCCATCTCACCAAAAACATCACCTTCACTGAGAGTTCCAATTACAGCATTCTTTTCACCAACCTTTTTTGATATCCTCACCTGTCCCGATAGAATAATATATGCCCTTGTGCTTACAATCCCCTCTGTAACTATTGCCTGTCCATCTGCAAATCTTTCTACGATTGGTGTCTTAATCATAACCCCCTACATCTTCCCTGCCCCTCTCAGCGTCTCTTTAAACACTTTATAGAACACCTCATTATCAGATACAGATTTTTTTATTATACTTTTAAAATTCGGCAGGTCTTTTGTATTTATAACAAGATTGGCACTTTTTGCAAATGCAGTCATATTATCAAAGGTTCTAAAATTATTCCCTACCATGACAAAGAATATCTTTCTTCTTATCGGCATGGAAATCGGTTGTATATATTTTAAGACCTTATTATTTTCAGACATGCTGTTATCAAATTCCTCATTCAGTATTATAATATCATAAAGTGTAAATTTCATTCTGTTTATTGCATCTTCTGATGAAGAGGCTATACTAACCCTATAATCCAATTCTTTTAAAGCTGATTTTATGGCTTCGCTATTTTTATCATCACATACCATGGCTGTCTTTTGTCCCTCCTCGGCAAAATCGAGACTAACATCATCTCCAGGGGGTTGATATTGTTCTGCAGATACACCGCTACTATCAGCCTCTTTCGGAGGATTTGTTGATGAATCCCTCTCCTGCTCCACATTTACTTTACCCTTACAATGAGGGCATACAACACTAAATGACCTGCCCTGAGGTATTTTCTCATCAGGTATATTTATCTTTTTACCGCAAGAATTACAGGTTATTTTCATAATTATCTCCCAAAAAAGTCAAGGCAATAAGAAAAAGCCGATTATTTGATTTTGATACTCATTGATATCTAAAAAATGAACTGAAATTTTAAAACTTCCATTTTTATTTATCCTAACAATTTTTCCTTTTACAGTAAGGAGTTTATTTTGAGGTGGTAATGAAAAAAACATGGTCAATATATCCCCAACCTTTCCGATGGTAAATGTATTAAGCATAAAACATAATCCCTCTTTGGAGATGTCTATCATCATACCTTTTTTAGCCCTCCTGTCAGAAGGGTCGTCTATGCTAAAAAACGAATAGGTAATTGGGATAGATACATCTTTTCGGTAAAATTCCCTTTTGTTTAATTTAACTATAATCCTATTCTTGCATTTTGGACATATAAAACTAAAATTATTCTTCGGGGGAGTTTCAGATTTTATTTTCAAAGGCACACTACAATATGAACATTTGAAAGTCATTATAATTGATGCGTAAACTGTTACAGCCTTTATATTATCCTGTCCCATAATATCCTCTCGCAGTGTTATGCCTTATTTTTTCTTCCCCCTGAATTTTTCAAACTCACTCCCCTTCTCATACTCTTCATCCAAAGACAGTCCTTCAATAGGAGTAGTCTTTTCTCCCCTCGCTGCCTTTATCTGGTCTATTCCTCTATTAACAATAGCTTTCCTTGATGCATAAGCCGTTGCAGTTTCTTCCGTAATCATGCCTTCTTTATACAGATTTAATATACATCTGTCAAATGTCATCATCCCAAATGCCTCTCCAGCATCTATGATTTCATAAAAGGTCTTACCCTCTGATTCACCATTTAGTATTGTATCTTTTACCCGCAAATTTGAACCCATTATCTCAAATGCAGCCACCCTGCCGCCGCCAACCTTTGGAAGAAGCCTCTGACATGCTATCCACCTTACCGCATCTGCCAGTCTTATCCTTATCTGTTGTTCTTCATCCTTATCAAACATACCTATGATTCTGTTGATGGTCTGTCCTGCATCCACAGTATGGAGCGTACTCATAACCAGATGTCCTGTCTCTGCAGCAGATAACCCTATTTCAACTGTCTCTCTGTCCCTCATTTCACCAACGAGTATCACCTTTGGTGCCTGTCTCAGGGCTGCCCTCAACCCTGTCGCAAAAGCATCAAAATCATTACCCAATTCCCTCTGATTAAATGTTGCTTTTTTATGGGGATGGACAAATTCTACAGGGTCTTCCAATGTTACAACATGAATAGACTTTGAATTATTTACTTTATCAAGCAATGCCGCAAGAGATGTTGATTTACCACAGCCCGTTGCACCTGTTACCAGAATAATACCATTTTTTTCCTCTGCCATTTTTTGAAAAGCAGGCGGGAGTTTTAAATCTTCAATTGTAGGAATACGGGTCTCAAGTTTTCTCATAACAATAGAGTAATAACCCCGTTGCGAAAATATATTTACCCTGAACCTTGCCTTTCCGGCTAAATAATAAGAGGAATCGCAAGAACCTTCCCTTACAAGTGTGTCGCATAATCTTCTGTCCTGATTTATCAGATTTAATGCAAATATCTCAGTTTGAAATGGTGTTAGTTTTTCTATGGGAGGCTGAACAGGAACGGCTGCCAACTGTCCTGACGATTCTACCTGAAATGGCTTATCCACTGTAATATTTAAATCAGAGACATTTCCATAGGTCTCAAGCATTGTGGTTAATATATGATCTATCTCAGGTCTTCGCATATTACACCTCCCATGAAGAATTTACAATTTTAGATTTACGATTTTAAATCTAAAAGTTGTTCTTCATCAATAGAATTTAAATCGTAATTCGTAAATCGTAATTCGTAAATTTAAAAGTCTTCCGGTGGCTTTTTAAGGAATGGGAGAAATCTCTGTTTCTCTATAGCTTTATCATATGCATCCTCTGCCGCAATCCACTTCTTATTCAGTAAATCCAGTATAGCATCATCAAACGACTGCATTCCATATTTTTTACCTGTCTGGATTGCAGATGGAATCTGAAAAGTTTTTTCTTCTCTTATAAGATTTCCAACGGCAGGTGTAACTATTAATATCTCCAATGCCGCACATCTACCTTTTTTATCAATCCTCTTAAATAGGTTCTGGGCAACAACCCCTTTAAGAGATTCAGAAAGCGTTGTCCTTACCTGTGCTTGCTGATTCGCAGGGAACACATCAATAACCCTGTCCACAGTCTTTGCAGCACTTTGTGTATGAAGTGTCCCAAAAACCAGATGACCTGTTGATGCAGCAATGAGTGCCAGTTCTATAGTCTCCAGATCCCTCATTTCACCCACAAGTACTATATCGGGGTCTTCTCTCAATGCACCCCTTAATGCAGCTGCAAAAGATTTTGTATGAAGGCCTACCTCTCTGTGATTTACAATACAACCCTGACTCTTATGGACAAACTCAATAGGGTCTTCCACGGTAATTATATGGTCCTTCCTGTTTTTATTTGCATAGTCCATCATTGCCGCCAGCGTTGTAGACTTACCACTACCAGTAGGACCCGTAACTAATACCAATCCTTTATGGAGCATGGCAAATTTTTTCAGAACCGGTGGCAATCCGAGTTGTTCTGCGGTGAGAACCTCACTCGGTATCTGCCTGAAGACTGCAGCTACTCCATACTTCTGCTGAAAAAAGTTTGACCTGTATCTCGCCAGTCCTGGTATCTCATAGCCGAAATCTATATCCCCTGTTTCCTCGAATTTTTTCACCTTCTCCTCAGGGGCAATTTCATAGAGCATTGCCTTAAGCTCGTCGTTTTCCAAAACCTTATACTTTACCCTCTCCATTTCGCCGTGAATTCTCAATATGGGCTGCTGTCCTGATACAAGGTGCAAATCAGATGCACCCTGTTCAGCCATCAATTTAAAAAAGGCATCAATCTTTGCCATAATAAACCTCCCAAAAGAAAATATAAAATTTAGCCACAGATTTTCACAGATTTTTAAAAAATTTTATGTTTTTTCTGTGTCCATCTGTGTAATCTGTGGTTAATCATGTATTTGTTCTTCTCTTCCTGAATTTCTCTTTACTGAGTTCCTCCATCAATGTTTTTTTCACAACTTCAACAGGCATTTCATAACCTGTCCAGATTTTGAAAGATAAACTCCCCTGATAGACAAGCATACCCAATCCATTAAGTGTCCTTGCTCCCTTTTTATCTGCTTCCTTTAAAAGTTTGGTTTCAAGAGGTCTATATACTATGTCACAAACCAGATGCCTGTTAGATATATAATCATAAGCAAACAATAGCTGATTATACCCTTTCATTCCAACAGGTGTAGTATTGATAATTATATCCGCTTCTCTAAAATATTCAACTAATGAATTATCCTTTAATGATACTGTTTTAACTTTGCATTTTGCACTTTGCATTTTGCACTTTGCATTTATATACCCTGCTAATTTTTCTCCTCTCTCTATAGTTCTATTGGCTATGACTATCCTCTCTGCCCCTTCCAGAGCTATCTGGATTGCAATAGCCCTCGCAGCGCCTCCTGCACCAAGTATAACTACACTCCTCCCCTTTACTTCCTCATGGGCATCTCTTTTAAGTGATTCTGAAAACCCCCTCCCATCGGTATTATACCCATTAAGTTTATCTCCATCAAGTTTGATAGTATTAACCGCCCCTATAAGTCTGGCATCCTCATCTAAACTATCTAAATATGGTATCACAGATTCTTTGTGCGGTATGGTTACATTTATCCCCTTTATTCCCAGTCCTTTTAAACCTCCTATGGCAATACGAATATTTCCCTTTTTTACCTCAAAAGGGAAATATATATAATCAATACCAAGCTGTTTTATGGCTGTATTGTGCATCAATGGAGACAATGTATGACCAATTGGATAACCTATTATTCCGAGAAT
>MHDI01000013.1 GCA_001804915.1 Nitrospinae bacterium RIFCSPHIGHO2_02_FULL_39_82 | reverse complement strand
GTCAGCGAGGCATTAATATTTTTTGAAAATATTCCTTCCATAAAATCCAAGCTCCAGACTGTTTCTGATGTAGGCCTGGATTACATAAAGCTCGGTCAGGCTGCTACAACCCTTTCAGGTGGTGAGGCACAGAGGGTAAAGCTTTCTAAAGAGCTTTCAAAAAGAAGCACAGGGAGGACATTGTATATATTGGATGAGCCGACAACAGGGCTTCACTTCGCAGACATACAGAAACTCCTTGATGTGCTGAATAGATTAACAGATGCAGGAAATACAGTGGTAGTAATTGAACATAACCTTGATGTAATAAAAACTGCGGATTATATTATTGACCTTGGTCCCGAAGGTGGAGATGCAGGGGGAGAGATAGTAGCCATCGGCACTCCCGAAGAGGTGGCTGAAAATCCGAAATCTTATACAGGACAGTTTTTAAAGAATGTGCTGGATATAAATTAGGTGTTCGCTTCGCTCACACTAACTTTGTGTAATCAAGTATAGGATTGAAATTCCTATACTTTAAATTAGATTCACCTGCTGATATTACTGTACCCATGTCGTCCCATCCCATCTGCGGATATCTACTCTGCCGCCTGAAGATATTACAACCGCATAGGATTGATTTTTGGTGTTTTTAATATATATACTTCCAGCATTTACTGTCCCCCTTGAGGTAAAATAACAAGTATCATTAAGAAAGGCTACGCCGTTGGAAGGAAGCGCCCCACCACTCACATTTTTATTTACATCCGTTCCCCATCCAAAACTAATGTCAGTGGAGAGGGTCGTGGTTATATTTGTGCAGTTTACTATATATGATTTATTATTTATATCAAAACTGACATTGCAATCGCGATTTCGAGATACAGCCTCCATTCTTGCAGATTGAAGTGTAGAGGAGATATCCCTTGCCGCACCTTTTAATCTCATTGTCGGGAGATAGGAGAGAAAAGAAGGGAGGGCAATGGCTAACATTATTCCAAAAATGGCAAGGGTAACTACCAGTTCAATTATTGTAAAACCATTCTGATTGGACTTATGTTTAAACATATCTACTCTGATTCCCCCACCAGAAAGATTTTAACTGAAGGTTCCTCCGGGTCATTGGAATTTATTAATACATAGTCTTTGAACTTTCCGGAAGCAGTTGTCTTATAAAAAAAAGTTATCTCAACTCTCTTTCCGGGTTTAATGCCTTTTTTGTTTAACGGGATACCGCTCCCTTCGTTTGGTGCATCTATATTGCTGATGTAAAGGTCTCCATCTCCCGAATTCCCAATAATTACCTTATATAACTTCGTCTCTCCTTTTTTCATGAAGCCGAGATTTATCTCCTTAGGAATGATGGTTATTCTGGGAGGATTCCCTGATAGAGACTGCGACACGACAAATAAAATAGATACAAAGACGATAGGAATTACAAGATATTTCGCCTTTTTCATTATTGAGTGGTTGCCTTAGTAGAAAATTTCCACTTGAAGTTATAGCCGTAGCCACTTATGGAAGAATAAGGAGCCTTCGGCTGTACAGTGAAATTTCCAATTTCCCCTGATTCCAGTATGCCTTCTCCATTTTTGCCATTAATCAACAAGGTTATGTTTTCATCTGTCCCATCCTTTACCCTGACAGTAAAAAACATCTCTATATTTGTTAGTTCGCTGTTGCTGACATTTTTAACCGAGCCGGAGTATGCAATCTGGTTTCTTTTCCTATCAGGCTCTTCCTTCACATCACCAACAAGCTTTATGGCACCCGGGTCATTCGGCGAAACCCCTTCTTCTTTTTGAATTGACGGCTTTTTAACAGCATCTTTTTTATTTTCTAACTGAGGTGATTTTTGAACTGCTTTTTCCTTTATCCCTTCCACCTGATTAAAATATTTTGAGGGAATATCTGCGGGATTATCCGTAAAATGAACCTCACCCTTTTCATCCACCCATTTATAGATTTCTGAGTAGGAGTTTTCACTGTAAAAAAGGAGGGTAAAGGTCAGGATTGTTGAGAAAAACCCAAATTTCAAAATCCAAGCATTTAACATTTCCTTATAATACCTCCTTCCATGATATAACACCACTCCTTATAAGCTTTAACTGATATGTAATCTCCTTTATCTCTCCTGTACTTGTCTGTATAAAAGCCTTTGCTGTCCCACCCTCCTCCTGTCCAACATGAATAGCAGGACTTGATGCCATCCCATAACCAAGACTTGTAGATTTCAAAACCACTGTCTGACTGCCGCTGGTCGTTGTCCCTATAGTTGATTCCTTATATGCAGTGCCTGTCTTATAGTAGAGTGAGTATAAATTGCTTGTCCCGCCATAACTGCAGATATCGGTTTGCGGGATAAAGGTTGTAAAAAAAACAGTCCCTCCGATGACCCCAGGTTTTGTAATTACCCTCTCAGCACCAACCCCGGTTGACCCCGCAGCAAGTTCGGCATACCACCCCCTATATGTGGAAGTGGCAGAAACATTCTGAACAAAGGTATCCCAGCTTATACTACCCCATGTAGTAGATGTTACAGTTCCTTCATCTGCAACAACCTGCGTAACATCACCAGCATTATAGAGTGATGAGGTAGAGGCTATTCCACTCGTTGTGCATTGCGTATTTGTACTCCATGCAGAACCATCCCAGCATGGCTTCCACTTTGATTCTGCTCCACTCCAATAAGAGTCTCTTATCCCAAAGAAGGCATGTTTTGTTATTGTTGATTTATCATCCTGACTGTAAAATCTCCCTGCCCCAAAATAGACCCATAGATTATCAAGCTCATCAACTGTAGCGGCAGGAGAGGTGGTAATTGGTGTTGCTGAGCTTAAGGGATTGCCATCAAATAATTTATAAAAACTCCAACTGCCGGGATTTACATTCCCATTTATAACAAGACGGTATAAATTGCCACGCCATCTTGGTGTCCCCCCACTGTCATAGGTCATTCCAATGTAAATAACCTCCGTATTATAACTTGTATAGGATATAGTATCGCCTGATACCGTGTTGCCATTTTCAAAATCAATGTCAACAGCGAGGGGGTCACCCATAAAACTGCTGCTGACTCCAGTATCAAATACCCAGTATGTGGAATTTAATGTCCATGCCCCTGTTGTATTCCTCGCATTAATAATAAAGATTTTCCCTGTCTGTGTGCTTGCACCTGTATAGTCAGGGACATAGGATGATTTTGGTCCTGAACCAACAATGACAAACCATTTGTTACCTACCTTTGCAATAGTAGGATATGAGGTGGTAAAACCAAGGTCAGAATGGGTAAATTCCCACAGGAGATTTGGTGAATTTGGATTTGTAATATCAAGGGCAAAATATGAGGACTGGAAGTTTCGTGTCTCACTCCCTGCTCCGAAATTGTCCGTTACGCTTATCTGTCCGCCGCCAAGCCTCATACCACCGATTAATACTGTCTTCCAGTTCGGACTTGAGGTGTCTCCAAAGTTTATATCGGTAACCCTTGCCCTTAAATCAACATAATATACATGGGAGTAGTCAGGGTCTGTTAGCCATTTCAGATGCGGAAGAAGGTTCTGGGGAATAAAAGCCCAGAGTTCGCTCCCATCACTTGACTTAAAGGCATGTAACATTCCATCATTCGCCCCTATAATTACAACAGTATTTCTTGATTTCCATGATTCAAAAAATTGTGAGTATGTCTCATCACCGTAAATAAGGCCGTAGTTTTCCGCAGGAGAACTGATAACCGTGGGGGTAGAATAGATTATATCTCCCAGTTTATATTGGTTTGTCCCACTGTATGTCCTGTCCCTGTATCCTGAGATTTCCGAACCGCGGATAAAATTAATAATATTTGCAGATTCTGTATCCGTAGATGCCCTTAAATAAGGCATTAAGACAGTCTTATTCATATCCGTAAAATCTACATACTCCCCGCTGTCAACAACACCATTCTTATTTGCATCAACAAATGTCTTTATTACCCGTGATGACGCTGTCTTCGTTACAAGCTTCTCTCCTGCATCCCATTTATAACCTGTCCATTCAATAAGTGGATAATTTCCAACCCCTGTAACATTTACATATGTCTGCCCTTCCGTGTCGTTAAAAGAAAATGTAATAACTCTATTGCTACTATCAAGAATCTCCCCCTTTGCACTTACCCCAAGCTGGAGTAAATGACCAAGCCATGTAATATCTTCATTATTCACGGTCTTGCTGGGAAGAAAATAGCACTGGAATATGTCACCTGCCCCGCTGGCAGAGGTAGTTAATACAGATACAGATGTGCCGGAGGCACTTCTTTTTAACATATCTGTAATGGCATTCGTAATATTTGTCTCTAATGCATAACCATCATCCCCCTCAAAATAGGTAATTGGGAGGTCATTACCATTGGATTCTACTACCCCGTCTTCATCTGAATCCCTGTAGCACTCCTCTGGGATTGTTGCACAATCAGGCAGATTATTACTATTCCTGTCATTAAACCCGCCGGTGATTGCAGCATCTTTTAGCAAGGTTGAACCAGTCCCAAACATAAACACAGGATAAAGAACTACATTCTGGTTTCCCGGAAGGCACTGCTGAAACGAGGTTGGAGTGGTAGTGCATGACCCCGAACGCATATCATTTGTCCTTGCCCAGAAAGCAACATCAATAAGGTAATCCCTGCCATTGGATGAATAGGTAGTTCCAACAGGGGTGCCCGCGAACCTATATCCGCTGGAGTAACCCCACAAACCAGTCGGTATATTTGTATCCATGGTTGATTCTCCATCGGTAAGCAAAAGTATGAATGACTTGGCACATGGGGCATACTGGTCCAAATTAGAACTTGAAGCCGGATAGTTAAAATAATATGGGTCATAACTAAGCCCTATCTGGTAGTCAGCAGGGGAATTGCCTGTATAATACGGGGAGTCCTGCCTGAAATATCTCACCATCTCATAAAGGGTCTCTCCAAGGGGTGTCCATGTAGATGGAGTCATATTGCCGATAGATGTAATCATATTGGTGGCAGTGCTAAAGGCTATATAATTGTCAACCTTCCCTCCATCGTATCTGCCGTTGGTATAGCCAGATTCCAGTCCGCTGCCATTATTATAATAAGCCAGACCAAATCTTGCCTCATCACCAAGGCTGTCAATGATACCTTCTGCCTTTGTCTGTCCCTGGTCAACGATTGTATTATAAGGTCCACCAGAGGGAATGGTAACTGAAACATCAAGATAGACCTGTGTTACACGGGGATATGGAGAGGATGTATAATTGGCAGAAGCCTTAACTCCGAAACCCTGTAAATTCCCTGATGCAGCGATGGATTTAATCTCACTCCACTGCCATGCTGTTCCTGTTGCAGGGTTGGTTGTCCATGCAAATGAATAGAGAGAATATGAAGTGCCGCTGATAGCAGAAGTGTTTGACTCATAATCCACGCCGTCTATCCTGAGCACCCCTTGTATATTTCTTGTAGACCCGCTTGCCGTTCTTCTTGCCCTTACCTTTACTGTAACAGTAATAGTGCCGGCAGGCTCGGCTTGTGTGTAATTGTAAGCCAGTATAACAGGGCTTGTGGTATTGCTATTCTGAATATAGGTAGTATCACCATCTGTGGCTGCTTCATCAACATCAGCCCATGCATTGCTGGCAGCAGGAAAAACAGTCCATCCGGCAGGGACACTAACATTAGCATTTGGATATGTATAAAATGTATTAGTTCCACCACCAACAGGACTTGCGCTCAAATCATCACTTGACCTCGTGAAACGGTAATTTCCATTAAATGGATATATGAGGCTCTGTACGGTGGTATCATAGTCTTTACTGAAATTCCATGAGGAAGAACAGGCAGTTTCAGCATTAAGTTTTACAGTAACACCAGCGGTTGGAGAACGGGGGGCTGCCTTACCTCCAATTAAGAGTTTTTTTGCCACTTCAACCCTTCTCATTGTTGCCCAGTTTAGAAAACTTCCGCTGGCAATGGGATTGGCAGTTGTCCCGTTAGTCATAACCTCTGTGGTCTCCTCCCATCTTCCATTACTGGTATATTTGTAATTCTTTGAGCCGTCAAAATAACCGTAGTACTGCCCGTTGGTGAACACGGATGGGTCATAAGACGATGCATATGCCTGGTCACACATACTTCCTGAGTTGTCCAGCACAATTAGGATATTTGGTTCAACAGCCGTTGCTAAAAAAGGCGGGGAAGAGTCATAGTCGCTGTTGGTCTGTGCCAATGCCGATGAGCATGCGACCACGATTAAGAAGCAGACACCTTTTAAGATATTTTTATAGTCTCTCATAATCGCAATAACTTTCATTTCGGGAGTATCTCAGGAAACTCCTCTATCAGTTTTATAACAAATCCATTTTTAGCATACTCATACTCAAAATAGACTTTAGTCGGGGGTAAAAGGTTATAAATGGCAGCCTTTTTCCCTTTCTTGTCAATAATTCTGGCTGAGGGGTCTATTTTATACCCTTTTTCATCAATTATAACAGTCCCATCACCTTCCACCGAGGTCAATGTCCCCTTGTCTTTAATAATTTGACTTGCTGCAATGACTTCACCGTTTATTAAAAATATGCTTAAGAGCACCAAACAGATTAATAATAATTTGTTCATAAACACCCTCCTCTCCCCAAACTACAATTCCCGCCACGACACAACACCGCTCCTTATAAGTGATAACTGATAGGAAACCTCTTTTATCTCTCCTGTACTCGTCTGTATAAAAGCCTTTGCTGTCCCACCCTCCTCCTGCCCAACATGAATAGCAGGACTTGATGCCATACCAAGACCAAGGTTTGTAGATTTCAAGACCACTGTCTGACTACCGCTGGTCGTTGTCCCTATAGTTGATTCCTTATATGCAGTGCCTGTCTTATAGTAGAGTGAGTATAAATTGCTTGTCCCGCCATAACTGCAGATATCGGATTGCGGGATAAAGGTTGTAAAGAGGAGACTCCCTCCGATAATCCCCGGTTTTGTAATTACCCTCTCAGCACCAACCCCGGTTGACCCCGCAGCAAGTTCGGCATACCACCCCCTGTATGTGGAAGTGGCAGAAACATTCTGAACAAAGGTATCCCAGCTTATACTACCCCATGCAGTAGATGTTACAGTTCCTTCATCTGCAACAACCTGCGTAACATCACCAGCATTATAGAGTGATAAAGTGGAGGCTATTCCACTTGTTGTGCATTTAGTATCAGTGCTCCATACAGAGTTATTCCTATCCCAGCATGGTTTCCAGCTTGAGCCATCCCAGTAAGAATCCCTTATCCCGAAAAAGGCATGTTTTGTTGTTGTTGATTTATCATCCTGACTGTAAAATCTGCCCGCCCCAAAATAGACCCATAGATTATCAAGCTCATCAACTGTAGCGGCAGGAGAGGTGGTAATCGGTGTTGCCGAGCTGAAGGCATTGCCATCAAATAATGTATAGAGACTCCAGCTGCCGGGATTTACATTACCATTTATAACAAGACGGTATAAATTGCCACGCCATTTTGGTGTCCCCCCACTGTCATAGGTCATTCCAATGTAAATAACCTCTGTATTGTAAGTTTGTGTCAAATCTGATGAATTGTTATTATTTTTAAAATCAATATCAACAGCGAGGGGGTCACCCATGAAGGCAGTATTGATATCAGGGTCTAATATTGCATTGGTATCCTTTATCCAGTAAGTGGTGTTTTCTGTCCATGCCCCTGTATTTGCTGCATTGAGGATAAATATTTTCCCTGATTGAACACTTGCACCTGTATAGTCAGGGACATAGGATGATTTTGGTCCTGAACCAACAACAATAAACCATTTGTTACCTACCTTTGCAATAGCAGGATAAGAGGTGGTGAAACCAAGGTCAGAATGGGTAAATTCCCACAGAAGATTTGGTGAATTTGGATTTGTAATATCAAGGGCAAAATAGGATGACTGGAAGTTCCGTGTCTCACTCCCTGCTCCGAAATTGTCCGTTACGCTTATTTGTCCGCCGCCAAGCCTCATACCGCCGATTAATACTGTCTTCCAGTTCGGACTTGAGGTATCTCCAAAGTTTATATCGGTAACCCTTGCCCTTAAATCAACATAATAGACATGGGAGTAGTCAGGGTCTGTCAGCCATTTCAGATGCGGAAGAAGGTTCTGGGGGATAAATGCCCAGAGTTCATTCCCATTTGTATCAAAGGCATGCAGCATACCATCATTCCCGCCAATGAAAATCGTCGTAGCCCTGTTCTTGTTTGATTCAAAAAATGCAGAATATGTCTTATCCCCATATACCAGACCGTAGTTTTCTGCAGGTGAACCAACAACAGTCGGAGTGGAATAGACTATATCGCTCAGTTTATACTGATTTGTCCCGCTGTATGTCCTGTCCCTGTATCCTGAGATGCTTGAACCGCGAATAAAATTAATTATATTTGCAGATTCTGTATCCGTCGCAGCCCTTAAATAAGGCCTCAGGGCAGTCTTATTCGTATCCGTAAAATCTACATACTCCCCGCTGTCAGCAATACCATCTTTATCTGCATCAACAAATATCTTTATCGTCCGTGATGTCGCTGTCTTCGTTACAAGCTTCTCCCCTGCATCCCATTTATAACCTGTCCATTCAATAAGTGGATAATTTCCACCTCCTGTAATATTTACATATGTCTGTCCTTCAGAGCTGTTGTAGGAAAAACTGATAACTTTGCCGGCATTATCAAGAATCTCCCCCTTTGCACTTACACCAAGTTCAAGTAAATGACCAAGCCATGTAATATTATTATTAGCAACTGTCTTGACAGGAAGAAAATAACACTGGAATATATTACCAGCACCGCTGGCAGAGGTAGTCAATACAGATACTGATGTGCCAGAGGAGGCATTCTTTAAAATATCGTTAATAGCTGAAGTCAAAGCACTCTCAAGTTTTGAACCCTCCTGTGCCTCATAATAGTTATCAGGCTTCCCATCGCCATCCTTATCCCATTCGCTGGAAAGGTCAGGCAGATTGTTGCCATTGGAATCCTCAAATGCCCCATATTTTGCCACATCTTTGACTAATTGAGACCCCGCCCCAAAGGCATACAGGATATATGTGCTGAGAGTCTGAGTACCAGACAGGTCTGGACGCAGGTCATTGGTATGTGCCCAATATGCAATGTCATCCACAAAACCGGAGCCGCAGGAGTTTATAGCATCCGCCTGGTTTGGAGGCGGCGTGCAGCTGGGTTTATTTGCATCGCCCTTATTTGAGGCATCCGGAATAGCCGTACGCTCCGTTGAAGGAAGATTCTGGTCATAGGAAGAGTTGGCATCTGTCACTATGAGCACAAAGGACTTGCAGCAAGGCACAGCCTTATCCTTTTCAGTAGATTGTAAGATGCCGTCCCCATCGTCGTCTTTTGTAAAGTAATAAGGGTCAAAATTGTAATAGTATGTCCAGCCGGAGACAGAAGGCTTTGAGCTATCGTTCTGCCAAGTGCCTGTATATTTGCCATATTGATACGCCCAGTAATAGTTAAACTGGCCCGCAGGCTGTCCTTTTGATACATCATAATAGTGTGGACCGCAGGGGTCGCTGTCCGATACTGCCGCACAGGGTCCTGCTGTATTTGTGGTGCTTTGCTGAAAGTAACCCACTGCTGTCCATAGTCCCTCTGCCACGGGACTCCAACTCTTTGGTTTGGAGTCTTTGTCCTCTATGATAGTAGAGCCGCCTGCAGAGACCCTTAATTTAAGCCCCATAATCTGGTGTATCAGGGCGGTCAGGTGTTTCACATGATATGCATTACTGCTCTTATCAAATACAGTAACCTTATTGTTGTAGAAGTCCACAGGAATGAGTATCTCGGCGCCGTCGTTCTTTGCCGGGACCTTATCATCCTTTCTATAAAACCCGAGGCCAAATCTGATATTCTTAGCCACCTTCTGGACAATACCGAGGTCATCTGTCCCCACCGAGTCCACCCAGACCTTTAGCCTGTGCATATCATTATATATACTATCCGTGCACTCCTCATCTTCCTGGCTATCTTTACAGTCAGTGCCGTCATTAGCAAATGCCCAATCAGGGTCAGAGCTTACATATTCATTGGCAATTCCGTCACCATCCTTATCATATAAGACACCGTCGTCACTTATGTGACATGCCTCTACAGAGGTGTCTCTGCCCCCTGAGAAGTCTGCCGTTCTGACATAAAGCTTGGCATCCTTCATAGCGAAGCATATTTTGTTTGCTGTATAAGGGGAGATTTCCTTGTCCCCGACTGCCTTTTCCTTTACATATCGCACAATACGATACCCTGCATCTTCTGTCTTTGTTCTGGAGGTCTTTTCCACCTCGTGGTACCATTTCACGCCCCCGGGCGGGGTCTTTGGAAACTCCGAGTCAAGCCCTACAAGAAAACTGGGGTTGGATATATCCTCGCATTTGGTTCCCTCGCATTTGCCACGGCCGCCAACAAGCGCCCTTCTTACCACATCAATCCTTCTCATAGTAAGCCAGTTCAGGAAATTGCCCGACCATGTAAGGTTGTCAGATAAGCCGGCGGTAGCAATACGGAAATACCGGGCATCATTGCCGTTAGATGCTAAGTAGTTCCCATTACTATCCGTGGTCATATACCGGGTATCCGCTGTGCTATCCCCATCAGTTTCTGCGTCTCCCTTGAAAAAGCCGTAGTAGTCCTTTGTTAAGTCATGTGCCTTCCCCCACTCAGAATCTTTGCTGACCACATATTTACTGGTATTATCAGGATTAGTTGACCACCCGCCGCTTATTGTTGCAACCTTTGTTGTCCCATTGTAAGCTGAAATGGTCTTCTTCGCGCCTGCACCGGTGCCACTTAATATATATATATTGTAATCTTTATATGCATCCGTCGTAATTGATGCTGTAGAGGCAAGGGTTATGGTGCTGGCTGCCCCTGCCTGGGCAGTTCCCCTGTCCGCAACAGGCATGTCCTCTTCACAGAAGATGCCGCTGATTTTGAATGTGCTGCCGCTCATTGTGCCGAACTGCCTCATCTTCCCTGCCTCACAATAGGCAGGGTTGAGCATCGTGGAGCCAGTGCTCTGGATAATCATCACATTCGGCTCTACAACCTCAGACACAAATGGTGGAGCTGCTGTGTAATCTGATATGCTCACAGCTCCGTTAACATTAAACGGGTATCCTGCCATCAAAACCATTCCAATCAGGAAAAAGATTTTTTTCAGTTTATTCATAAATAGTTAATATTGAAAAATGACTTTTTTGAACGACTTTTTAATCTTTCTTTTGTTCCATAGTGTAATAACTTCAAATAAATATTCAAAAGAAAAATTAACGGAAGTGAAAAAAATGTCATTTTTCAGTGTAAATTAAATAGTACTTTCTCAAATTTACCTTTTGAAGAGTCTTAGTAAATTTTTTACAGACAACCTCCTCCACTCCTCTCAACACAGCGGTATTGCAGTTGGATTTGAGACTCGGAATTTCTGTCTCCGCTTCCTGTTCCGGTCATATTGAAATAGATACCCCTACCCGTCATTGCCCCACCCTCATAACCTGTTGCAAAACCGGTGGAATACCCCTTCAGGGGGATAGCTCCTGTTCTGCTTGCCGCTACAGTCGTAGCTTTACTATCAATCGTAATTGTAAAATTCGGCGGCGATGTAGTTATATAGCCCATAACAGCCTCAACAAAATCCGGTGTGCTGTTAGCATTACCATCGGTTGTAAGCCCACTGAAAACAGAGGCATCTTCATCGGTATCTGATATCCCATTTGTATTAGCATCTATTATCCCCTGTGAAGCCAAAATGTCCGGTGGGTCTGTCTTAAGAGAGATAGTCCTCCTTATTATTCCCGGGGCAATATCCATACTCCCTTCTGTGTTGTAGAAAGTGGATTGTAAAATCCTGTAGTTTGCACTTATCCTCAAATCTGTAGTAGTTGTTAAGACGGCCGTCAGAGAAAGCACGCTCAGTAGCGCTAAAATCATCAGGGCTATTACAAGCACAACACCCTGTTCATTTTTAACTTTAGTAAACATAGAATTTTTATTCACTTTCATCCAAACATTCCTCATTCACCATTCACTATTAATACATCTATCACCCCTGCAATCCAATATTTCTTATTCTTACCCTTACAGTAAGAGTTCTCGCTTTGCAGGTCCCATCAGCAGCAGTTCCGCTTATATTTACACCCCCTGTATAATTTGGGTCCTCATACTCAGTGCGGGCAGTCAGAGATACCTGCACCACTCTGATATTGGACAGATTAGTAGTTGTAGTAATGGGTGTAGCTATCGTATTACCAGCAGAATCAAAATAGGTAAAAGTTAGCGCTGTAATATAATCAACTAAAGGATTTCCATTTCTCTCGAGAGTCGTTCCATTTAAGGTATAGGTGATCTTTTCATCTACATCTGTATCGGTAGTAGGAATGCTTCCATTGCCATCTATATCTGATAATATTTTGATACTATCTGTAGTTATTGGCACATTTGGGTCATCTGAATCATTTGGGTCATTTGGAATAAGTCCAACTGATGTTCCTATTACCATGGTTGTGTTGATATTTGGATTAGCACCCGCATTTCTTAAATCCCTCGTAATGAAATCTATCGGGAACCTTAGATTCTGCTCCATTTCTGTTATCTGCTCCTGAAGGTCAAATGCCTTCTTTTGAGTTGTAAAGGATGAAAAAACAGAACCGAGCACCACCAGCCCTATAGACATTGCAATTAATAGTTCTATTATCGTTAAACCATCTTCGTTAATTTTAAATTTTGAATTTTGCATTTTATTTATATCGTCCCCGGCATTCCTAAATATCTCATTCCAGCAATAACAGTTGTAACCTTAATATATCGGTTAAATCCCCCTTCACTCCATCCAACAACTACGATTAGCGTTTTCATACCTGTTACAGGATTGTTATCTTCTTTTATTACCCATCCCCTGCGTAGATAAGATGCACTCAGTGTCAGAGATGGTGAATTTAAAAGGGTCGTTCTGTCTTCGTTTCCATTAGCATCAATAGCATATGCATGGTCAGGGGAGGCAAAAAGGTCAGCATTTTCAGAATAAGTATCATTAGTAGTATTGCTGTTTACAAGTTCGGTAGAAATCGTATCGTCTCCCCCACCCAAAACACCATCCGACCCAAGATAAAAGTTCTTATTTCTCAAATCTTCAATCATATCCTGTGCCAATGCCACCGCCTCTGTTACATTATTACTAACAGCATTCCCTTTGATGACTGATATGCTTGTTGATGCTACAGACAATAGGGCAACTGATAAAATTACTATGGCAATCAGTATTTCTATTAGAGTAAAACCACTATCCGATTTCAGATATCTCATAAAATACACCCGTCTTTCTTATAAAGCATAAAAAGATGTCATTTTCAAGGGCTATCCCCCTTATTTCAGGAAAAATTTTCTTAAAGCCTTCCTAACTGACAGATACATAACAAATTATACTATCTTGCCTTTTTAATTACAATCTCCCAATCAGTTTGGTTCAACTGATGTATTTTTAATATGGTGTGTCCCTCGTATTCCATTCCCCTTGAGACATCATCAGGTGCGGTAGGAAAATCAACAATGACCCTTATTATCTGCCCTGCCTCCATATCTTCTATAGCAAGCTTTGTCTTGATGAAGTTATAAGGGCATACTGTTCCTTTTAGATTTAGCTCTTTATCTATTTTAAATTCATCCATAGTGCAGTCAATCCATAACTTAAAGCTATCGCAAGAAAAGGTGCCACAAACCAGAAAAAGAGTATCCTTAACACATGCTCATTTTTTGCTGTCTTTTTAAAGCCTGTCCTGGCGCAGGAAGTAGCAATTATTCCTGATGTAATTGTTTCATTCAAAGATACAGGAATACCCATAAGCGATGCTATATATATTATAGTTGCACCTGTGGTTTCAATGGATATTGCCCTGACAATGCCGATATCTGTTATCCCTTTTCCAACAGCATCAAGTATCCTCCCGCCAAATAGTATAGCCCCAAGCCCCATTCCAAATCCAGCAAGGACAGCACCTTTAAATTGGGTAATTACACCAGCTCCAACAATGGCACCCACGGCATTTGCTGCATTGTTTGAACCTGCTGAAAATGCGACATAACAGCCTGATATGGTTATTGTAATTGAAAGCAATCTTTTTATCTTCTCTTCAGGTCCGAGTGTCGTAAGCCAGTGGAGTATGCGGAAATACAGGTACTTGCCAAACAGGTAATTCAATATAAAGGAAATGAGAGGGGTAAAAACCCACCATGTCGCTATGTATATTAATTTTTTTGTATCAAGTCCGCCTGTATAGAGACCAACTCCTGCGATGGTACATACTATAGCATGGGTTGTGGCAATTGGCGACCTTGAATAATTTGCAAAGGCTATAAAAAGGGTTGCAACGAAAATAACGATAAATACAGTTGCAAATGTTTCAGAGAAGGTTTTAGCTGGAACCAGCCCGCTGCCGAGGGTCTTTATTACAGCGCCGCCGCTGATTATGGCGCCGAGAATCGCAAATATAGCTATAAGTATTACTGCCTCTTTTTTTGTGCGGGCACCTGCCCCATAAGCAGCAGCCATCTCTGCGGCAGAGTTGGATGCACCTATATTCATCGCAAGAAGGAAGGATATAATTATTGCAATTATGTGGATGAGTTCCATCTGAGTAATAAGCAATGAGCAATGAGCTTTCCACTCATTGCTGCCTTATTCCTTCTATCAATACCCTTGCAACTTCAGGACGGGTAAATTCAACAGGTGGAATATCTCCTTTTCTTAACATTTCTCTTACCTTTGTGCCGCTTAGAGTAACATGGTGGGATGAATCGTGGGGGCAAGTTTTGTAAGATGCCATACTTCCACAGGTTCTGCAAAAAAATGTATGGTCGAAAAATAATGGGATTATACCAATATCCTCAGGGTCAAATTCATCAAATATATAATGGGCATCAAATGTGCCATAATAATTACCGACACCTGCATGGTCCCTTCCTACAATGAAGTGGGTACACCCATAATTTTTTCTTATAATAGCATGGAATATTGCCTCTTTTGGACCTGCATATCTCATTGCAGCAGGGAAAACACCTATTATGGTCCTGTCTAAGGGATAGTATTTCTCCAAGATTACTTCATAGCTCTTCATTCGTATATCTGCAGATATATCGTCCCCTTTTGTCTCTCCCACCAGAGGGTGGAGAAAAAGCCCATCAACTATCTCAAGGGCGCACTTCTGGATGTACTCATGTGCCCTGTGAATGGGATTTCGGGTCTGAAAACCCACAACCCTTCGCCAGCCTTTCTCCCTGAATATTTTCCTCGTTTCAGAAGGGTCAAGCCTGTATTTCATGAAATTGGTATGTCGGGGTCTCTTAATAAGGCTTATCTTCCCCCCAAGAAGTATGTCACCTGTCTGATAAAGATATGCTACACCAGGATGGGCAGCGTCAAGTGTGCCATAAACTTGGTCTGCCTCTTTTTCTTTATCATATCTATATTTTTCCTCAAGATGGAGGATACCTAATACCTCTCCACCATTCTCATCTTCAAGGGCGATATCCTCCCCTTCTTTGAAGTTTTTTACCTCTTCTTCTGTTGCAGAGAGTGTAATTGGGATCGTCCACGAAAGTCCGTTAGATAGGTGCATCATATCCACAACAGAATCATAGTCCTTTTTAAGCATAAACCCTTCAAGGGGGCTTAAACCGCCAGTGGCAATCATTTCAAGGTCAGAAATTTCCCTTTTGTTCAGTTTTATCTTTTTAAAATTTGGGGTTTTTTCTTCTAACGCCTCCCTTTCCTTATCTTCTGCAATACGGTTTACCAGTTTACCACCGTGTGGTGCTATTGTATCTTTCATCTAAAACCTCCTATTATTTAGATGGATGAAGTCCACATTCCGTTTTTCCCTTTCCAGCCCATCTTCCCGACCTTGGGTCTTCTCCTGGTTTTACAGGTTTTGTACATGGGGCGCACCCAACACTCGGGAAATTTTGGTCATGCAGGATATTATAAGGAACATTATTTGCCCTGATATATTCCCATACCTGCTCAGATGTCCAATCGGCAATGGGGTTAACCTTCACAAGATTGAATTTCTTATCTACTTCCACCTTCTTTGTATTAGCTCTGGTCGGCGCCTGGTCCCTTCTAATACCTGTAATCCATGCATCTAAATTATCTGATAGTGCCTTTTTCAATGGCTCAATCTTTCTTATGGAGCAGCATTTATCAGGGTCTAATTCATAAAGTTTGCCATATTTCTTTTCAAATTCTTCTACACCTTCTTGTGGTGAATAAACTTCCAGTCTTATGTTATATCTTGTCTTAATCTCTCTTATAACTTTCTGGGTTTCCGTAAAAAGGTAACCTGTATCCAGAGAAAACACCCTTGCACCCGGTTTTATCTTTGCAATCATATCTATCAATACTACATCTTCAGTACCAAAACTTGATGCAAATGATATCCTGTTACCATATTCATCAAGTCCCCATTTAATAATCTCCTGCGGATTCTTTTTTTCAAATTCAATCCCAAGCTTTTCTATTTCCGTTACATCTATTTTTTTCATATTTCCTCCTCTTTTTTAATATGCAATGGTCTTTTTCTGAGCGACTTTTTAAGTTTTCTTTTGAACCATAATGTAATAATTTAAAAATAGAACACGACCCAGCTTCGCTGTGTGCCCGAAATTAACGGAAGCGAAGGAAAAGACCGTTGCAATATCTTATGATTTTTCAATTATAAGCCTGAACATATTCCCCATCTTTTCGACCTTTAGTATCTTATGTCCCTCTTCCTTGACGCTTATCGGGACATTCCTCATTGGCTCTCCAGAAGGGAGTATAACCTCAAGATGTTGTCCTGGTTTTAGCTCATCCAGTCTCATCTTTGTCAGAACAAATGTCATTGGACAAACTTCACCGGATAGGTCTACCGAGTCATCTATTTTAATTTCACCGCTTGCCTTTTCTTTTACATTGCTCATATATCCCCCTTTTCAAATTCATTTATATGGATTGGGCGGGGAGGACTCAGTTTTCTTATCGCATTATCACCAAGGATGCCATTAAGATGAGCAGTAAGACTCTCTATCATACCCGGTTCCGTTAGAATTTCCCCTATCCTGACCCTCCCTCTCCCCTCGCCATTTTTTTCATACCATTTGAGCACCCCTTCTATTACTTTTGGGACATCATCATCAGATATAAATTTTGCTATAACAGACCCATTCAGCGGGTGCCTTCCATGTCTTCCTCCTATTCTGACCACATGCCCCACCTTACCCTGTCTCCATGCACCTGTTGGA
>MHDI01000012.1 GCA_001804915.1 Nitrospinae bacterium RIFCSPHIGHO2_02_FULL_39_82 | reverse complement strand
AATTCCCATGTATGTGCGTTATACGCAGGATTTTCTGATAGCTGTAATATCTCCTCATCTGCCAGCCTTATACCTGTTGAGACCATAAGGTAGTTATATGTTATGTTACCCTTAGCGGTCATTACTTTACTATCTTCGGGTAAAATACCCCCTACCTCTGTCTTTATTACTTTAACACCCTTCTCCCTAAGAGAATAATAGCTCCTTGTTGCATCCTCTAACTTCTTCATCCCCACGCTGTAATCAATGTGAGAAGGACCGGATACAAAGAATGGATATCTTTCTAATAATACTATTTCTGCATCAGGGGCAAGCTCCCTTAATGTGTTTGCAAAGGATACCCCTGAGAACCCGCCTCCAATAATAACAACCCGTTTTCCACCGGGTGCAGATAGTATATCCTTGTGAAATTTGGGTTTCTCCTCTGCATAAGCCCCTTCCTTAGAATTGCCTATAAACCTGTCAGCGACAACCAGACCTGCAACCGTCCCTCCTAATACCTTTAATGCCTCTCTCCTTTTCATAAAACCCTCCTTTCAATATTTAGCCACAGACTCTCACTGACTTTTTAAAGACGGTTCAAACGGTTTAAACAGTTTAAACGGTTTAATCTGGGTTAGTCTGTGTAAGTCTGTGCTAATTGTTTAAACAAACAGACTAACATTTGCATCTATTGCATAGTCAAGGAATGTGGCAGCGCCTGCCACCTCAACACCATCAATGAAGTCCTCTTTCTTTACGCCCATAACATCCATTGTCATCTGGCAGCCTATAAGCCTGACACCGCCTTCTCTTGCTATATCCAGAAGTTTTGGTATAGTTGCAACATTTGCCTTACTCATCCAGCCTTTCATCATCATTGTAGCCATGGCTGTCATTCCCGGCATTGCCCCGATTATATTAGGCATCGGGACAGGCATTGCTGGATTTGCAAGTGGTGGGACTTTTAAGGAATTGAATTTATGTTTATTGATTATATCCAGTCCATAAAAGGTAAAAAATATTCCTGCCTCCATGTCCATTGATATAGCTGTTGTGGCAAGTATAAGTGGTGGGTAAGCCATATCAAGGGTTCCCTTTGATGCAATAATTGCTATCCTCTTCTTTTTTTCCTCAGACATATTGACCTCCCATTATTAACTTACAACTAACAACTGATAACTTCAATTTTTGTTGTTTGTTGACAGTTGTAAGTTGTTAGTATATCATTTCATCTTCTTTACATAAAACTTTAATACATTGCCTTCGGCTTCTTCTTTTAACAATTGATGGCCTGTCCTCTTTGCCCATGAATGCATATCATTCGCTGCACCCTTGTCTGTTGACTCCATCATAATAATCTGTCCAACCTGAAGTTTCTTAATTGCCATATTTATTTTAACTATAGGTTCAGGACAGACCAACCCTTTGCAGTCTAATGCAGAATCTACCTTAATATCTTCAGCCAATTTAATCCCCCCTTTACAAGTATTTTATTATACATATTTTCCTTAATGCATACTTCTGCCTTTTCTGAATACCATACCATAAAACCGGCGATGATTGCTACAGTTATTGATATGATCATTATGATATTATTCAATTGACTTTTCAGAGCCACTTTATTAGTATTATATTTAAAGAAAGGGGGTGATTGGGTATGGAGTATGTTTTAAGAGAAATGGGAAAGAGGCTGATTTTCCTTTTGTCCATTCTGTCTCTGACCTTGATACCTGTTTATGCCTTTGCTGATGAAGGTGCCTTGACCTGTCCAAAAGATGTTAAGGAAGCGGCATGTCATCACAATGTAGATGGGCTGACTCACTTTAAGGAAGGTCACTGGAAGGTAGCCGCAAAGCATTTCAGCGATGCTGTAAAGGCAGACCCGAATTTTGCTGAGGCACACTTTAATCTGGCATTGTGTTTTGAAAATATGGACAAACATGTAGAGGCTACAGAACACTTCAAATTGGCGGCAAAGTTTGGACCTAATAATGAGAAGATTCAAAAATCAGAGATTTTGAGAAGGCATATTGGAAAATAATCCACCCGTTATCCCTCCTCCAGTCGGAGGGGGGATGAAGTCTCACCTTAACTGTTTGTCTCATGCAAAAAAGATCAAAATTATATTTAATAGATGGTTCTTCTTATATCTACAGGGCATTTTATGCCATACCGCACCTCTCAAATTCAAAGGGACATCCCACAAATGCCATTTATGGTTTTGCACGGATGATTCTAAAAGTTATAAGGGATGAAAAACCGGATTATATCGCTGTTGTTTTTGATTCCAAAGGAGAGACCTTCAGACATAAGGAATATGCAGATTATAAATCTCACAGACCTGAGATGCCGGAGGAACTTGCCATACAGATTCCATTTATTCAAAAATTGGTACAGGTCTTTAATATATCTATATTACATAAAGAGGGATACGAAGCTGATGACATTATTGGCAGTGCTGTCAGGATAGCAGAGGATAAAGGTTTTGATGTGACGATAGTAAGCGGAGATAAGGACATGCTCCAGCTTGTAACACCAAATGTAAGAATGCTTGATACCCTCAAGGGTAAGGTATATGGAGAAAGGGAGGTTATAGAAAAATTTGGGGTGGAGCCTGATAAAGTAGTTGAGGTTTTAGGACTTATGGGTGATGCATCGGATAATATCCCGGGAATTCCGGGAATAGGTGAGAAGACAGCCTCATCTCTTATAAAGGAGTTTACAAGCATTGAAAATCTGCTTAAAAATGTAGAAGACATTAAGAAAGACTCATTGAAAGAAAAAATTAAGAGTCATGCCGAACAGGCACTTCTAAGCCGACGGCTGAGCATTATCAAAAGAGATATAGAACTGGATGTCCCTGTGGATGCCCTGATATTGAAAGATATTCATTATGACGACCTCACCATCTTCTTCAGAGAACTGGAATTTTACTCCTTATTAAAGGATATAATGCCGAGGGAAAATATTCAATCAGGAGGAGAATACAGGGCAATCTCTGATGTTAATGATTTTGAGAGGCTTTTAGAAAGGATTACTGTCTTAGGTGCAATGGCTATAGATTTAGAAGCAACCAGTGAAGACCCTGTAAAGGCTGAGATTGTCGGCATCTCCATTTCAATAAAACCCCGTGAGTCATTTTATATCCCTGTAGGGCACAGTTATATTGGTGCATCTCCACAGCTTGATAAAAGATATGTGATGGAAAGATTGAAACCATTGATGGAAAGTGAGGAGGTTAAAAAATATGGTCATAACATCAAATATGCATCAATAGTCCTGTCCAATGAAGGCCTTGATTTGAAGGGGATAGAGTTTGATACTATGATAGCCGCCTATCTTATAAACCCCTCAAAGTCTGATTATAGTCTTGGCAGATTGGCTCTTGATTATCTTGACTATCAAATAGGGGAACGAAAAGGTAAAAGAGATTTCAGTCTTATACCAATCCCGGAAATGGTTATGGCTTCCTGTGAAGAAACAGATATTGTCTTCCAATTAAAAGAGGTATTAGAATCCCTTTTGAAAGAAGATAAACTGACTGAACTGTATTACAGTGTGGAACTTCCTCTGGTGAAGGTTCTCGTTGATATGGAGAGGAAAGGTGTAAGGATAGATGAGTCATTTTTAAGGGATATGTCTAAGAGACTGGACAGGGAACTAAGCAAACTGATAGAGCAGATATACTTTATTGCAGGGGGTGAATTTAATATTAATTCTTCAAAACAATTACAGGATGTCCTCTTTGAGAGGCTTAAACTTAAATCCATAAAAAGGACAAAGACAGGATTATCAACAGATATGGAGGTATTACAGCAACTTGCAGTTCAGCATGAGTTTCCTGCAAAGATACTTGAATATCGTCAGTTGTCAAAACTAAAATCCACTTATGTAGATGCCCTTTCAGGATTGATAAATCCTAAAACAGGCAGGGTTCATACATCCTTTAATCAGACCGTTACTGCCACAGGGAGGCTCTCAAGCTCAAATCCAAATTTGCAGAATATTCCTGTAAGGACAGAACTTGGGAGAGAGATACGGAAGGCTTTCATTCCTGAATCCGGCTGCACAATCCTCTCTGCTGACTATTCTCAGATAGAATTGAGGATATTAGCCCATGTATCTGCTGATGAGGTCCTGATAGATGCATTTAAAAGGGGTGAGGATATACACGAATGGACTGCCTGTGAGGTATTCGGTGTAATTCCCGGTATGGTTACATCTGATATGAGGAGAATGGCAAAGGCAGTCAACTTTGGTATTATTTATGGAATAAGCCCATTTGGGCTGTCAAGAGATATGGGTGTTTCAAACGAGGAGGCAAAGAAGTTTATTGAAAGTTACTTTAACAGATATAAGAGGGTGAAGGAATATATAGACAGAACATTGAATGAGGCATATGAAAAGGGTTATGTAACAACTATACTTCAGAGGCGGAGGTATCTGCCTGATTTGAAAAGAACAAGCCCCTTAAATCCCCCTTTGTTAAGGGGGAACAAGGGGGTTGTAAGGGAATTTGCAGAGAGGGCAGCCATAAATACATCAATTCAGGGTTCTGCTGCAGATATGATAAAGGTAGCTATGATAAATATACATAGAAGGATTAAGAAGGAGATGCGGAGGGCAGAGATGATTATTCAGATTCATGATGAACTTGTCTTTGAGGTAATAGATGAAGAGGTGGAAGCACTTAGAAGATTGGTGAAAGAAGAGATGGAGGGTGTGATGAAACTATCTGTTCCTATTATAGTTGAAATCAATACAGGCAAGAACTGGAACGAGGCGCATTAACATTTTATATGGGCAGGCAGTCAGGTTTGAAAGTTTAGAGTTATGAGTTTAGAGGTATTTTACCATCCATACTCAAAACTCAATACTCATTACTTCCATTTGTTGCTACTCGGTATAAGCCTCTCCCTTTCTGTCAAGGGCACATATCAGGGTATGCCACGCAAGGCTGGCACATTTAGTGCGTGAAGGAAACTCGCGTACACCTATGAAGATTGTAAGCCTCCCGAGATGATGTTTGTTTTTATCAGGGTCAAACTCCCCCCTAATCATCCTGTGAAACTCATCAAACATTATCTTCACCTCTTCCACACTTTTCCCCTTGACATGGGTTGTCATTAGCGAGGCGCTTGCCTTTGAAATGGCACATCCGGAACCCGAAAAACTTATCTCCTCAACCATCATGTCCTTATTTAGCTTCAAATAGATTGTAATCTCATCGCCGCAGAGGGGATTGTGTCCGTCGCATGAATGGGTTGGATTTTCAAGAGGCCGAAAGTTTCTCGGTTTTTTATTATGGTCTAATATGACCTGCTGATAAAGTTCACTCTGGTATGACATCAGGAGAATATCTCCAATACTTTTTTGACACCTCTGGCAAGGGCGTCCAGTTCCTCAGGTTTATTATAAAATGCAAAAGATGCCCTCGTGGTGGCTGGGACGCCAAACCTTTTCATTGTTGGCTGTGCACAGTGGTGACCGCCTCTCACTGCTATCCCATCCTCGTCTAAGATGGTAGCCACATCGTGAGGATGGACATTCTCAAGCGAAAAGGAGATTATACTTGCCTTATTCTTTGCCGTCCCGATTATCCTGATGCCCCCTATATCCTGCAGAACCTTTTCTCCATAGATAAGCAGCTCTTTCTCGTAATTCTGTATTCTATCAATGCCGATGCTGTTTATATAATCTATAGCTGCCCCAAGTCCTATCACCTGTGAGATGGGTGGTGTGCCGGCTTCAAACTTTGACGGAGGCTTTGCATAAGTAGTCTTCTCTAAGGTAACAGTATTTATCATGTCGCCACCGGTTACATATGGCGGCATGGATTCGAGAATCTCGGGTTTCCCATACAGAACACCAATACCTGTCGGCCCATATATCTTGTGTCCTGAAAAGGCAAGAAAGTCGCAGTTCAACTCTTTGACATTTACCTTCATGTGCGGGATGCTTTGTGCCCCGTCTATCAGAACCCTCGCACCAACATCATGTGCCTTTTTGACAATTTCTCTGACAGGGTTTACAGTTCCAAGTGCGTTTGAGATATGGGTTATGGCTACAAGCCTGGTCTTCTCGCTTAACAGTTGTTCATATTTCTCCATGATAAGCTCGCCGTTGTCGTTTACAGGAATGACCTTTAGAATTGCCTTTCTCTCCTCACAGAGCACCTGCCATGGCACAATGTTCGCATGATGCTCTATATGGGAAATGATGATTTCATCCCCCTCATTGATATACCTGTGTCCAAAGCTGTATGCCACAAGGTTTATAGACTGTGTGGCACCGCTCGTAAAAATGATACTACGCGGCTCTGGCGCCCCGATGAAGCTGGCAACCTTTGTGCGCATCTCGTTGTAAAGTATCGTAGCCCTTTCACCGAGTTTGTAAGTACCGCGATGTATGGTAGCATACTCTTCTGTATCAAATTTTCTGACCCTTTCAATTACACTAAATGGTTTGTGAGTTGTAGCAGCATTATCTAAATATTTAAGGGGTTTGTTATTGACCATGACCGAAAGCATCGGAAAATCCCCCCTTATCCTTTCTACATCAAACTCTGTCTTTATGATTTTTTCAGCCACTTCAGGTCTCCAGTTTCTTAAGTAAAATATCTCTGACCTCCTCAGCTACAGGAGGATAATCTATACTATTAATTACCTTCTTTGCAAAACTTGCAGTTAAAAGAGCTCTGGCAGATACTTCTGTAAAGTTTCTCGTTCTTAAATAGAAAATCTGGTCCTCATCAAGGCTTCCTGCCGTTGACCCATGCGTGCATTTGACATTATCGTTGTATATCATCAGGTTTGGCTTTGTATCTGCCCTGGCGTCATCCGATAGAACCAGATTGTTAATTAACTGTTCCGAGCAGGTTAATTGAGCCCCTTCCCGAACTATTACAGTTCCATCCACGCTTGTCCTCGCCCGCCCCTTTACGATATTTCTGAACAACTGGTTGCTGATGCATCCCGGCGCCTCATGATACACGCGGATATAGCTGTGTGCCTGCTCATTCTCGCATAGGACAGATATACCATTTAATGTAAGTTCAGCCCCTTCTCCTGACAGATGCACTTCAAAATTGCTCCTCGCTATTTTACAGCCCGAGTAAGCCAGAACTGTCCCGAGCTTGCTCATACGGGACATTTGAACATGGGTCTTTGAGAGATGCCATGCCTTGGGGGAATCTGCCTGCACCTGCCATAACTTCAGGACAGCCCCATCTTCAAGCATTACATCCATCGTAGAGTTGACAAGGTAATCTCCGGCTGTTCCAATGTATTTTACAATTACTGATGCACTGGAAGAATTTCCAGCTCTCAGAACTATCCTGGGGGTTATCATTGCCGGTTCTTCAACAGGGCTTGTTGAGATATGAAGAATCTGAAGCGGCGTGGAAAGGTTTGTATCATTTGCTATGTCTATCATTATGCCGCCTGTGAAAAAGGCGCCATTTATTGATGAAAAGACATCGCTCTCCCTTTCTGCAATATTGAGGAGGTATCTATTTAGATTGATATCCGATACAGCCTTCTCTATGTTCATCACATGCACAGAATTCCCCGCTCCCCTTATATTTGAAAGCGATTTTACATAAAAACCATCTACTATGACAATGATGCTCTTTTCACATCCGGGATAGATATTTCTGTTTATGATATCCTCAGATACTGTCCCTATCCTTTCCCGCCTGCCTTGTGAGACTATTTGTATCAGTCCCTTTGTATCAACAAAGGTGAACATCTCATGTTTTCCGTGAGGAATACCAAGACTCTCAAATCTAAGTATAGACTGTTTGTTAAGCGATGAAAGAATAGGATTAAACCCCTTACTGCCTAAAAACTTTTTGTGACACTCCAGAATAGCAGCATCTTGTCCTATCTCTGTTTGTGCCTCTGAATTGGACATATTATTCCTTCTTCTCGCTGTTTATTATCAGCCTGTCATAACCTACTGCCTCCAGCTCTGATGCCAGCTCATATCCCCCTGACCTTACTATCCTGCCACCGCTCAGGATGTGGACAAAATCGGGTTTTATATAGTTCAGCAGTCTCTGATAATGGGTAATTACTATCAATCCCCTTTCCTTGTTCATTAGTCTGTTTACCCCTTCTGCAACAACTTTCATGGCATCAATATCAAGCCCTGAATCTATTTCATCCAGGACAGTGAGGACAGGCTCCAGCACGGTCATCTGCAATACCTCGTTTTTCTTTTTCTCGCCGCCAGAAAATCCGTCATTTACCGACCTCTCTTTGTATTTCTGGTCCATGCCGAGAATCTTCATCTTACTGTCTATTAGTTCATCAAACTCCAGAGGGTCCACTTCCTCCCTCCCATGATGAAGGAGTTTGGCATTGTATGCCATCCGTAGAAATTCGGCATTATTTACACCGGGGATTTCCACTGGGTCCTGATAAGAGATGAAAAGACCTGCCAGTCCCCGTTCTTCAGGTGACATACCAAGGAGGTTTTTACCATTAAAGGTAATTTCCCCTCCCAGCACATCAAATGAAGGGTGTCCTGCGAGAACCCTTGTAAAAGTGGTCTTTCCGGAACCATTTGGTCCCATGATGGAATGAACCTCCCCTTTTTTGATAGTAAGACTGATACCCCTGATTATCTCTTTGCCCTGAAATCCTGCACTTAAATCCTTTATCTCAAGCATATTATTTATACCTCTCTAACTCTATCCCACGCTATTCTCAAGTTTCAATGCGAGGAGTCTCTGTGCCTCTACGGCAAACTCCATTGGTAACCGCCTGAAAACCTCCTTGCAAAATCCATTAATTATTGAACTTATGGCATTCTCACGCGAGATGCCTCTCTGCTGAAAATAGAAAAGCTGGTCTTCACTTATTTTAGATGTAGATGCTTCATGCTCAATCTCTGCTGAGCTATTTGCTGACTCTATATATGGAAATGTGTGGGCACTGCACTGTTCTCCTACAAGCATACTGTCACACTGGCTGTAGTTGCGGGCACCCTTTGCCCCTCTGGCTATTTTCACCAGTCCCCTGTAGCTGTTACTTGCCCTCTCAGCGGATATCCCCTTTGATATTATACTTGACCTCGTATTCTGTCCGATGTGAATCATCTTTGTTCCTGTATCTGCCTGTTGTTGTCCTGTGGTAAGGGCAACGGAAAAAAATTCCCCCACAGAATTATCCCCCTTTAAAATACAGCTTGGATATTTCCATGTTATTGCCGAACCTGTCTCTACCTGTGTCCACGATATCTTGGAATTTTCTCCAAGGCACTTCCCCCGTTTTGTAACAAAGTTATAAATCCCCCCCTTGCCGGTTTCAGGGTCGCCGGGGTACCAGTTCTGGACGGTGCTGTATTTTATCTCTGCATTATCAAGGGCAATAAGCTCCACTACTGCTGCGTGAAGCTGTCGGGTGTCATACTGGGGTGCAGTGCATCCTTCTATATAAGACACATAACTGTTTTCATCACAGATTATAAGCGTCCGCTCAAATTGACCGGTTTCCTCAGTATTTATACGAAAATATGTTGAAAGCTCCATCGGACTTTTTGTGTTTGGTGGGATATATACAAAAGTGCCATCGGAGAAGACTGCGCTGTTTAAAGCAGCATAAAAATTGTCCATCGGTGGGACGACTGAACCCAAGTATTTTTTTATCAAATCCGGATATTCACGGATTGCCTCTGATATGGAACAGAAAATAATTCCCACCTCCATCAGCCTTTTCTTGTGGGTAGTAGCCACACTGACGCTGTCAAAAACAGCATCCACGGCAACATTTGAAAGAATTTTCTGCTCCATCAGCGGAATACCAAGCTTCTCAAAGGTTGTAAGTATCTCGTGTGGTACTTCATCCAGGCTTTTTAATTTCTTTTTTGGCTTCGGGGCAGAATAGTATGATATATCCTGAAAGTCTAATGGTTCTATCTTCAGGTTTGCCCAGTGTGGCGGCTTCATCTCACGCCAGTGTCTGTAAGCCTTAAGCCGGAATTCAAGCATGAATTCCGGTTCACCCCTTTTTTCTGAAATTACATGAACTATCTCCTCGCTGAGCCCCTTTGGCAGAGACTCTGTCTCTATATCGGTTCTGAAACCGTATTTGTACTCCCTATGTTTGATAATATCCGGGATTTCTGGATTCTGTTTCGGTAAATTACTTTTCATGTGTATATCTAAATGATATTAAACTCAGATATAACCCCATTGGCTATTCATGACATATGATTTTAATCATGGTTACCCTGAGGTTATGAGAATTAGAGATGCAGTCAGAAGGCATACCGCTTATTGGCTAACTCGCTGTTTAGATTTAATTTTGCTGCTCTTTTATTTTTGGGGTGAGCGAAGGGACTTGAACCCTCAACCACTGGAGCCACAGTCCAGTGCTCTAACCAGTTGAGCTACGCTCACCATCGCCATATTTTACTTTATCTGATAACAGTCTTTCTGTCAAGTCAGCTAAAGCAGTGAGTTAGACACAAGTGATTTAGTGATTTAGATTTTTCATTCCTAATTCACTAACTCAATAATCCCTAACTCACTTCACGCTGTTAGGCGTGCCGTCGCAATCCTTTATTCATC
>MHDI01000011.1 GCA_001804915.1 Nitrospinae bacterium RIFCSPHIGHO2_02_FULL_39_82 | reverse complement strand
TCAGGGGGTGGGATTCAGACCGTTTGTTTACAATCTGGCAACATCTCTTGGGCTGAAAGGTTATGTCCTTAATTCATCCGAAGGTGTAATAATAGATGTAGAAGGTGAAACTCAAAAAATAGATGAATTCATTTACTTTCTTAAATCCAAAGCCCCTTCACTATCCAAAATTGAAAATATTACGGTAGCCGCAGGCTTTAGCCTGCATAATTATACATCTTTTGAAATAAGAGAAAGTTTCCCTGATGGAAAACCTGTCCCCGAATGCTTTAATCGGGGATTTGCCCTCATATCCCCCGATATAGCTACCTGCCATGATTGTCTTTCTGAATTATTAAATCCTGACGATAGACGCTATCAGTACCCATTTATAAATTGCACAAATTGTGGACCAAGATATTCTATTATTCTGGACATACCCTATGACAGGCCAAAGACAACAATGTCCAAATTTAAAATGTGTCCTGACTGTGAAAAGGAATATCACGACCCATCTAACAGGAGATTTCATGCCCAGCCGAATGCCTGTCCAAAATGTGGACCACAAATACAGTTACAAGTTACAAGTTACAAGTTACAAGTCAATGAAAAAGACCCTTTGGATACAGCTATAGAATTATTAAAACAAGGGGCGATTGGGGCAATAAAGGGGCTTGGGGGATTTCATCTTGCCTGTGATGCCGCAAATGATGATGCTGTAAAGAGATTAAGGGAGAAAAAGAGGAAGAGTAATAAGCCCTTTGCCATTATGTGTCCTGATATAGATACTGTAAAAAGAATATGCAAGGTATCTGCACAGAGTGAGAAAATACTCGGTGGAAAACTAAAACCGATTGTCCTTCTTCCTAAAAAAAGCGAGGCTAAAGCCTCGCACTACATGAACCCTATCTCTAAATATGTTGCATCTGATAATAATTACTTCGGTGTCCTGCTTCCATATACACCATTGCATCAGCTTCTACTTAATCCCCCCTCCCCCCCCTTTAAAAAAGGGGGGACGGGGGGGATTTTAGTCATGACCAGCGGCAATCTGAGTGAAGAGCCAATAGTAATTAACAATTATGAGGCAATAGAGAGATTGTCGGATATTGCAGACTTCTTCCTCTTCCATAACAGGGACATTTATATGCGGGTGGATGATTCTATTGTAAGAGAGTATACACCACCCCTTTCCCCTCCTTCTAAAGGAGGGGAAAGAGGGGTGGTAATCAGAAGAGCAAGAGGATATGTCCCCTACCCTGTTGAACTTGATATTGACATGCCTGAGATACTTGGATGCGGCGGCAAACTCAAGAATACCTTTACATTAACAAAAGGGCATTATGCAATCATGAGCCAACATATTGGAGATTTGGAAAATTATGAGGCAATTGAATTTTATAAAGAGACCCTTAAAAATCTCAAGAACAGTTTCAGGGTTGAGCCGACAATTATTGCCCACGACATGCACCCTAACTATTGGACAACAAAATTCGCAAAGGAACTCATTACTCATCACTCATCACTCATCACTGTCCCTGTCCAGCATCACCATGCCCACATTGTATCCTGTATGGTTGAGAATCATATAAGAGATAAGGTTATTGGAATTGCATGGGATGGGACAGGCTATGGAACAGATGGTGCAATATGGGGCGGGGAGTTTCTAATAGCAGATTATAAAGGATTTGAGAGGGCTGGATATTTCAGATACACCCCTCTGCCCGGCGGTGATAAAGCTATAAAAGAACCATATCGCATAGCGTTGAGTCATTTATACGATACTTATGGGATGGATTTCTTAAAATTGGATATCTCCTTTATTAAAGGGGGGCAGGGGGTTGTTCCACTCACCAAAGACAAAAAGATTAAGACTATCCTTAAAATGATAGATAATCGCATAAATACAGTAATGACCTCAAGCGCCGGAAGACTCTTTGATGCAGTATCTTCAATCATAAATGGAATTAATGCAGTTACCTTTGAAGGTGAGGCAGCCATTAAGCTGGAGATGATGGCTGATAAATCGGTAAAGGATGTATATGAAAGTCAGGGGTCGGGAGTCAGGAGTCAGGAGTCAGAATATCCATTAATTATTGACGCAAGGATTTT
Source organism: Nitrospinae bacterium RIFCSPHIGHO2_02_FULL_39_82 (assembly GCA_001804915.1). Taxonomy (GTDB): domain Bacteria; phylum Nitrospinota; class Nitrospinia; order UBA9942; family UBA9942; genus PLOWO2-12-39-15. The sequence goes on along the minus strand of MHDI01000011.1, from coordinate 17,699 downwards.
AATTCACCAGATTGTAACTGATTTGCTGAATGGTGTTGGTCACTCGGTAATATCAGCAAAATTTCATAACACCCTCGCAGAGATAATTTATAAAATGTGTCAGAAAATAAAGGCTGATACAGGAATTGACAGGGTAGTTTTAAGCGGAGGTTGTTTTCAAAATATTCTCTTACTGGACAGGACATTGAATAAACTAAATACTGAATTTAAGACATTCATCCATAAAAATATCCCTACAAATGATGGCGGAATATCTCTCGGTCAGGCTGTTATCGCGGCAGAGAAGGGGAAAAACATGGAACTATGAGTATATTAACATTGTGAGGAACATTCTGTTTATTGACCTGCTAAATTAGAGCAGCTATTTTTCCAAATCCTTAAGGGCATCTTCAATACCCATTAATAAGAGGTGGTTTACCTCCTGCCACCCGCCTCCCCCTCTTATAAAATTTTTTATATCCAGCACATTTTCAGAGAGTGCCTGTTGGGTTTTATCAAACCTCATCTTCCATAAAATTTCACCTGATTTTACATCTAACAGAACAGCGGTAAAGGCAGCAGAGGCAGGCCTGTTTACAGTCCATTTTGTCCCCTCTCTCTCCTCATATCTCATAACAACGCCCATCAGGACTGCATCAGCACCAACTGTCCCTCCTATAATTTTACCAAGTGAGAAATCATATTTATCAACAATATTTTTATCAGTTGATTCATATATCGTGTTCACAGTATCTTCAGATATAAGTTCAATGGATTTATTTAAAATAAGTTTCTGGTGGAATAAAGATGTAACATTTTTTCCTGAATCAGGTTCTATCTTTCCGCTCTTGAAAGATTGCCCGGTCAGATGACAGATTACTACCCCATTTTCAACAGGATTAAGGCTCCCTGTCCTGAAAGGAATAACAGCAATCTTCTTTATTAAAATTGTATCAGGTTTTGCAGAATACAGAATGACTACACCTGAATGGGGCTTGAATGCCCTAATCATCCTATGGCATGAACTGAGGAAAATGAGAATTAACACATATAATAACAAAAAGCTTGCTATTCTTTTACTTCTCATAGATTCTGGTTAGGGTTCATAAATATTTTTTGACCTATTATTTTTCACCTATTGACATATTTAGCACAAGGTATTATATTATAGTTGAGCCAGAGGAAGTTTGGGCAAACAGGAGGATGGAAATAACTCCTGCCCAAGTCCCAAATAGAAGTGAGACAGTCCTTAGTGGCTCAAAGCCCTGAACCTTTCTCTGTATCTTTGGAAGATGGTTGTATAAGGTTTGGGGCTTTTTTTGATTAGCCGACATTTCTAAAATAAGCCTTATTGTAGCTTATTCTTACCGTCAAGTTTAATAACCTTCGGCTTGATATTCCCTGCCTCATCTTCATCCATCAAGGCATAGGATGCAATAATCAGGAGGTCATTTATAGATACAAGGCGGGCTGCAGCACCATTTACACTTATAATCCCGCTACCTGCCTTTCCTTCTATCACATATGTCTCAAACCTATTTCCATTATTTATATCGTATACCTGAACCTGTTCAAATGGGAATATATCTGCTGCTTTTAACAATCTGCTGTCTATCTCAATACTCCCCTCGTAATCAATATTTGCATCTGTAATCTTTGCCCTGTGAATTTTTGCCTTAAGCATTATCCTTTTCATTTTACCCCCAGCATACAATTATCTATAAGACGGGCATTACCTATCCTGACAGATAGTGCAGCCAGTGCCCTCCCGTTTATTGTTTTTATATCTTTCAGTGTATCCGGGTCGCAGATGGAAATATAATCTATCTTTGCTGCAGTTTCACTTCTTATAATCCTCTCCATTTCATTTATTATTTTCATTGTATCTCTCTCTCCATTTTTCACCATATCCTCAGATGTTTTAAGCGCCTTATACAGTGAAACAGCAGATACCCTTTCTCCGCTGTCAAGATATGTATTTCTTGAACTCATTGCCAGCCCATCCTCTTCCCTTATTGTAGGCATACTTACAATATCAATATTCAGGTTCAGGTCATTCACCATCCTCTTTATAACCAGCATCTGCTGATAATCTTTCTCTCCAAAATATGCCCTGTCAGGCATAACAATATTAAATAGCTTCAATACTACGGTGGCAACTCCTTTAAAATGACCATGCCTGAACTTTCCGCAGAGTAATTCTGTAATGCCTTCTACATTTACAAAAGTCTCATAGCCATCCGGATACATCTCATCTGCCGACGGCAGGAAAAGAATATCCACCCCTGACTGAGATGCCATTATTTCATCTCTCTCTTTATCCCTTGGATAACTGTGATAATCCTCACCCGGAGCAAACTGAATTGGATTGACAAATATTGAAAGCACAACTTTATTATTCTCCCTCTTTGCCTTATCTATAAGCGTTACATGTCCTTTATGAAGGGCACCCATAGTCGGGACAAAACCAATGGTCCTCCCCTCCCTTTTTAAGACCAACGATACCTTATGCATATCTGAAATTGATGTAATTATTTTCATTTAGTCATCTTCTTATCTATGGGTCTGAGATGTCTATCTTCCATGAAATAGCTATGCCCTTCATCCGGAAATCTGCCATTCATCACATCTCCGATATATTCCTTTACAGCATTTTCAATAATCTTACCCGCCTCCGCATACCTCTTAACAAATTTAGGTTTGAATGCCCCCGATAATCCGATAAGGTCATGAATAACCATAACCTGCCCGTCACAGAATGGCCCTGCACCTATTCCAATGGTAGCTATCTTCAATACCCTCGTAATTTCTTTAGCCACTTCAAGCGGTATCCCTTCAAGAACAACCGAAAATGCCCCTGCATCCTCCAGTGCCTTCGCATCTTCTACTATCTCTTTTGCCCTAAAAGGTTTTCTGCCCTGCACTTTATAACCACCAAAAATGTGAATGGACTGTGGGGTAAGTCCTATATGCCCCATAACAGGTATTCCTATTTCTACAAGTGCATTTACTGTATCCTGCATAATAACCCCGCCTTCTAATTTTACTGCCTCTGCCCCACCTTCTTTAATAAGCCTCCCTGCATTTTTCAAAGCCTCATCAATTGAAACCTGATATGACATAAAAGGCATATCTGCAACTAAAAAAGCCCTCTTCACCCCTTTTTTTACCGCCTTTGTGTGGTATATCATATCCTCAAGTGTTACAGAGAGGGTGTTTTCACTACCTTGAACAGTCATACCAACAGAGTCCCCTACTAAAATAATATCCACCCCTGCATCATCAAGAAGTCTCGCAAAGGGATAATCATATGCAGTCAGGGCAGATATCTTCCTCCCCTCCAATTTGATTTTCTGTATCTCAATAATAGTTACTTTCTCATTCTCCATATCTATTACCTCCAAAAATAAAAAAGCCTTCTGAACCAGTTCAGAAGGCTTCAAATTGCAAAGGTTAAAAGCCAACCTTTACACGCAAGATTTGACTCAGAGCTTAAAGAATCAAGTCTCCTGTCAAACCCCTCTGCGTATCTCAGGGCAAACCTTAAAAAACCTTTCCGTCCCGGTCCCTCTATCTGGATCCAAGCGGTGAATAATATTCTATCCCCTTTTTATGGGACAAAATCTTTTTTAGTAAATCTTCAAAATCCTTTTTCTTTTCTATGAAATCAATCCCGTTGGTATTTACAATCAGCAGTGGTGATTGTGTATAATTAAAAAAATAACTATTGAATGCCTTATTCACATCATCAAGATATTCTTCAGAAATACCCTTCTCAAAACCCCTTCTCCTCTTCATTATCCTGTCTTTCAAAGTATCCACATCAGCCTGCAGGTATATCAAAAGATCCGGAGCAAAGATTCTATCTCTTAATATGGAAAATATTTCCTCATATAACTTTATTTCAGTGCTGTTAAGATTAATATACGCAAATATTCTGTTTCTGTCAAATATATAGTCTGTAATTGTAACCCTGTTAAATAAATTATACTGAGAAAGTTCTGCCTGCTGTCCATATCTGTTTAAAAGGAAAAAAAATTCAGTCTGGAAGGCATATCTTTTTTTATCCCTGTAAAAACCCTCAAGAAAGGGATTGTCTTCAATGTTTTCTAAAATCAGTCGCCCATCCAGATATTGAGCCAATAACAGGGCAAGGCTGGTCTTCCCAACCCCGATAGGACCTTCAATTGCGATATAGCCGGCTCTGTCAAATTTCATAGAGGTTCAACTCTCTGAATGTTCCCAACTTCATCAAGCAGCCTTCTAACAGATTTCTTAATAAGAGGGTGAATAAGATTCTCATCTATCTCTGACAGGGGCTCAAGGACAAATCTCCTCTCGTGCATTCTCGGATGGGGAATATTTAATCCCTTTTCATTTACTATTAAGCCATTGAACAGAAGAATATCAATATCAATTATCCTTGGTCCCCACCCTGTATTCCTGTTTCTTCCCAGTTTTTCTTCTATACCCTGCAAAACAGCAAGGAGTGGGTGTGGCATCAGGAAAGTTTCAATCTTTACAACGCAATTTATAAACCAATCCTGTTTTATCTGCCCGATTGGTTCGGTTCTATAAAAAGAAGAGAGTGAGACTATCCTGTTTCCCTTTATTCCCTCTATCTCTTCTATTCCTTTCTTGCAATTACTTACCGCATCCCCTATATTAGAGCCTATACCTATATACACAAGAGACATACATTATTGACTTAAAATTCAAGCTTCATCTCCGCCAATCTCCTCCTCACCTCTTCAAGAACCATCTTCTCCTCTTTTTCCCCTTTTGCAACAAAGGTAGCTGAAAGTCTTATGTAGTGCCCCGCATCATCCCATGGCACTGTAGAGATTAACTTTTCTGTTATCAGATATTCAGAGAAATCCTCTGCTGTTTCAAATCTCCTTCTGCCCCTTATACCTTTTGGTGCCCTGACATACAAATAAAACGAACCACCCGGCATTGCGGCATTAAAACCAACTGAGTTCAATATATCCACCATCATTTTCAGTCTCCTCTTATACTTTTCACAGATAGCGTCGGTAATCTCAGTATGTTTCAATGCATAAATACCTGATTTTTGAATTGCAATAAATTGACCCGAATCATAGTTGTCCTTCACAAAACCAAATCCACTTACAATCAGCGGATTGCCTGCTACAAAGGCAAGCCTCCAGCCTGTCATATTAAATGCCTTTGACAGGGAATGAATCTCTATACCGACATCCTTTGCCCCTGAAATGGATAGAAAGCTTAAAGGTTTCCCATTATAATTTAATCCGGCGTAGGCAGCATCCTGAACTACAATTACATTGTTATCTTTTGCAAACTCTACAACTTTTTTATAAAATTCCCTCGTGGCAACAGCCCCTGTAGGATTATTCGGATAATTAATATAAAGTAGCTTCGCCCTCTTTTTTATATCAGAAGGTATTGAATCAAGGTCAGGCAGAAACCTGTTTTCCTCCTTCAATGGAAGATTATATACCTCTCCGCCATACCACCTCGTATGAGTAGCAATTACAGGATAACCCGGCACAGTCATAAGGGTAATATCTCCGGCGTTTATATATATGGCAGGAATCATTGCAAGGGCAGGCTTAGAACCTATGGAGTGAAGAATCTCTTTTGCAGGGTCTAAAGAGACATCGTATATCCTCTCCATATATCTTGCGGCAGCATCCCTGAACTCCTGTATACCATTGTCAGCATATCCCCTGTTTTCAGGTTTTGCACACTCCTCCTGCATTTTTTCAACGACTCCGGGGAATGCCATCTCATCAGGCTCTCCCACCCCAAGGTCTATCAGTTCTACCTCAGGATTTTTTTCTTTTGCAGCCCTTTTGGCCCTCTTTATCTTCTCAAACTTGTATATCTTTGTATCCTTACCAAAATTTCTTCCCCCAAGCCTTTCAGCAAAGAGGGACTGGATATAACTCTCCTCTGCCATCAAACCTCCTTAATCTCTGCCTATTTCAACTATACGAAAAAATTTCTAACATATATTGATAGGTGATGTCAAAAGAAATATAATTAATTGATACTGAAAAATGACTTTTTAGAACGACTTTTTAATTTTTCTTTTATTCCCTAATGTAATAATTTCAAATAAATAAATCAAAAGAAAAATTAACGGAAGTGAGAAAAATGTCATTTTTCAGTATGAACTAATTAAAATCATCTAAACTATGATTAAAAGAAAGAGGTTTGGACAACACTTCCTGATAGATGAGTCTGTAGCAAAAGGTATTGTAAATTCTGCCAACCTTTCCGGCAATGAAACGGTGGTAGAAATAGGACCTGGCAGGGGGATACTCACCTCAAAACTGGCAGGCTCATCAAAACGGGTTATTGCTGTTGAGGTGGACAGGCAACTCTGTCGTCTTCTAAAACGCAGTTTATCCTTTTGCAATAATATTACGATAATCAATGCAAATGCCCTCAATTATAATTATAAGGAGATAGCAGAAAGATTTAAGGTAGTATCAAATCTGCCATACAATATATCCACACCCTTAATTATGAAACTCCTTGAGAATAGAGATAACATAACAGAGATGGTTCTTATGTTTCAGAGAGAGGTGGCAGATAGAATCGTTGCAGAACCAGGGATAAAGAGTTACGGAACGCTTTCAATTTTGATTCAATACTACGCAGATGCGGTGAAACTTATGGATGTTGACAGGAAGGCATTCAGACCTATACCACGGGTTGACTCATCTGTGATACGAATAACGCCAAGAAAAGAACCTCTGGTAAAGGTGATGAATGAAAATCTCTTTTTCAATATAGTAAAGACATCTTTTGCCCACAGGAGAAAGATTATAAGAAACAATCTGAAGTCAATGAACTTTTCAGATGAATTCCTTGAACAGATTTTAAGAGAGACAGGTATAAACCCATCCCGCAGGGGAGAAACCCTCAGCATTTCAGAATTTGCAAATATTGCAAATTTCCTCTCTGCACAATGAGATAAAAAACTATGTTTAATTTCTTAAATTAGGTGTTCGCTTTGCTCACACTAACTTTGATTACAAAGATTAAGTTTTGATTACAAAGATTAAGTTTAGATTACAAAGATTTTAATCTCCGAAATCTTTTTATAATCTCTGTAATCATGTATAGGATTAAAATTCCCGTACATTAATTTAGTAAATTCAGAATAGATACTTATACAATAGTTTCTTAAGCCCTGAAAGTGCCTCATATTTTTCAAGATTTTTCCTTATGTATTCCAGGGTAGGCGGGATGTTTTCAAGGTATCTGTAATTCCCCTTTGACATCTTCTGATAGGCAAATGTACCGATTGCCTTTAAGTTTCTCTGAATACTCATATAATCAAAAACCTTTCTGAATTCAGTCCTGTCTATATCTTCACCCTCAATCCTTTCTTTATTGGAAATATAATACTCAATCAGGGCATCTACGAGTTTGTCATCTAATACCGTATAAGAATCCCTCAACAGAGAGGCGAGGTCATATTGACATGGGCCCATGCGGGCATCCTGAAAATCAAGAAACCTTAATTCACCGTTTTTAATCATTATATTCCTGCTGTGGTAATCCCTGTGGTTAAGATACTGTTTTTGGTCAGACAAAATAATGCACAGGTCTGATAAATATCCTCTCATTTCTTCCAAATCATTATCATTTATCTTTAATCCCCTAAGACCGAATATCATATGTTCAATCATAAAATTTAATTCCCACATCAACTTTTCCACATCAAATTTAAGGCTGAAAGCAACACAATCCCCTTTACTGCTGTCACTCCCCTTTATTTGAATATTCAAAAGTGAATCAATAATCCTTTTATAATATTTGGATATAGTGTCTGCATCCCTTTCCTTTATCCATTCTTCTAATGTAATATCACCACAGTCCTCTAAAAATAAAATCCCCTTCTCCTTATCATAGTGATAGATTTCAGGGACTGCTACCGCACACTTCTTTAAATGCTGCTGGACATTTATAAATGAAAGGTCTCCATTATGCGGACTTGCCAAGACCATCATGATAATAGAGTTCGGAGTTCGGAGTTTTGAATTGTATTCAATTCTGTAATATCTCCTGTTAGATGCATCACCTTTTAACATTGTAAGTTTTACATCCTGAACTCCTTTGCCGATTATATCCTTCAGGATATGGTAGTATTTCTCCTCAATTTCTTTTAAGTCTGTCTCTTTCATAACTCACAACTCATAACTTGATTTTAGATTTTAAATCGTCAATCGTAAATCGTCACTCCCTTCACCCCAGACTCTTTCTTATAACACCTGCACTCAATATTTCCCGTCTGAACTCTCTTCCATCTCTCCACATATGCAGTATATTGGATACATGGTTTCTGTGGAGAAAGTGCTCGGTGCAGGTAGGTGCAAAGCCTGAACCGATATAATCTTCCAGTATACCTACATCCGTTATAATATCCTTCCATGTTTCATCCGATGCTGAAAGCATCCGCAGATTTTCCTTATTGAGAAAACAACCCGCTATCCTCATATCTTTTTTTAAATTTGGATATATGGATTCTAACCTTGAGAGCAATCCTTTTTTATCAGCCTCATGAATCCCTCTCCCTGTGCCGATTAGTTCAGGGGGAATACCAAGTGAATAAAATGCAGCAGTAAAGGCAATTGCCCTTGGTAACCTTACATTAGAATCCTTTATCCCCCTTGAGTAACCAAAAAGACCTGTATGCTGTATTCTCTCTCTGTGGGATGGGATATGCCTTGCTATATCATTAAGTGTAGATGCCAGCCTCTCAACAGTATGGCAATAAGGTCTTCTGAAGGTATCTTCCAGTTCTAAGATATCTTTCATCTCTCCATTAGAAAATATCCGTGGTGCCTTCAATGGGATATCCCTTTTTAAGAGCCTTATGGCTGATGCTGATACCTCTCTCGGAAAATCATATCTGAATGCCGATTGAACAGTGACAGTCCTTATACCCGAATATTCATCCATAAAATTTTCTATTGTATCTGGCGAAAGCCCCCCTCTGAATTGCAGAGAGCCCGCCCCTATTATTGGATATACAGAGACCCCTGTTTCATTCTGGAATTTATAATATTCTGAAATGGCACCTTTTGCTGCGATGACAGCAGGGACCATCCCCGAATTGAGGGCAGGGTCTGACCTTGCTATAAATGGTCTAATATACTCCACCCTGTGTCTGAACCTTTTTTCAAATCTATCAATATATTCTAAAAGGATACTCCTTGACTTTATCAGAGACCCTGAGCCCTCTATTAAAGGGATTATATTTATCTCTACAGGGCCGCTCAGTCGGGTTGAAAATACCTGACAGGTAAGCCTGACAGTCTTGTAGTATTGCTCCTGTATATGAATCAGTTTCTCAGCATTATCTGTCATGGGGAGTATTACCTCAAAAACAGGGACATGGGAAAAACCTAACTCCCCTGCCGCATCAGTGCCGGTAATTATTGCCATAAATGCCCTCGCAATCCTGAAGCCAGGTTCCTCCCATATATTTGGTATCCTGAATGTCAGGAATTTACTTGAGCCGAGGTGGTTTATTTTGAAATAGTCATAGTATTGATGAAAGAGCCTGTCCATAACCGCCTCATCAACAAATTTTCCCTCCCAATCCCACATATACTCATCACATCCCATGTCACAGAAGGAACGATAGCACTCCTCAACCTCATCGGTAATGGAGATAAACTCTGTCTTATGCCAGTAAGGGATACCTGCATTATCTGGATGCTGAGTTGCCATTATAACCGGTATTTTTCTGTCTGTGCTGCCTGCAATAATATGATTTTCTTTTTCAATTTGCATATAATAATCAGGACACAGATTTTCACAGATACGCACAGAATAACTAACAACCTACAACTCACAACTTACTACTTACAACAGTTGCCAGTGGTTGGTTGTTAGTTGTTAGTTGTTAGTTGTCAGTCAAAAACTATCTGTGTTCATCCGTGTCCAATAATGCCTTTTATTAACTCCAGATTTTTCTGCAGGGCACCTTTGTTTTTTATTATAACCCGATACCCCTTTTCTCCAATTTCAGTCATCTTTCCCCTGTTATTTAAAAGTCCCTCCACCGCTGATTTCAACTCCATCTCACCACCCACCTGAATCCCCCCCCCTGATGATACCATATCTGCTGCAACCTCCTTAAAATTCATCATATATTTGCCAAATATTACAGGCTTTTTATAGAATGCAGGTTCCAGCACATTCTGTCCTCCATGTGGTATAAGACTTCCGCCAACAAAGACAATAGTGGCAATACTGTACATAAAACCAAGCTCGCCGATTGTATCAAGAATAATTATAGGTCTTGACTGGTGACTGACCTTTGAAATGGCAGTCTTTCTGACAGCATTTAATCCCATCTTTTTAACAATCTCCTCCACATCCCCTACCCTTTCTATATGTCTTGGTGCAATTAATAGACGGAGATCGGGATAATGTTTTAAGACATTCAAATATAAACCTATTATTATTTCCTCCTCACCAGAATGTGTACTGCCTGCAATAAACACCTCATCATTGTTTTTGAGCCCGAGAGAAACCCTTATCCTATTTATATCCTCATCTCCCATCTGTTTAAATTCATGGTCATATTTTATGTTGCCTGTAACCTTTACATTATTTTTATCAGCCCCGATGGCTATTACCCTCTCTGCATCTTCATCGGTCTGCATACTGAAGAGCCAGATATTTTTTAACACATACTTCATAAATACCCTTGCCATCATATAACCCCTGAACGATTTTTCTGAAATGCGGCCATTGACAATGATAGCAGGAATACCCTTTAAATTGAGTATCCTTAAAAAATTAGGCCATAACTCTGTCTCTATAATCAGGCACACAACAGGATTGATTGAGTTTAATGCCTTTCTTACAGACCACAAAAAGTCAAAGGGGAAATATACAATATAATCTGCCTCTTTTATTTTCTTATTTGCCATCCTGTTTCCAGTAACAGTTACAGTGGAGAGGATGATTTTGAAATCTGGATACCTTTTCTTCAATTCCTTTATCAGGGGTGCTGAGGCAATGACCTCTCCTACTGATACTGCATGAATCCAGATTGTTGACTGGTTTAAAAGTCTCCTTTTGATTTCATCAGGATAGAATCCCATCCTCTGCCAGAATCCTGCCCTGTATTTTCCCTTTGTAAGATTTAATAGCCACCATGGCAGAATGAAGATAATTGAGACAGTGAGAAACAGATTATACAAAAGATACATGCAATAAATATATCTTAAAACAGCACCTACAGGCAATCAGAAATCTTATCTCATTGGTAACAGAGGCATTAAGGAGTATATTAAGTAACGGCAATAAATAAAATTACAATAAAGTTCCCCTTAGTAAAGGGGGCTATTTACAACCTTAAATACAAGGGAGGAGAAAATCAAAAACCGTTTGACAGTAACGGAAACACACGCTATAATTGCCAATAATTGAAAACCTCAAACTCTTTTTAAAAGAGGTATATTTTATGGTGACTGTAGATAAGGACATTTCAGGCAGGATATTGATTAAATTCCAGGATGGGACTGTCCCCGTCTTAGTAGAAACAGGATCGTCCCCGACCCATGCTTTCGACGACCTCCGCCGGGAGAAAGATGAGGTTGCAAAAATCATCAATTCTATGCATAATCTGAAACATAGAACAATTTTAATGCTTACTTATTCTGCTGGATTAAGGGTTGGAGAAGTAGTAAAGTTAAAGCCTGAAGACATAGACAGTAAGAGGATGCTTATACACATCAAAGGGGCAAAGGGGAGGAAGGATAGATATGTTATGCTTTCTGAAAAGGTTTTGGAAATCATGAGACAATACTGGAAAAAATACAGACCTGAAAAATGGCTATTCAGTGGGGCAAAAGAAGGCAGATACCTTTCAACAAGGACAGCAGACAAGATATTCAGAAATGCCTGCGACAAAACCGGGATAAAGAAGGAAGTTTCGTTGCATACTTTAAGACATAGTTTTGCCACGCACCTTCTGGAAGGTGGGACTGATTTGAGATATATAGGTGATGAGTGACATTATTTGTCATGTGGAAGGTTTCTGGCTATTCTGCCAGAGTAAGAATATCCGCAACAGGTGCTGATAGCATCCCCAAAATAGGAGTATATCCGCACCAAGTGAGGATATGAACAAGTTAGTCGCAATTCACGGTCAAAAAGTGGTATAATTTCCTCATATTCATAAAATGAGGAGGAAAAGATGATGGAGACAGTAAAACAAGCTGAAGGATGCAGCAGATGGACGGGTTTACACACAGGAAGAGGTTGAGAAGCGGATGGCAAAATGGCTCGGAAAGTAATATGGTCTTATGAAGCCACTGAAGACCTTGATGCCCTTGCAGAATATATCGCAAAAGATTCCTCTATTGTAATACTAGCTTTTGTTCATGGGGCAAGAGATTTGAGAACCCTATGGGAAAAGGAAAACAGAGGTTGACCGTGAACTGCGACTAACAACAGCGTAAGCGTCAGATTAGAAAACCACTGTTAGAGCAGCGACATTGCCCTTTGACACAGGATTTAAAAGGCATCAAATCTTGAGCCAACCCTTGCAGGACGGGCAACGCCGCTTACGCCAGACCGTTATACGCCATTGCTGGCAGGGGAAGAGAGGTACCTGATATGTTGGTGACATGTAAAGAGTGTCGTGGGAGCCTGAGTCACACGGCCTACGTGTGTCCCCATTGTGGGTATCGCGGGGATTCGGTATGCGGATTTACGCATGCTGGATTCTGTTCGGAAGAAATTTACGAACTTCTTATGGGCCGCCGAACCGTGAAGTGCCCCAGTTGTAGGTCGGGAAACCTCCGTGTTGTCAAGGAGCGACGGGACCCAATATACGACGCCCGAGGCAAGAAGGAATCACCCGCGTTTATTTCCTATAGTAGGGCTTGCGATTCCTGATAATAGCTTGGCATTCAACAAGGCGTTGTGCTTGATTATGATGAGACGGGCAATTTAGTGGGGATAGACATAGACAATACCAGCCAGAATGTCTTAAAGCCTTAAATACCTTTTCTGAATTATACCAAACAAAAGCCTGCCCGCAACCTATAACTCAAACGAGGGAGTTGCGAAATAGCCCCTTTTGTCACCCCGAGCGAAGTGAGGGGTCTTTTAACTTATTGAATTAAAAGAGGGGTTATGATAATGTGGTTTTATAATTTTAAAAGGGGAAAGATTTGCCAGCTAATATCATTAATGGAAAAGAGATTGCCTCTGCTATAAAGCTTGCTATTGCAGAAGAGTTAAAAAAAATAAAGACTGACACGGGCAGGGAAGCCGGTCTTGCGGTAGTGCTGGTGGGTGATGACCCTGCATCTATTGTATATGTCAGAAACAAAAAGAAGGCATGTCAGGAAGTAGGAATAAGGTCATCTGAATATCGCCTTCCGAAAGAGACATCCCAGGACGCACTCTTAAAGCTTATAGCATCCCTTAACAAAAATCCTGAAATTCATGGTATCCTCGTGCAATTACCGCTGCCACCCCATATACAAACGGATAAGATTATTGAGGCAACCAATCCTGATAAGGATGTGGATGGATTTCATCCTGTAAATGTAGGTAAACTGGTAGCAAATACAGCCTCACTAATATCATGCACACCTCTCGCTATCATAACCCTCCTTGATAAAAGTGGAATACCTATTGAGGGGAGAAAAGTTGTAATTGTGGGAAGAAGCAACATCGTGGGGAAACCTGCTGCACTTCTATTTCTTCACAGAAATGCTACAGTTACTATATGCCACTCCAGGACAAAGAATTTATCAGATTATACCTTGAGGGCAGATATCCTGGTGGCAGCCATAGGTAAGCCTGCATTCGTAAAGGCTGATATGATTAAGAAAGGGGCAGTGGTCATTGATGTGGGTATTAACAGAGATGAGGCAGGATTGATTGGAGATGTTGACTTTCCTTCTGCAAAAGAAAAGGTTTCTTATATAACCCCTGTCCCTGGCGGTGTTGGTCCAATGACTATAGCAATGCTAATGAAAAATACATTAACTGCCTTTAAACAGCAGCAGATAGATAATGGAATTATCTGAAACATCCATAACAGAATTGGCAGAAAGGGAGATATACACGGTCTCTGAACTCACCCGTGCTGTAAAATTTGTCCTTGAAGAAAACTTTCATGATATCTGGGTGGAGGGTGAGATTTCAAATTTCAAAGTGTCAAATTCCGGTCATGCCTATTTCACTCTCAAGGATGAAGAGAGTCAGTTAAGGGTGGTTTTATTCAGGCTAAATAAAAGATTGTTAAAATTTGAACCTGATGACGGACTCCATGTAATTGTCAGGGGGAGGATAAGCGTCTATGAAGCAAGGGGTGAATACCAGTTAATTGCAGACTATATGGAGCCAAAGGGAATAGGTGCGCTCCAATTAGCCTTTGAACAATTAAAAGAAAAACTCTTTAAGGAAGGGCTATTTGATGAGGCACATAAAAAGCCAATCCCTGATTTTCCTAATAAGATAGCCATTGTTACATCTCCGACAGGTGCTGCCATTCGTGATATACTTCGTATTATTGGAAGGAGATTTCCGAATGTCCATATCATCATTTATCCCGTAATGGTTCAGGGTGAAGGTGCAGCAGAAGGGATAGCAATGGCAATAGCCGAATTAAACGGATTATCTGATATAGATGTAATGATTGTCGGGAGAGGTGGAGGTTCAATTGAAGACCTCGGGGCATTCAATGAAGAGGTAGTTGCAAGGGCAATTTATAACTCACATATACCCGTAATTTCTGCGGTTGGGCATGAGATAGACTATACAATCTCAGATTTTGTTGCAGACCTTCGGGCACCTACACCATCAGCAGCGGCAGAACTCGTGGTCAGGGATAGAAGAGAAGTAATTCAGAATATTACAAGTTTAGAAAAGAGACTTATAAATGCCGTACAGAATAAAGTTTATATATTAAAAGGTAACCTGACAGGTTTGCAGGAAAGAAGGGTTTTAAAATCACCCTTTGATAAAATCTATGAGCTCCAGCAGAGGGTTGATGAGATGGAATTAAGAATAAAGAAGACAATAAATCACAGGATAGAGATGCTGGATAAAGAACTGAGTGGAATAACAGGCAGACTTGATGCATTAAGCCCGCTTGCTGTTATGAAAAGAGGATATAGCATTTGCAGGAGGCTTCCGGATATGAAAATTATTAAAGATATATCGGAGGTTGAAAAAGGCGGAGAGGTTAATATAAAATTACACAAAGGCGAGCTGTTCTGTCATGTTGCAGAAAGGAAGCAATGAGTAACGAGCAATGAGCAACGAGTAAAAGACTCATTGCTCAGCACTCATAGCTCATTGCTGATTATTATGTCTGAAATCAAATTTGAAAAGGCATTAAAAAGGCTGGAGGAGATAGTTGAAGAACTTGAGAAGGGTGAATTAGACCTTGACAGGTCCCTTCAGATATTTGAAGAAGGGATTAAGATGTCAAGGATATGCTCAAAAAAACTTCAAGAGGCAGAAAAGAAAATAGAGATATTGACAAAGAATGAAAGTGGAAAATTAAAGGCTGAGCTATTTGAACCTTCTGAAGATGATGCTTCATAAGAAACTTGACAAGGCAAGACTGATAAAATAGAATTAGATTAATATCGCGGGGTGGAGCAGTCTGGTAGCTCGTCGGGCTCATAACCCGAAGGTCGCAGGTTCAAATCCTGCCCCCGCTATTTTTTTCTTAGGTCTAACCTAATACCTTTTCACTATAAAAGTTACAATAAGATAGGAACTGGGAATAATTATTCTGACATCTGAAATTTTTTATTTGCAAATCAGAAATTTTTCTGATATAAATTTAGCTAATTTTTTGTCTATATAAGATTCTTATGTGCCTTGTTGTGATAGTTTAATCAAAGGGAGGGAAGATATGCTCCATACGGATAGCATTAAGAAAATCTACGCTGGTTATTCAAATGTATATGATGCAATATTCAAGCAATTCTTTTATCCACGACAGAAGCATGTAATAAATTCAATGGGCATTATGCCCGGTAATAGGGTATTGGATGTAGGGGTCGGAACAGGCTTATCCCTGCCATTATATCCAAGGTATTGCAAAGTAACAGGGGTAGATTTATCTGTTGAAATGTTGGAGAAGGCAAGGAAAAAAATAAACAAATATAGGTTCCACCATATATCTCTGAGAGAGATGGATGCCTCAAATTTAGAATTTGATGACAATACATTTGACCATGTGATAGCAACATTTGTCATAAGCGTTGTTCCTGACCCTGTTAAGGTTATATCAGAAATGAAGAGGGTTTGTAAGAAAGCTGGTAAAATTGTTATTGTCAATCATTTTCAGAGTGATAACAAATTTATTGCAAAGATTGAAGAATATATAAATCCAATCTGTTGTAAAATCGGATGGCGCTCTGACCTATCCCTGGATGATTTAATAAGAAATGCCAACCTGGAGATAGACCAGGAATATAAATTAAAGAAATTTGACCTCTGGAAGGTAGTATTCGCTGCCAATAATAAACCATGCTAACACGATACAGGACATATAATACACAATGAAAAATCCTGTATTATTTATCGCATATCCTGTATATCCATGCCACTGTTTTTAAAAATCCAGTTATTGTTTTTTTTGTTATCCATCTTTTACCCATCACCAGTTATATGTGATGAAAACTCCAGAAAGCCATCTGTTATACCCTTTATGGAGGGGGAGGAACTTATATATGAGATAAAATGGCTTGGGATACCTGTTGGAACAGGCAAACTCCATATAAAAGAGAGGGGTGTAAAAGGTAACAGAGAGGTCTTCCATATAATCTATTCTGCGGAATCAAACGAATTTATCTCCCGCCTTTATAAGGTGGAGGATATGGCAGAAACTTCCCTGGATGTGGAAGACTCATTTCCATGGAGTTTTAAATTAAAAATCAGGGAGGGCAAATCTAAGAGGGATGTAGAAACAATATTTGACCAGATAGGCCATACGGCGACCTTTATTAAGGACCAGGATGCTCCAATGGTCTTCACTATACCTTCTGCCACTCAGGATGCCTTTTCTGCCCTTTATTATCTTAGAACTAAAAATCTCATGGTAGGTGATAAGGTAGTTATAGATGTCTTTGAAGATAAAAAGAACTGGCAGGTAGAGGTGAATGTATTAAAAAAGGAGAAAATAAAGATATATTCCGGAGAAGTTGATACAATACTTGTTAAACCCATTTTGAAGTTTGAGGGTATATTTCAGAGAAAGGGCGATTTATATATCTGGTTGACAGACGATGAAAAGAAAATCCCAGTTCAGGTAAAGACCAGTATAATAATCGGCTCGATACAATCAAAAATTATAGCAATAAACGGAGCTGGTGCAACCCCATCAACAAGGTAATATTTATTGGATGTTATTACGATATCGCTTCGTTTACTGACTTTTTTATCCCTTTCTTTTCAACCTTCCTGTTGTATCCTTTTTTCCCTCTTTTAGTGGTGTGGGGTTTCTGGACAGGCTTTATCTTCCATCTCTTTCTTAATTTTAATCTTGGCATGTGACAAGCTTTACAGATTCGTATATAATTTCCACCATCCTGTGAATCTCATCCTTAGTGCTACTCAATGGTGGGACGAGTATAACGATATTTCCTATAGGTCTTATTATAAGTCCTCTATCCCTTGTCTCTCTTGCAATCTTTATCCCTATCTTTTTTTCCAATGGATAC
>MHDI01000010.1 GCA_001804915.1 Nitrospinae bacterium RIFCSPHIGHO2_02_FULL_39_82 | reverse complement strand
TGATAATCTCTTTTTTTTCAATTTAAAATATTCTTTTTCCTCTTCCCTCATCTTCTTTGTAATCTCCCCCTGTTCTTTTAAAAGTTCTTCTGACTCTTTGTTCAATAACGATGCCCTTTGAAGCTCTTCATTTAAACTTTTTTTAATAATCTCCAGTTTGCTAACCGCCTCATCCAGTCTCCTATCCCTCTCTTTTATAAGCAGCGATGCAGCCCCAATAATTCTTTCATCCATACCGAGCTGTTTTGATATATAGAGTGCAGAACTACTCCCGGCAGTATCCTGTATGAGCTTGTAAGTTGGCAACAGGGTCTTGGAATCGAATTCTACGCTGATATTTTTGAAACCTTTTCTAAGTGTACCGGCTACCTTCAACTGCCCATAATGTGTTGTTGTAATTACCTTTGCTCCTCTTATGGATAGTTCAGCAAGGATAGCCTCTGCGAGTGCCCCACCCTCTGACGGGTCAGTGGATATCATAAGTTCATCCAATAAAATGAGTGATGATGGAGATGAAAATTTTAATATGCCTATGATATTTACAAGGTGTCCTGAAAAGGTGGAGAGATGTCTGTCAATATCCTGTTCATCACCTATATCTGCATAGATATCAGGAAAGATGGCCATTTCCGAACCATTATCTGCAGGGATATGAAGCCCTGCCTTAACCATCAATCCGGTTAACCCTACTGTTTTAAGCGTAACAGTCTTACCTCCTGTATTTGGACCTGAAACAATGAGGACATTAATATCATGTGAAATTGTTATATCATTTGGAACTACCGATGTATCACTCAATGACAGAAGAGGGTGTCTGACTGCTTTAAGATTTATATTTCCTTCTGAATTTATCTCTGGTTCTATTGCATCCATTATCTGGCTCAACCTTGCCCTTGCATGTATTAGGTCCAATTCTGTGAGAATGGCAAGATTCCTTTCTATCTCAGATGATACTCCTGCTACAAGCATGGTCAGTTCTTTCAATAACCGCTGTATCTCCTTCTCAAATTGCAGTTTAATAATCTTTAACTGATTGTTAAGTTCCACCGTATCGGATGGCTCAAGGAAGATGGTAACGCCACTGGATGATGAGTCATGGACAATCCCATCTATTTTTGATTTACATTCAGCCTTTACCGGTATTACATATCTTTCCTCCCTCTGGGTATAATAATTATCCGTCAGTATTGGAGAAAATTCACTTGATGAGAGGTAGTGATTTAATCTTTTTATAATCCTGTTTCTCAGAGAACGGGCTTTGTGAGATAATTCTCTAATCTCATGTACGGCATCTTCGTTTATTTCTCCCGATTCGGTTATACAAAAATCTATCCTCTGCTTTAATTCGGGAATATCTCTTATATCATCTGTCTTCTTGCATAAAACCGGTGCATTATCTTTTAACCTTGATAAAAAGGATTTTACCGTTCCGGAGATATTCAGAATATTTGATATCTCTCGCAATTCATTGGTCTCAAGAGTAATACCTTTTAGTGCCCTGCCAATGGCTCCTCTCATATCTTCAAATCTTGAAAGAGGAATATGCTCCTTGTCTGAAAGGACTATCTTCATTTCAGAGGTCTCTGCCAGTTTAATCTTTATGGATTCAAAGGAAGTATTATCAGGAATAAGAGATAGGGCAAGTTCAGCCCCCATTGATGAAATCGTCAGGGATGATAATCTGCTTCTTATCTCATCCCAGCCGAGAGATTTCTGGGCCTTTCTGATGAGTTTGTCTTTGTCAGGTATATACATACAGTATAGAAGTTTAAGTGTGAGGCAGGAATCTTATGATACTATGATAATACAACCGATGGGGTAAAAGAAGTCTTAATGGTTCAGATATTTTACATATTCATCGGGAATCAAAACCCCTAATCCATTTTCAATATTTTTGATATGCACTTTCATATCACACCTCCCTGTGGGATTCGGCGATATACTTTCCTACTCTCACCTTTGCAGGACGAAGAAGTCTATCCCTTATCCTGTAGCCCTTTTCAAGCTCATCAGTTACTATATTATCTTTGTCTTCAGAATTTACCTCTACCACCTCCACTGCCTCCTCATCCTCGGGTTTGAATGTCTTTCCACATACCTCTATCCTCTCTACCCCGCAAGTTTTTAGCTGATTTAGGAAAAGGTTCTGAATTATTTTTATTCCCTGTAAAAGAGAATCAAAATCCCTCCCATTTTCTGCTGATGTTATTGCCCTTTCAAGGTTGTCTACAACGGGAAGGAGGTTTAAAATGAACTCTGCATTCAACTGCTCTGCCCTCTTATGGTAATTTATTTCCAGTCTTTTACGAAATTCATCATTTTCCATCATCTTTTGTTTATATGCAGCAATATACTCCTTTAACTTGTTTTCACTCTCCTCAGCCTGCTTCTTCAACTGCTCTACATATGTTGGTAGTTTATCTTTTGTTGGTGTCTCCTCTTTTTCCCCACCAATCCAGAATCTCTTATCCTTCACAGTAAAGGCAGGGGCCTCTGGCTCTTTATGTTTTTCTTTAAGAGTTATCTCTTCTTTCATATTCTATCGGTTCTTAAAAATGCTATTCAACATCTACCTTAACCAATTTTGGTTTTGCCTTCTCTTCCTTGGGCATAACAATCTCCAGGACACCTTCCTTAAATTTAGCCTTTACCTTGTCCTGCTGGATTGTATCCGGGAGAGTAAACATCCTCTGGAATGACCCATAAGAACGTTCTATTCTGTGATAGTTTTCCTCTTTTACCTCTTTTTCAAATTTTTTCTCCCCTTTAAGGATAAGGGTATTGTCTCTAACCTCCACATTTATATCCTTCTGGGTGAGTCCTGGCAGTTCTGCCTTTAAAACTATATCGTTCTGGGTCTCGTAGATATCCACTGCAGGTGCCCATGTCCCCTTTGCCAGTTCCTCCTCCATACCTCTTGGACGGAAAAGGGTGTCCTCAAAAAGCCTGTTCATCCTTTCATGAATTGAAAGCAAATCTTTAAATGGTTCCCATCTTACCAGTGCCATAAAAAAACACCTCCATTTTTTAAGCAATGAGTGCCAAGCAATGAGTGCCAAACAATGAGTAAAAAAACTCATTGCTCATTACTGGTTTATTTCTTTACATCTTCAAACTCTGTATCAACTACATTTTCTTCCCCTTTAGTTTTCTCTGCTGTCCTGCCTCCAGTATCTCCCCTTTGCCCTGCTGCCTGTTTATACATTGCCTCAGCAATCTTATGGGATGTCTTTGTAAGTTTGTCAATGGCATTCCTGAGCTTATCTACATCGCCGCTATCAAGGACATTCTTGGCATCAGATAGTGCATCTTCAACAGTCTTTCTGTCAGATTCTGAAAGTTTATCCTTGTTTTCATTAAGTGTCTTTTCAGTGGTATATATTAGAGAATCGAGCTGATTTCTTGCCTCCACCTCCTGTTTTTTCTTTTTATCCTCTTCTGCATGGGATTCTGCTTCTTTTACCATCTTCTTTACCTCATCTTCTGTAAGTGTGCTTGAAGCACTGATAGTAATTTTCTGTTCTTTGCCTGTACCAAGGTCTTTTGC
Source organism: Nitrospinae bacterium RIFCSPHIGHO2_02_FULL_39_82 (assembly GCA_001804915.1). Lineage (GTDB taxonomy): Bacteria > Nitrospinota > Nitrospinia > UBA9942 > UBA9942 > PLOWO2-12-39-15. The sequence goes on along the minus strand of MHDI01000010.1, from coordinate 17,551 downwards.
AGATACATTGACAATTCCATTTGCATCTATATCAAATGTAACTTCTATCTGCGGTATCCCCCGTGAAGCAGGAGGAATTCCGATAAGGTGAAACCTCCCAAGTGTCCTGTTATCCCGTGCCACCCCTCTCTCCCCCTGAAGGACATGAATCTCCACACTTGTCTGGCTGTCTGCCGCAGTAGAAAATATCTCACCCTTCCTTGTTGGTATTGTAGTGTTCCTCTCAATAAGACGGGTCATAACACCACCGAGTGTTTCTATCCCAAGAGAAAGAGGCGTCACATCAAGCAGCAGAATATCTTTTACTTCTCCTGCAAGGACACCTGCCTGAACCGCAGCACCAAGGGCAACCACCTCATCAGGATTTACCCCCTTATGAGGCTCCTTTCCAAAGAACTGTTTGACAAGCTCCTGAATCTTTGGAACCCTTGTGGAGCCACCAACAAGAACAGCTTCATGAATCTTTTTCGGGTCGAGTCCTGCATCCTCAAATGCCCTCCTGCATGGTCCGACGCTCCTGTCTATCAGGTCATCTATCATCTGCTCTAACCTCGCCCTTGTTAATTTCATGCCTAAATGTTTGGGTCCTGATGCATCGGCAGTTACAAATGGCAGATTTATCTCTATCTCCATGGTGGATGAAAGTTCTATCTTTGCCTTTTCTGCTGCTTCCTTCAATCTCTGAAGTGCCATCGCATCTTTGCTTAAATCAATTCCCTGGTCCTTTTTAAACTCCGCTATCATCCAATCCATTATCCTTTTATCAAAATCATCCCCCCCGAGGTGTGTATCACCGTTTGTAGCCTTCACTTCTACAACATTATCGCCAACCTCAAGGACTGATATATCAAATGTCCCACCACCAAAATCATAGACAGCAATCACCTCATCCTTCTTCTTATCAAGTCCGTATGCGAGTGCAGATGCAGTAGGCTCATTTATTATCCTCTTAACATCAAGTCCTGCAATCTTTCCTGCCTCCTTTGTTGCATGCCTCTGTGCATCATTAAAATATGCAGGGACAGTAATTACAGCTTCTGTAATCTTCTCCCCAAGATATGCCTCTGCAGAAACCTTTAATTTCTGGAGTATCTTTGCAGATATTTCCTGTGGTGTATATTCCTTTCCTCTTACAAGAACCCTGGCATCTCCATTTGGGCCGCTTACTATCTTATAAGGAACCCTTTTTGTCTCCTCTGTAACCTCGTCATACCTTCTCCCCATGAATCTCTTTATTGAGTAGATTGTATTTTCAGGGTTTGTTATTGCCTGCCTTTTTGCAACCTGGCCAACCACTATATCCCCCTCCTTTGTAAAACCCACTACAGAGGGAGTAAGTCTGCTGCCCTCTTCATTGATAATTACCTTTGGTTCATTTCCTTCCATTATTGCAACGACGGAATTGGTTGTACCAAGGTCTATCCCTATTATTTTACCCATTTTTATCCTCCTGATTGAGTTTGTGTTTTATATTTCCACCCCTAATATAATATCAGCTTGTAGTAATGTCAAGGTAAGGAGTCTTGTTATCCCAGTTAGAAAATATAGTCTTGAAGGTTTAATCTTATACAGAATATTACACAATATTACACAGAAAATATTTTTGCAATCTTAAGGCAATGTGATATACTTAACTCGTTGATACTGAAAAATGACTTTTTTGAACGACTTTTTAATATTTCTTTTGCTCCATATAAATTAACTAATTAAAATTAACAAACTTTAAACCACTAATGGAGGAAGATATGAAGAATAAGATATTTAAGACCGTATCAAAAGTGGCATTGGGTATATTCATTTTGACAATTAGTATACTCCTTACGAGATATATCTCAGTTTTTATTGATGGAAAACTACCTTATCCATCAGAAGGATTAGTTGGGGAGACATTAAAGGCAACTGCAGTAAGTGGCGGTATTTCTCCAATGCCTACAGGTAGTACATTTGCAGATATTGTTAGGGAAGAAAAGCCTGCAGTTGTGAATATTTATACAACTCAGGCTGTAAAACAACAGAGTAGGCGGGGATATAGAGGGCCTACCCCATCCCCTTTTGGGGAAAACGACCCGTTCAAGGATTTCTTTGAAAGATTTTTTGGTGAAATTCCACCACAGGAGCTACCAAGACAGAGCCTTGGTTCGGGTTTTATTATAGATAAGGATGGTTATATCCTTACAAATAGTCATGTGATTGAAAGGGCGGATAAAATAAAGGTTACCCTCGGGAATGGAAAAGAATATGATGCAAAGGTTATAGGGGTTGACAAGAAGACAGATATTGCCCTTATAAAGATAGATGCAAAAGATGACCTGCCTATCATACGATTGGGGGATTCTGATAAGCTTGAGGTTGGAGAGTGGGTAATTGCAATTGGAAATCCATTTGGTTTTGGACAGAGTGTAACAGCAGGTATAGTAAGTGCAAAAGGGAGGGTTATTGGAGCTGGACCATATGATGATTTTATCCAGACAGATGCGTCAATAAATCCAGGTAACAGCGGCGGTCCATTGATAAACACAAAAGGCGAGGTAGTTGGTATAAATTCGGCTATATTTACCGCAGGTGGGGTAGCGGGAAATATTGGTATTGGATTTGCTATACCAATCAATGTGGTAAAGATGGTTATAAAGGAGTTAAAAGAGAAAGGGGTTGTTACGAGGGGATGGCTTGGTGTAATGATTCAGAAGGTCACACCAGAAATAGCAAAATCTTTTAATCTACCTGAGAGTGAGGGGGCGCTTGTCGGTGATGTGGTGAAGGGGAGCCCTGCTGATAAGTCAGGGATTAAAAGGGGAGATGTGGTTATAGAATTTGATGGGAAAAAAATAAAGGGAGTGGAAGACCTTCCCAAATTGGTTGCTGCAGTGAAGCCGGATACAAAGGCAGAGTTGATTCTTATAAGGGATGGAGCAAAGAAGAAATTTAATGTAACTATCGGGGTACTAAAAGAGGAGAAGGAAGTTGTAGAGACAAAGGCTGAAGAGGACCTCGGTCTCTCCATCCAGAATGTAACTCGTGAGATTGCCGACCAATTTGGTCTTGATTCCACCGATGGTGTGATAATTATGGATGTAAATCCTTCAGGTCCTGCATTTGCAGCAGGTGTGAAGAGGGGTCATATAATAATAGAAATAAATAGGAAAGAGATAAGGGATATTGAGGACTATAAAAAGGTAGTGGCAAATATAAAGGGTGGTGATTCAGTTACCCTTTTAGTCAGGGATGGTAAGAGTACAAGGTATATCGGGTTTACAATGCCGAAGGAATAAAGAAACAGAAGTTAGAAGTCAGAAGATAGAAGATAGAAGTTGGACGATGCTCTGTTTTCTGTCTTCTATTCTCTATCTTCTATCCTCTATTTTCTATCCTCTATCTTCTATTCTCTTTCCTTTATTATGCAAAAAGTATTAGTCATGATTTTGGCAGGTGGAGAAGGGAAAAGGCTCTATTCACTGACAAAGGAGAGGGCAAAGCCAGCAGTCCCATTTGGTGGACGCTACAGGATTATAGATTTTGTCCTGAGCAATTTTATAAACTCAGGTTTTTTTCAGATAAAGGTTCTCACACAATTCAAATCAGAATCATTAAACCGTCATCTTTCACTCGCATGGAGGCTGTCTCCAAAACTTGGTCAATACATTGATGCAGTCCCCGCCCAGATGAGAACAGGAAGAGATTGGTATAGAGGGACGGCAGATGCTATATACCAGAATCTCAATATAATAAGCGATGAAAAGCCAGACTATGTCTGTATATTTGGTGGCGACCACATTTATAAAATGGATGTTCGTCAGATGTTAAATTATCACATAAAAAAGAAGGCAGAACTTAGTGTATCCGCCATACCAAGACTTGTAAAAGAGGCAAGCTCATACGGAATTATTGAGATTGATAAAGAATTGCGGATTAAGGGATTTGAAGAGAAACCCAAAAAACCAAAATCAATACCGGGGAGACATAAAATGGCATTGGTATCAATGGGAAATTATATTTTTAATACCAATACATTGATTGAAGAAGTTTTGGCTGATGCGAAAAGGACAAATTCTACGCATGATTTTGGGAGGGATATAATTCCGGCTATTAGTAAGAAGAGGAAGGTCTTTGCTTACGATTTTGCAAAAAATACAGTGCCCGGGATAACTCCTGCAGAAAAGGGATACTGGATGGATGTGGGGAGCCTGGATGCCTACTGGCAGGCAAGTATGGATCTGGTGGCAGTGTCACCTGTATTCAATTTGTATAATGAAGAATGGCCTATAAGAACATACTATCATCCCTGTCCACCTGCAAAATTTGTATTTGCGGATAAGGAAAGGGAGAGGGTGGGTGTAGCAACGGATTCAATTGTCTCAGAAGGTTGTATAATAAGCGGCGGTCAGATAAACCGCTCTATTCTTTCTCCGCAGGTAAAGATAAACAGCTACAGCTATGTTACCGAGTCAATTCTTATGGAGGGCGTGAATGTGGGGAGATACGCAAAGATAAAGAGAGCTATTATTGATAAGTATGTGACCATACCGGCAGGGATGGAGATAGGCTACGACCCTAAGGAAGATAAAAAGAGATTTTATGTTACAGAATCAGGGATAGTTGTGGTTCCGAAGGAGACAGTATTGAGATGAGCAATGAGCGATGAGCAATGAGTGCAAAGTATTTCATACTCATTGCTTTTAACTCATTGCTCATTGCTTATTTAAGAGAATTATGAAGCCTTTACATATTGCCTTTCTCTGGCATATGCATCAGCCTATGTATAGAGACCCCATTACGGGTGTCTATTCAATGCCATGGGTTCGCCTCCACGGTATAAAAGGTTACTATGATATGATTTCACTCCTGGAGGAATTTCCGGATATCCGACAGACCTTCAATATTGTCCCTTCTCTTATTACCCAAATAAATGATTATACAAACGGCATAGCAAAGGATGTATTCTGGAACCACAGTATAAAGCCTCCTGCTGACCTTAGCTTCAACGAAAAAAAGTTTCTCCTTGATAATTTTTTTATGTGCAACTGGGAGACAATGATACAGCCTCACGGCAGATACTGGGATATCCTTAGAAAAAGAGGGATGCGACGGTTAACCGAGGAAGAGATTAATCATATTGTAAAGACCTTTTCTATGCAGGAATATCTTGACCTCCAGGTCTGGTTTAATCTTGCATGGTTTGGCTATAAGGCTCTCGAAAAAAATAGAGGGCTTAAAGAATTAATTAAGAAAGGAAGAAATTTTACTGAGGATGAGAAGAAATATGTCCTTGAAAGCCAGATAATGATATTAAGAGAACTGATTCCTCTCTATAAGAGATTTCAGGATAATGGACAGGTAGAACTGACTACCAGCCCATTTTATCATCCTATACTGCCTCTCCTCTATGATACAGAACTTGCGAGGCGGTGTATGCCGTCGGTAAAACTCCCTGACAGGTTTTACTTCCCTGAAGATGCGGAGGAGCAGATGAGGAGAGGGATTTTGCTGTATGAAGAGTCCTTTGGAAGGACTCCCCTGGGGATGTGGCCATCAGAAGGCTCTGTAGCTCCTGAACTTATTCCTTGCTTTCAAAAGTCAGGTATCAAATGGATTGCCACAGATGAGGCAATACTGTTCAACTCTATTCAGGGTGAAAGAAAGGGTGATATACTATATCAGCCGTATCTCTGCCGTTTTGGGGAAGCTGAAATAAATATGGTTTTCAGGGATAAGGGGCTTTCAGACCTGATAGGTTTTACATATTCCAAGAATCCACCTGAATTGTCCGGGAATAATTTTATGGGACATTTGAAATCTATTCATAACTATCTTGCCGGTTCAAATGGTGACCACATAGTTAGTATCATACTGGATGGGGAGAATGCATGGGAGCATTATCCTGACGGTGGGAGGGGATTTCTCTCCTTTATTTATAAGGAACTCTCCGAAAATAAAGATTTTAAAACTGTGAAAATTGGAGAATATATAAATGAGCATAAACCTGTCAGGGTTATAGAAAATCTTTATACAGGCTCATGGATAAATCACAACTTCAAGATATGGATAGGTGCAGATGAGGATAACAGAGGATGGGATTATCTCAGGAAGACAAGGAGGTTCCTTACAGAAAGGGTGAGAGATAATAAAATAAACAAGGAAAAGGTGAACACTGCATGGGAAGGGATATATGCAGCGGAGGGGAGTGATTGGTTCTGGTGGTATGGAGACGATTTTTCCAGTGATAATGATGCAGAGTTTGATAGACTCTTCAGGGCACACTTAGAAAAGGTTTACAGGGTGCTGGGTGCAGAGCCTCCTGATTATCTTAAACTTCCTATAATCAAAATAGAAGAAGAATTGCCATCTGATGAACCCGTAAAGTTTATCTCTCCTTCTATTGATGGTATGGTTACAAACTATTTTGAATGGCTTGGTGCAGGTTCTTACAGAGGAAAGGTATCGGGTGTTTCTATGTATCATGGTGACGGGATTGCCTCTGCCATCTATTATGGATTTGACCTTAGCACCCTGTTTATCAGATTAGATTTAAAAGATGATATTGTGGAGGAGGCAGTAAAAGATATTGAGGTTAATATTCACATATTTAATAAACATGAATTTAAGGTTGTCTTTCCCCTGCAATTTAAAGAAGAAAAAAAATATGAGATATACATAAAAAAAGATGAAACCACCTTTTCTCTGATTGAGACACCGGATACAATAGCAATAAAAAATATTGTAGAGATAGCCATACCTTTTAAATTCTTAAGGCTTGAGACAGGTGATATTGTGAATTTTGTGATTGAATTCAGGAAAAAGGACCTTGAACTTGACCGTTATCCAAGACACAAATATATAACATTCAAAGTTCCTGATGAAAAATTTGAGGGTATAATGTGGAGTGCCTGATAAATTTAAAGTATAGGAAATTCAATCCTATATCTGATTACACAGATTATAAAAAGATTCCGGAGATTAAAATCTCTGCAATCTAAACTCAATCTCTATAATCAAAGTTAGTGTGAGCGAAGCGAACACCTAATTTATGTTGCGTCTATTAGAAATCATAGGGACTAAATTTCTCAAGCTTGTGGAAGAAAGTGGGAGAGTTGCCATTCTATTTTTAAAGACCCTCCTCTGGATATTTCGTCCTCCTCTGAATTTGAGAAATATTCTTGCCCAGATAGAGGAGGTGGGTATCAATTCAATTCCTGTAATACTGATAACCGGTGCATTTACAGGGATGGTCTTGGCACTACAGAGTTATACAGGGTTTAAGAGGTTTGGTGCGGAGACCTTTGTAGGGACTGTTGTTGCCCTTTCCATAACAAGGGAGCTCGGTCCAGTCCTTTCAGGGCTGATGGTTTCAGGGAGGGTTGGCTCTGCCATGGCGGCAGAACTCGGCACTATGCAGGTTACAGAGCAGATAGATGCCCTATACACACTCGCTACAAACCCTATAAAATATCTCATTGTTCCAAGATTCCTCGCTACAACTATCGTAATGCCTATACTCACCGTGTTTGCAGATATAATTGGGATAATAGGGGGGTATATGGTCAGTGTTTATATCCTCGGCAGCAACCCCACTATATACGAAAGAAGGACATGGGACTTTTTGAAGCTAAATGATATTTACAGCGGCATACTAAAGGCAACGGTCTTTGGGATGATAATTGCCATAGTCAGTTGCTATCAGGGCTTTAATACAGAGGGTGGTGCATCAGGTGTTGGCAGAGCAACTACAAAGGCAGTTGTTCTATCTTCACTTATGATACTTATAGCAAACTATTTCATCACAGCACTGATGTTTTAGAAAGTTATGAACTTTACAAACTCCGATGTAAAAATCAGCATTCAGGATGTGTATAAATCATTTGGCAATAATCATGTCCTCAGAGGGGCATTCCTTGAAATAAAAAAAGGAGAGAGCATGGTTGTTATTGGAGGCAGCGGAACAGGAAAGAGTGTCCTTATTAAGTGTGTCATTGGTTTATTAAAACCTGAGAAGGGAGAGATATATATAGATGGACAGGAAGTTGCGTCCCTTAAAGAGGGGGATTTAAACGAGATTAGAAAGAAATTCGGCATGCTTTTTCAATGGGGCGCTCTTTTCGATTCAATGAGAGTCTGGGAGAATGTCAGTTTTGGACTTAGACAGCATACTAGATTAAAAGATACCGAGATAAAAGATATTGTAATTGAGAAACTTAAACTTGTCGGTCTGAGGAATGTGGAAAATCTCATGCCCTCTGAACTTTCAGGAGGTATGAGAAAGAGGGTTAGCCTTGCGAGGGCTATAGCCATGGAACCTGAGATACTTTTATATGATGAGCCTACGACGGGACTTGACCCTATAATGGCAGATGTGATAAATGAACTTATCATTCATCTTAGGGAGAAGATAAAAGTTACATCAATTGCCATTACACACGATATGGTAAGCGCTTACAAAATAGCAGATAGGATTGCTATGCTTTACAAAGGTGAGATTATAGAGGTGGGAACACCTGAGGGGATAAGAAATTCCAAGAATGAAATTGTCCAGCAGTTTATCCAGGGAAGGGCAGAAGGTCCAATAACAAGGGAGCAATGAGTAATGAGTGAAAAGCAATGAGGAAAAAACTAATTACTCATTGTGCGTTGCTCATTGCTATATTTTAAGGAGGGCTTATGGGTGGATTAAAAACAGAAGTAAAGGTGGGTATATTTGTGGTTCTCGGTATTATATTTCTCACATATATGACTGTAAATATTGAAAAGATTCAGGTAGGAAAGGAGAGGGGGTATAATATCTATGCCATCATGGATAGTGCACAAGGGTTGGTAAAGAATACATCTGTCAAAACAGCAGGTGTTGAGATAGGGAGAATTACAGACATATCCCTGACAGACAAAAAGGCAAGGTTGACAATAAATCTTCCTCATCACATAAAATTATGGAGGGATGCAAAGGCATATATAAAAATGGAAAGCCTTCTTGGTGAAAAATTTCTTGAGATAGACCCTGGTTCTCCTGGCATTACTGAACTTAAACCAGGTGAAGAGATACAACAGGGTGCCCCTCCACCAGATATTGATAAGGTTATTGTCCAACTGAACTCAATAGCCTCAGATATTAAAACAATAACACAACCTTTAAGTGAGGCCCTCGGTGGGAAGGAAGGTAAGGAGTCAATAAGGAGTATTGTGGATAATATAAAAGAGGCATCAACAGGTTTTAATAATATTTTTAAAGGGAATGATGAGAAGATCGGCAGAATAGTAACAAATGTTGAAAAGTTTACCAATGACCTGCCTACCCTTTCAAAAGATACCAGAGAGTTGATTGTAAGCCTGAGCGACATTTCAAAAAAAATGGAGAGAGGGGAGGGGACGTTGGGCAAGCTTATGACAGATGAGGCATTATATGACCAGACAAAGGCAACTCTCTTAGACATGAGGGCAACCTTTACGAATACAAAGGATATTCTGGCTAATTTGAACAAGATGGCTGAAGATATACGGGTTGGTAAGGGGACGATGGGTAAGCTTATGACAGACGATGCATTATATGACCAGACAAAGGCAACTCTCTCAGATATGAGGGCAACCTTTACAAATACAAAGGATATTCTGGATAATCTGAACAGGATAGCTGAGGATGTGCGGGGGGGGAAGGGGACGCTGGGTAAACTAATGGCAGATGATTCATTATATAATCAGGCAAGGGAAACAGTGGAGAGTCTCAATAAGATTGCCCAGAAGATAGAGAAAGGTGAGGGGACTCTCGGCAAGATAGTTAATGATGAGACATTATATGTTGAGGCAAAAAAGGCGCTTAAAGGGATAACCAAGTCTACTGAGGGGATTGAAGAACAAATGCCAATCAGTACACTGAGTGTTGTTATAGGGACAGTGGTTCGATAGAGAAATAGAATTTACACGAATAAACACGAATTGTGTGTTAATTCGTGTTCATTCGCGGCTAAAATTTTTTACTATGGAAAATAATAAAAGAGAAGAGTGGGGGACAAAGCTTGGACTTGTCCTTGTCCTCGCAGGGAATGCCATAGGGTTGGGGAATTTTTTAAGATTTCCTGTTCAGGCAGCAGAGAATGGCGGCGGTGCATTCATGCTCCCATATTTTATATCATTAATATTTCTCGGTATCCCTCTTATGTGGGTTGAACTTACTATAGGGAGGTTCGGAGGGAACAGGGGGCACGGCTCAATGCCAGGGATGTTCTATTCAATGTGGAATAACAGGTGGTCAAAGTATATAGGCATACTCGGCATATTCACCCCCCTTATCATTGTCATCTATTATACCTATATAGAATCCTGGACACTTGCCTTCAGCTTCTTCTCGCTGACAGGAAAATATTTTGGTGCTGAGAGCAGGGAATCCATGGGGGCTTTTTTAAAGGGGTTTCAGGGTGTTCAGTCAAACAATTATTTTTCAAGCATTATGCCTGCTATCATATTTTATTTAATAACTCTCGCCATAAATGTATATATACTCTCAAAAGGGGTATCAAAAGGGATAGAGAGACTCGCAAATATCGCCATGCCTCTGCTTCTTATAATGGCGACTGCCCTTGCGATAAGGGTTCTTGCATTCGGGACTCCTGACCCTGCAAATCCTGAAAACAATATAACTGCAGGGTTGGGCTTTATCTGGAATCCTGATTTCAGCCAGTTGACAAATTCAACAGTCTGGCTTGCAGCATCAGGACAGATATTCTTTACCTTAAGTCTCGGGATGGGGGCAATTGCCACTTATGCGAGCTATATGAAAAAGGATGATGATGTGGCTACAACAGGTATTGCCACGGCAGGGACAAATGAATTTGCAGAGGTTGTACTCGGCGGGACGATTGCCATACCTGCAGCAGTTGCATTCTTTGGTCTTGTTGGCGCACAGGAGATTGCAAAAGGAGGCGCCTTTGACCTCGGGTTTCAATCACTTCCTGCTATTTTTCAGAAGATACCTCTTGGACAGTTCTTTGGATTTATCTGGTTTCTCCTCCTATTCTTTGCTGCCCTGACCTCATCAGTAGCCCTTACTCAGCCTGCCATGGCATTTTTACAGGAGGAATTTAGAATTCCAAAGGAGAGGGCAGCTATTATAGTCGGTCTCGTTATTTTTATCTGCTCCATTCCAGTTGTATTTTTCTTAAAGCATGGTTTTCTTGACGAGCTTGATTATTGGGCAGGGACATTTGGCCCTGTATTATGTGCATTTCTGGAAACTATAATTTTTGTATGGCTATTTGGTATGGCTAAAGGGTGGGAAGAAATTAATAGAGGCGCAACAACAAGGATTCCGAAGGTTTTCTTTTATATTATAAAATACATTACTCCTGCATTTTTGTTTACAATCCTCGCTACATGGTTTTACCAGAGCGCAATAGATGTCCTTCTTATGAAAAATATTGACCCATCTAACAGACCCTATGTGTGGGGTGCAAGACTGATGATGCTTGCTATCTTTATAGGACTTGCCTATCTTGTCAGAAAATCATGGAGGATGAAAGAACAAAACCCCCCTCACCTCTCCCCAGAAGGGGGAGGGTTAGGGTGAGGGGAGGATTTTTTATATGAACACAGGCGGATGGATTTTCCTATTAATGGCATGGGGCGGCATAATATACATGAACATATTCTCCTTTAGAAAGATACTGGGAAAAAAGGCTAAAGGCTAAAGAAGGTATGGATTAAAGGGGTTCCGAGATGCCAAGTCTCCTTATCATAATAAAATGCGGTATCAGGAGAAATATGAATATCCACGGCAGTATTGCTACATGAAGTGCAAAGAATCTGGTCAGAGTTAATTGTCCCACCCCTTCACCTCCCCTTGCCAGTATCTTGAGGGTATCTCCTATTAAAGGAATAGCACCGGCTATTTCGGTCCCTACAACTGTTGCCCAATACGAAAGCTGTGTCCATGGGAGGAGATAGCCTGTAAATCCAAATACGAGGGTTAAAGAAAATAGTGATACTCCTACAACCCAGTTCAGATCGCGTGGTGGTTTATAGGCAGCGGAAAAAAATACCTTTAGAAGGTGAATGAAGAGTGTAAGAACCATAAGGTTTGCAGCCCAGTGATGTATCCCCCTCATGAGCCAGCCATAAGGGACATTATTGGTTATGTGGACAATACTGTCGTATGCCTGGTCAATGGTAGGACGGTAATACATAAGGAGCATGATGCCGGTTATTACCTGAATAATGAATAGAAAAAAACTTATACCACCAAAACAACCCCAGATGGTGAGACCTTTTGGCACGGGTTTTTTAAGTATCTTTTGCAGTGCAAGTCTTAGTGTAAGCCTTTCATCCAACTCCCCATAGAAGAAACCGAGAAGTGCAATCCAGTTGAACAGATTTCTCCACCCCACCCCCTTCTTTGTTTCTTTTTTTATATCTTCCGGTATATTCTCCATCCCATTTATTGTTTATCTAAATCACACTGAAAAAAATGTCATTTTTCAGTATCAACTATCTAAATCATTCTCATGATATTATTTCTTGTCAGGATAAGGTTTTGGTTCAGGCACATTATTTTTTATCGCCGGGATGCTTCTCAGATAAGCTACCGCTGCCTTAAGGTCATTATCCGTTACTCTCTTATAATATGAACTAAGAAAACTCATAGGAGGACGCGATATCCCTTTCCTGAGAATAGTAATAATTTCTTCATCAGTTTTATTTCCTATTCCTGTATCTTTATCAGGAGTAATATTAGACGCATATGTTGTCCCCCAGTAGCCTTTGTGAGGGTCACCTCCAGCCATAAACCTTGACATATCCTGTTTCATGCCCTTCCGTGGTGTATGACAATCACTGCAGGCACCTATTGTTACAAGATATTTTCCCAGAACAACCGGGTCATCTTTAGGTGGATTGGGGACATCCTTTACTGGTTTTGGAGTCGGGGAAAACAGCCAGAACATAATATTTACAGGAAATGGAAGCTTGAACTTTGGCACTTTATTTGACACAGGAGGAACTGTCCTTAAATAAGCCACCATAGCTTTCACATCATCATCAGACATATCCCTGTAATTAGGGTAAGGCATAAAGGGAAACATAATTTCCCCCTTTTTATTAACCCCTTCCCTCATAGCCCTTATTATCTCTCCATCTGTCCAGCCGCCTATACCTGTCTGAACATCCGGGGTAATGTTAGGAATATTAATTGTTCCAAGCCCCTCAATAAATATTGAATCTCCAGCAAGGTGCTTTTCCTTTAAGGGTTTACCCTCGTGTGAACCAGGAGTATGGCAGCCGCCGCAAACACCTATCCCTTCTACGAGATATTTTCCACGGGCTAACCGTTGTGCTGTCAATGTAATCTTCTCATCGCTTGGTTTTGGGAGTGTAGCACAACTAAAAGAAGTTAATATTATGAAAACAAAAATAGATTTTGTTAAAAGACTTGATTCTTTTTCCATAACTAATTCCTCCTTATTCAGTTATGAGGTAGTTATCCTATCAAAATAGAGTCTTCTATTAACTTAACATCGTAGGCAAGAAGGGGTTTTGGCGCAGGACCAGCAAGAACATTTCCATTGAGGTCAAATACTGCCCCATGACACGGACAGACTATCTGTTTTTGTTCTTCACTCCAGTTAACGATGCAACTAAGATGGGTGCAGATTGCAGAGAGGGCATATATCTTACCCCCGCTGTTTATTGCTATGGCAGCCTTCCCCCTCAGGACAATCTTTTTCGCCTTTCCTTCTGATAATTCTGAAAAGGATATTCTTACTTTTTCTTCGCCTGAGGGGGCTATGGTCTTTTCGGTAGGCCAAAGATACTTCACTCCTAAAAAACTCACACCGATACCTGCCAAAAGGGTCCATATACCTATGATGCTGTTTAAAACATCCTGAAGAAATTCCCTCCTGACCATTTATCCTGCCTCTGTTGTATCACTTCCCCTGTAGGCAGCCTTTACCCTCTCTTTTTTCTCTTCCATAAGATCCTTTACCCTGCCGAATCCTTCCCGTGTCCTATCCATAACTGTGTCATAGCCCTCTATAACGCCGTCCTTTACCTTTTCAGCAGTATCTTTTATCTTTTCTCTTGTCTCTCTGCCTGATGCAGGTGCAAAGAGGACTCCGAGTGCAGCTCCCACAACACTACCAATAAGAAATGAAAAGATAATATCCGGGACCGATGAACCTCTGTTTTCTGACATTTCTATCACCTCCTTTTTAGAGATTTAAATATATATATAATTCCCCCTGCAAGCCCTGCGGCTAATACAAATGGTCTCTTAACCTGTTTTGCAACAGCATCTGCAATATATGGCAGTCTGTTTCCTACAGATTTAAATTTTTCTACCGCATCTCCTATACCATCAAGCTGCCTCTTAACCTTATTAATTACCGGAACAGTATCTCTCAATACCTTTTTTGATTCCTCAGAAAGCTCCTGAATGCTTCTTGCAGTTTGTCTGAACTGGATAATAGCAGGTATCAGATATACAACGAGCATTAGAAAACCTATTGCAATTAGGAAGAATGAAAGCTCTATCAGTGTAACTGTGAAAGTCATTTAATGAATCCTCCGATACTAAAGATAACCCAAAATATCAGGTGAGTCAATCTAAAAAATCAAAACTTTCATTCTATAGTCTTTTAATATATAATTTGACAGAAACCTATAAAACCATGGCTTGCGAGGGGATTTGAGGATATTTCAGATGAAAAACCTTGAGATAGCACAGATGTTTGAGAGGATAGCAGATATTCTCGAATTTAAAGGAGAGAACAGATTTAAGATAAATGCCTACAGGAAGGCATCCAGAGTAATTGGAAGCCTGAGCGAAGATATTGAGCATCTCCATAAAGAGAACAGGTTGATGGATATACCCGGTGTAGGGAGTGGTATTGCAGAGAAGATTACGGAATATCTTGATACAGGGAAGATGTCAAAATATGAGGAGGCAATAAAAGGAGTAGAGATGGGACTTATTAAACTTATGGATATCCCCGGTCTTGGTCCCAGCACATTGAAGATGGTTTACAAAGAACTTGGTATAAAGGATGTTGAAGGACTTGAGAAGGCTGCATCTGAAGGAAGATTACGGGTGTTAAAGGGAATGGGTGAAAAAAAGGAAGAGAATATATTAAGGGGCATAAGATTATTTAAGGAGAGTCAGCAGAGAATATCCATAGGCAAAGCCCTCCCGATTGTGAAGGAGATTATAAATTCTCTCAAGAAAAAGACAGGTGTTAAGGAGATAGAGCCAGCAGGCTCTTTGAGGAGAATGAAGGAGACTATTGGAGATATTGATATACTTGCCTCCGGTTCAAATAGGAAGGAGATTATATCTGCTTTTGTCAGTCTTCCAATCGTAAAGGATGTCTTAGCATCAGGGGAGACAAAGGGGAGCATCATTGTTGAGGGGAATATTCAGGTAGATTTAAGGGTTGTTGAGAAGGACTCCTTTGGTGCTGCACTGCAATACTTCACAGGCTCAAAGCTTCATAACATTCATTTAAGGGAGATGGCAAAGAGGCTTGGTTTAAAGATAAGTGAGTACGGAATATTTAGAGGCGATAAAAAGATTGGCGGTGAGAAGGAAGAGGATATATATTCTGCCATTGGACTTGACTGGATTCCCTCTGAATTAAGGGAGGATAGAGGGGAGATAGAGGCAGCGGGTAAGAAAAGTTTACCTAATCTTGTAAAGGTTGAAGATATAAAAGGGGACTTTCATGTTCATTCAAATTGGAGCGATGGGGCAGAGAGTGTAGAAGAGATCGTGGAAATGGCAAGGAAACTTGGTTATCAATATATAGCAATCACAGACCATTCAAAATCTACAAAGATTGCCAATGGACTTACAGAAGAGAGGCTGTTGAGGCAGATAAAAGAGATAAGGGAGTTGAATGAGAAATTGAAGGGGATAAAGGTTCTGGCAGGGAGTGAAGTGGATATAAAGACAGATGGGACACTGGATTTCCCTGAGAAATTGCTTAAAGAACTTGATATTGTAGTTGCTGCTATTCATATAGGATTTAAAGAAGATGAGGAGACAATTACAAACAGGGTTGTATCCGCAATGGAGAACCCTTATGTAAATATAATAGCCCATCCAACGGGCAGGCTTATAAGCAGTCGGGAGCCATACAAACTAAATATAAAAAAGATGTTTGAGGTGTCTGTGGAGACAGGGACAGCTATTGAGATAAATGCATTTTATGACCGCCTTGATTTAAACGATGTCCACTGCAAGATGGCAAAGGGAATGGGGGTGAAGATGGCAATAGGGACAGATGCCCATCATGGCAGTCAGTTACAAATGATGGAATACGGTCTTGGCGTGGCAAGGAGGGGATGGCTTGAAAAAAGAGATTTGATTAATACAATGAGTTATAAAGAACTGATGGAGTGGTTGAATCGCAGATAATATCTTTACCCCGTTAGAAAGAAAGCCCCGCCCGAGCTTTCTAACGGGGTTTACCTGAAGAAGTAATAATAAAGCAGGAGAGATATCACTATAAGGTTAATTGCCATTCCAAAGTGAATAAGATAATCAATTGGTTCAGTCTTTTTCTCTTTTTCTCCATTCATGGTATTATTTTATTGCATAATTGTAATGAAGTCAATTTCCATTACATAACCGGAAAATATTCAGGAGGTTGATATGGGAAAAAAAAATTTAATGTTAAAACATATAAATATTGAAGGCGGGGGGATAATAGAGGAGTATCTGAAATCAAAGGGATGGAAGATTGACAGAAGAGAGCTTCAGGATGGTGATAGTGTCCCCCCAAAATTAGATTATGATACAATTATAATATTAGGCGGACCGATGAATGTATATGAGGAGGATAGGTATCCGTTTCTGAAAGATGAGGATAAATTAATTAAAGAGGCTATCAAAAAAAATATACCGACACTCGGTATCTGTCTTGGCGCACAGCTTATTGCAAAGGCAGCAGGCGCTAAGGTTACAAAGAATAAGGTAAAGGAGATAGGATGGTATAATGTAAGTCTAACAGATGACGGGAAAAAAGACTCTGTGATCAAAGGCATTGGCGAGAGTTTTGATGTCTTTCAGTGGCACGGCGATACCTTTGGAATCCCTGAAAACGGAACCCTTCTTGCAACTGCAGAGCTCTGCACAAATCAGGCATTAAGGGTAGGCAAAAACATCTACGGACTCCAGTTTCATGTTGAGGTTACTGAGGGGATGATTTACGAATGGATAGACACCTATGATGAGGAACTGCAATCCCTCAAAGGGATAATAGATGTAGAAAAAATAAGAAAGGATACAGTGAAAAATTTTTCAGCTTATAAGGATAGGGCTTTGACATTTTGCAAAAACTTTTTTGAAAAATAGATTTTGAACTTTTAAAGGTTAAAAAAGAACCTGTAATTGTTATAAAAGGAGCGCGGAAAATCTGCGATAATGTCACCATAATAGCTGAAAAAATCTTTTGGCAAAATTCCTTCTACTGCAATGTCAATATCGCGACTTTCTATTTCAGGTTTTAAACTTGAACCAAATAGTAGGACTCGTTTTGCTCGGTATTTTTTAGAAATTTTATAAATTGTTTTTTTATCGATT
>MHDI01000009.1 GCA_001804915.1 Nitrospinae bacterium RIFCSPHIGHO2_02_FULL_39_82 | reverse complement strand
GAAAATTCAAAATTAAGGAAATTATAAAATTTAACCATAGATTTCACAGATTTAAAAGAAATGTCATTCTGAGCGAAGCGAGGAATCTGACACGGTGTGTCACCCTGAACGAAGTGAAGGGTCTTATTAGTTCCTTCGCTACGCTCAGGACAAGCTTTGGGCTTCGCCCTCAGAATGACAGCATTGCTGTCATCTGTGTTAATCTGTGTTCATCTGTGGTTTCATTAAGTTTTTGTTCGTTTTTAATTATTTAGGAGGGAGATACGAAAATGAAAGAAGACAAACAAAAAACCTGGTGGCCCCATCATGTGTTAAAGGCAGGGTCTCTTATGATTTTAATATTTATAGTTGTAATCGTATTAGCGATAAAATATCAGGTTCCTGATAAAGCCCCGGAGATTGTACCATTTTCTGATGATGGTCAGTATATACCCGGTCCGGAATGGTATTTTCTCCTATTATGGCAGCCGTTCTGGTATCTTAAAGGTCCCTATAAACACCTTCTTCCTTATAGCGTAATTGCCCCATTTATTTTTTTACTATTTCTAATCTTTCTCCCCTTTATTAGAATGCCATCATTTTTTAAACGAAAAGTGGAGGTTAATCCTGACAATAAAGAACCAATGGGTATTTTTAGAAAATTAGTATTTAATGCCCCTGTTTTGCTCGCGGCAGTATTTTTGGCATTTATTACCTTTAAAAGCGGTTATCAGGCAAAGATTTTGGGATGTGATGCATGTCATAATACAGCTATGGGAATTAGGATGTATTTGCCACCTGTAAATGTGGTAGAATATTATACAGTTGACAGGGCAAGGCAGATTAAATTCGCCAAGTATAAGGCAGGAAAAGTTGTTAGTTATGATGAGAAAACCGGCAGGAAGGTTGTTGATGTCAGCGGCGTAGAAACATATAAAGATGCCAACTGGCAGATGCGTCACATGTATGAACCGACATTTACATGGTAAGTAATTAAGCAACGAGCAATGAGCAATGAGTTTTTTACTCGTTACTCGTTGCTCATAGCTCATTGCTTCTTTTGTTTCTTATATGAATCCTTTTAAAAAAATCTTTTTATTGTTTACATTTCTCCTCCTTTATCTCTTTGTTAATATATCTATCGGAGATGAGCAGGGGCAGCATACTATGCATGGCGATACCGCATCGGTTGCTCCACAAACTTCGGGAGGAGCCCCTGTTATTAATGAATATACAGTCCCAACTCCATACAGTCATCCATTTGGTATCGCAGTAGATTCAAAGGATAATATCTGGTTTACAGCCCAGGTTACAAATAAAATAGTTAAATTTGACCCTGCAAATCAGACCTTCAAAGAATATCAGATACCATCTACGGCATCAGCAGTGCCAAAAAGCGAGTGGAAATATTCTCCAACTGAAAGAACCACTCCAAAAGATGTTCGTGATGTAACTGTTGGCAGCCCGGGTGCTATTACAATAGATAAGACAGGTAAAATCTGGTTTGTAGAGCAGGTTGGTAATAAAATCGGCAGTTTTGACCCGGCTACCGAGAAATTTGTAGAATATGATATACCAACACCACAGAGCAATCCCGATGATTTAGCAATAGATTCAGAGGGGAATGTATGGTTTGTTGAATGGAATAGTGGTAAAATCGGGAAGCTCGATTTTAAATTAAATAAGATTCTGGAGT
This sequence comes from Nitrospinae bacterium RIFCSPHIGHO2_02_FULL_39_82, assembly GCA_001804915.1. Lineage (GTDB taxonomy): Bacteria > Nitrospinota > Nitrospinia > UBA9942 > UBA9942 > PLOWO2-12-39-15. The sequence goes on along the minus strand of MHDI01000009.1, from coordinate 11,628 downwards.
ATGACCTTAAGTCTAATAGTCGTCTAGCAGGCATTGCTGTAGATGCAGAAGACAATATCTGGATTACCGATATAGCAATGAATGAGGTAGGACGATTTACACCAAAAACGAAGAACTACAGGGCATTTCCAATTGTAACCCCTATAAGCAGGCCGGGTAAGATATTGGTTGACAGCTCAAATAATATATGGTTTACACAGCTTCACAGCCACAAGGTTGCAATGCTTATACCTTCAACAGGCATGATGAGCGAAGCAATAATTCCGGGATATAACAGCGTTCCGCAGAGTATCGTATTTGATAAGAAAGGGAGGCTCTGGTATATAGATAATATGATGAATAAAATAGGTTACTTTGAGCAGCAATCCTCATCATTTAATGAGTTTGATATACCGACAATAAATTCCCAGCCTATGAATATGGCTATAGATTCAAAGGGGAATATATGGTTCACCGAGCATGAGAGGGGGGCAAATAAGATTGCCCAGTTAGTTATTTCCACTGTCCCAGATGCTCCGGTAGCATCCACACATGTGCACTCAGAAGAGAATATTCAGACTCCCGACTCTGGTATGCCTTTATGGATTTATGTATCAGGTATCTTACTTGTAATAGTTGTCATATCAGCTTTGGTTTTTATGAAGAAAAAAGCAGTATGAGAAGAAAATTTCCAATTTATTTTTTTTATTGTCTAATATTATTTTTTCACTCATCACTCATCACTCATCACTCATCACTATCTTATGCCTCCGAAGAGACCCCTTTTGAAGAATTTCCCATCCCAACTCCCATGAGCTCTCCAACTGATATTGCTATAGACCGCTCTGACATTGTGTGGGTAATGGAATATACTGCCAATAAAATTGGTAGATTTGACCATTCCCGGAATATTTTTGAAGAGTTTGAGATAACCACAGCTAAGAGTGAAGCTACAGACATGACAATAGACAAGGACGATAATCTATGGTTCACAGAGCAGGAGGGAAATCAGATAGGGAAGTTTAATACACGGACATTAAAATTTGAGGAATTTGCCCTTCCGGTTCCGAATAGTAATCCTGCTTCTATAACTGTAGATTTAAAGGGTAATGTATGGTTTGTAGAGTGGAATAGGAATAAGATAACTAAATTTACCCCACCCCCCCACTCTCCCCCCCTTCAAAGGGGGGGGAAAGGGGGGTTTACGGCGTATGATATTCCCACACTCATGAGCCAATCATTAGGTCTCGTTCCTGATTCAAAAGATAATATATGGTTTGTGGAGAAGGGTGGAAACAAGCTCGGCGTGTTAAATCATGAAACGGGTAAAATTAAGGAGTATGAAATAAAACCAGCTATGACTATGCCTATAGGCACTGTAATTGATTCAAAAGGGAATGTGTGGTTTTGCAAGTTAAAAGATAAAAAGCTGGTTAGATTTGACTCCTCTACAGGGGAGTTCAAAGATTTTTCGCTCCCCGGCAAAAAAGGTGTTCAGAGTATGGCTATAGATAAGGGAAATAATATCTGGCTTGCCTTGAGGTATGAAAATAAAATTGTGAGATTTGACCCGGACTCAGAAATTTTTACTGAATATGATACTGCCAAAGATAGTCAACCGCTGGCTATGTCTGCAGATTCAAAAGGGAATATATGGTTTACAATGATAAAAGGGAATAAGATAGGAAAATTGGATATGTCCCAGATAGGGAGTATATCAAGAAAATCAGATTTGAAAGTCAAACTTAAACCACCAGAGGAGATGATAAGGAAATAGTATCAAAGTTTCAGAGTGTCAAAGTATCAGAGTTAAAAGGTTTTGACACTTTGATACTTTGATACTCTGAAACTTTTTATGAAATATGCAAGACCTTTAATCCTCCTCATATTCTTCCTTTCAGGTGCCTCTGGGCTCATCTACGAAATTGTCTGGACCCGCCTTCTTTCCCTCGTATTTGGTGTATCCTCTTTTGCAATAAGTACAGTCCTTACAGTATTCATGGCAGGGCTCGGCATAGGGGGATACATCTTTGGCAGAATTATAGATAAGAGGGGGAATCCCTTAAAGGTATATGCTGGGCTTGAACTCCTCATAGGTTTATACGCAATCCTGCTGCCGGTTCTTATCTCATTTTCAGAATGGCTATATATAAGCCTTCAAGGTTTAACAGGGGGAAGCTTTTTGTTGCTCTCTGCAGAGAGATTTTTAATATCATTTTTTATCCTGATATTTCCAACAATTATGATGGGAGGCACACTTCCTGTAATATCAAGGTTTCTTATAAAGAGTGAGAACAGGATAGGAGTTGATATAGGAGTAATCTATTCGCTAAATACATTTGGTGCAGTTGCAGGATGTATTATTACAGGTTTTTATTTGATAGAGGTTGTAGGCGTTACACAATCGCTCTATTTAGCCGCTGTCTTAAATTTAATTGCAGGGGGAGGGGCATATATAATAAGTTACAAGTCACAAGTTACAAGTCACAAGTTACAAGACTCAACCCCCAAATCTGCAATTTCAAATCGTCGATCTTCAATTTTCAATCGTCAATCCCTTGTCCTCCTTGCCTTTAGTTTTTCAGGTATGGCGGCACTTTCTTATGAGGTATTGTGGACAAGGGTACTTATATTGATTCTGGATAACACCATATACGCCTTTTCAATAATCCTTTTTACATTTCTAATTGGAATAGCAGGTGGGAGTCTTATTTTTTCCAAAATTCAAGACTCAAAAATCGTCAATCGTCAATCGTCAATCGTCAATCATCATTCAGCAACCCTCTTTGCCCTTTTCCAAATCCTTATCGGATTAATGGGATTTTTATCCCTCCTTCTATTTGCAAATTACAATTTGCTCTCTTCGTGGCTAAACACCTTTATTACATGGATATCACAGTTTGTTGGTATCGGGTATTGGTGGGGGAAAATGTTTGCAACATTTTTAATGGCGTTTCTTATAATGATTATCCCTACAATGTTAATGGGGGCAAGTTTTCCTGCGATTTCAACAATATATTTAAAAGATGTAAAAAATATCGGAAGAGGTATTGGGAGGGTATATTTAGTAAATACTATCGGTGCAATAATAGGTTCATTTTCTGCCGGATTTATACTCCTTCCCATTATAGGGATACAGAAATCTATTATATTTACAGGTATTATTCCCCTTATATTGGGTATCACGCTCATTTTTCTACCCCCCATTCATCCCCCCCTTACAAAGAGGGGGCGTAGGGGGGGTAAGTTGATCCGATATATTGTACCTACATCATCTGTTGTTATCGGCATCGTCGTTATTGTTCTCATAATTAGGTCAGGTGATATTCCAAAATTGATAAGTGTTGCAAAGATAGATAAGGGTAATGAAATACTCTATTATAAGGAGGGGATAGCAGGGACTGTCTTGGTTTCATCACAGGAGACAGACCTTACACCATTCAGGAAGCCGGTAAAGAGGCTCTGGATAAATGGAGACCCCATTGCGGGGGAGTTCAGAGGGGCATTACAGCTTGAGAGGCTTCAGGCACATCTGCCTCTCTTATTCCATCCTGACCCGAAAGAAGCACTGATTATATGTTTCGGGACTGGCTCTACTGCAGGCGCTGTCAGCGACCACAATGTTAATGAAATATATGCCATAGATATATTAAAAGAGGTTTTTAATAGTGGTGAGTATTTTTCAGAAGGAAACAGGAATGTATTAAATGATGGCAGATTTAGAATGATTATTGAAGATGGGAGAAATTTTCTATTAACTACGGATAAAAGGTTTGACCTTATTACATCGGAGCCACCCCCCCCTTCAAATGCCGGTATTGTAAATTTATACAGCAGAGAGTATTATATGCTCTGCAAATCCCGTCTCAAAGAGGGCGGAATGGTTTCACACTGGATACCGCTTCACCATCTATCAGAGGATGATTTCAAAATGCTTGTTTCAACCTTTGTATCTGTCTTTCCTCACTCTACAATGTGGTTTACAAAGTGGGATGCCATAATGATAGGTTCTAATGAAAAATTATCAATAGATTTTGAGAAACTGAAGGAGAGATTTAATAATAAAAAAATATATGAAAGCCTGAAGGAGATAGGTATATCCAATCCATTTCAACTGCTCTCTACCTTTATGATAGATGAAGATGGTTTGCATAAATTTGTTGAAAATATTCCTGTTGTTGCTGATAATAATCCCTATGTAGAATTTACAGCCCCAAGGATTCATCACATGGGGACAACGATAAAGGGGAGAAATCTTGAGAATATGCTGAAACATCGGAAACCTGTAACTGCTATATTGAGGCAGAGTTCAGTAGTGCGAGGCTTCAGCCTCGCCGAGGAGATAGAAAAGTATTTTAATTCCTATTCATATTTTTTAAAAGGGCATATCAGTGTCAGTGATAATAAATCTGATGATGCTGTATATAGTTTTAAAAAGGCAGTTGAAATTAATAACGAGAATACAGATGCAAGGCATGAACTTATAAATTTGAATATAAACAATATATATAGAATGCTCTCTTCAGGTAAGGCAGATAAAGGTTTTGACCTTATAAATGAATGTATGGGGCTGGACAGGGATGGTGAATACACCCCTCAACTTCATAATCTCAGAGGTCTTTTATACCTCTCTGAAAGGGATGTAAAAAGGGCTATAAATGAATTTGAATATGCGATAACCCTTGACGAAAAATACTTCAGCCCGTATCTGAATATGGGAAGTATATATACATATTATGAGACTGACCCTGTAAAGGCATTAGAGTATTACAATAGAGGACTTAAATTAAAGATTACGGGCCAGGAGAGAGATTTAATAAATTCAGAGATAGAAAAGATAAAGGCAAAAATTCCAATTTCTAATTAAATGTATAGGAATTTCAATCCTATACATGATTACAGAGATTATAAAAAGATTCCGGAGATTAAAATCTCTGTAATCTAAACTTAATCTTTGTAATCAGTTAGTGTGAGCGAAGCGAACACCTAATTTAAAGTTTTTAAAAGTGCAAAATATAGATTTGAAAATTTCAAAAATTATTCTCTGTGTCCTCTGTGTTCTCTGTGGCGAAATTCTTCTTTCAGGATGTAAAGAGGAAAATAAATATACTGCTGTCAATATTGGTGATTATGCACCCGACTTTATATTAACCGACCTGAATAATAAAAATATAGCCCTCAGTGGTTATAAAGGTAAAAAGGTTATACTAAATTTCTGGGCAACATGGTGTCCGCCCTGCGTAAAGGAAATGCCCCTTTTACAGGAAATTAATACCTCTCATCTATCTCCCTCTTCAAAAGTGGGGGAGGAAGGGGGGGTTGAGGTTATAGGTGTAAATTATAATGAGGATTATGACAGGGTAAAAAAGTTTATATCCGAGCATGGAATAACATTCACAATCCTTATTGACTCCGAGTTAAAGGCGTCAATGAGTTATGGAGTAATTGGGTTACCGGTTACCTTTTTCATTGACCGTGATGGCAGGATAAGGGAAAAGTTTAAGGGAGAGTTAAACAGAAAGCTGTTGGAAGACATACTGAATAGATTTTAAATTTTAAATGTGATAATATTTATTTGTGAATAGGCAATTAGAGTTACTTATAAATCTTCAGAATATTGATTCAGAGATTGGAGGTTTAGAAAACAGCTTAAAAAAGATACCGCTTGAGATAGAGGCTCTATACTCTGCCTATCAGCAGATAGCGGGGGAGATAAGTAGTATAAAAAATGAAATAGAGTCACTTAACAAAGAAAGGCGTGGAAAGGAGAGGGAAGTAGAAATTGAGAATGACCATCTTTCCAAGACAAAGGTCAAACTCTCTCAAGTCAAGACGAATGAAGAGTATTCTGCTATTCTGAAGGAGATGGATGGTATAAAGAAGAAGATAAATCAGCTTGAGGATGAAGACCTGTCGTTGCTTGAATTGATAGAGGAAAAGCAAAATATACTTAAAGAAAAAGAGAGAAAAATAATGGAGGAAGAAAGGGGATTTCAGGATAAAAAATCAGAAAAAGAAAGAGAGATAGAGGGATTAAAAAATCGGTTTGAACAGAAGCGATTGGAAAGGGAATCTATTAATAATTCCATTGACAGTAAAATTTCTAAGGATTATATCAAAGTAGCTAAAAACAGGGGTGGAATGGCGGTGGTAAGATTTGCAGAAGGGATATGTCAGGGTTGTTTCCTTGGACTTCCGCCGCAGCTGGCAAGCGAAATCAGGAGAAATGAGGAAATTATAAAATGTCCTCACTGTCAGCGTGTGCTTTACTGGGAGGGATAAAATAAGCAATGAGCTATGAGTGATGAGCAATGAGTAAAAAACTCGTTGCCCATTGCTCATTGCTTATTTTTATTGCTGGAGCAGATGGATGGCCGCCCCCACACCTATTAACATAGGTGTGGGGGAGGAAAGTCCGGACTCCGCAGGGCAGGGTGCTTCGTAACGCGAAGGAGAGGCGACTCTACGGAAAGTGCCACAGAAAACATACCGCCCTAAAGGAAGCAATGAGCAATGAGTACAAAGCAATGGGTATTACTCATTGCTCGTTACTCATTGCTTCCTTGGGGTAAGGGTGAAAAGGCGAGGTAAGAGCTCACCGCCCTGATGGTGACATCAGGGGCATGGAAAACCCCACCCGGAGCAAGGCTAAATAGAAAGGCAATAAAGGATTGCCCGTCCGAAGCCTTTGGGTAAGCCGCTACACCCTTATGGCAACATGAGGGGCAGATAAATGACCATCACCCCGCACATAAATTATCTGCGGGGGGACAGAATCCGGCTTATAATCTACTCCAGCATAAATTATAAACCCTTCCTTTTATGAATCAAGATTACTCAAAGCGACTTAATGAAATAAGGGAAAAAATCTCTGGTTTTGGCAAGGAAAATCTCCATGACATACTTCACTTCGTAGGAGTTGGTCTGGAAGATATATTTGGCTGCAAAAGGAACAGGATGTATCTGGAGGACCTCACTGAAGGTGTTTTAATATGCAGTTATGCAAGGGGTGAGATGGGTACCGAATTGTATGGGACATCAATATTTATTTCGCCACAGACTTCTGTGGTTGCAAGGGCTTTTGTTGACAGGGTCTCTTACTGGACATGGAAAAATTCAGAGGTCAGAGAGATGTTTAATAAAGAACTGGCATCAAAATTCAATATAAAGGAAATGCTCGCAATACCTATTATATTTAGCGGGAAGTCTATAGGTGTTATGACCATTGATAGCAGTAAGGAAGGTGAAATAGTAGAGGAGAAGACTATCAAAGTTATTGAAGATTTCATTTGGGGTGTATCTCATAATATTGAAAGGGCAAAGAAATTTCATCAGCACCTTAAATTTTCAAGAAAGGTGGATGAGGCGAAGATAGGTGAGGCTGCATCCCAGATGATGCGGTCTGCTGTAAAGATAGTTGATAAACTTACCCTCGCCTCTGTGCTCGTGCCTGATGATGCAAAAGCAAAATCCCCCTTTCCCCCCTTTAATAAAGGGGGAGATGAGGGGGATTATATGAAAATCCTTGCCACATATTCAAGGGATATTTCAGACAAGGATATCTATGAAGATAAACATTGTGTTGAGATAATAAAAGGTGAAAGCTTAATAGGAAAAGTAGTTTGCGATGACCCTGGCAGGGGAATAATTTATAGAGGCGATATTATTAAGCCATTGTATATAGATGATGTTAAAGCAGAGAGTTTTAAAAGAAAGCCTATAGCTGAAAAAATTGGGCTTACATCTCTCTATATGGTGCCGAGATTTGACCCTCTGACAAAGAAGGTAATCTGTGTAGTTAATTATTATACAAGGGAGAGATACAGATTTACACAGTTTGAAGAGGAGCTCCTCTGCAGTCATGCAGAGATGGTGGAGAAGGTTATAAAGGATGTGGGCAGGGAGCATATAGAGATAGAGGTGTTGAGTGAGATAACAGAACTCCTGTCTGAAAAAGAAGAGGATTTAAGTAGATTTGCTACTAAGGTGCTTTCAAAGGCTAATGAATTAATAGATGCAGATACCGGTTCTATCGCAATAGTTAAAAATGTGGGAGGGGTTAAATGGTTGCTTGTGGAGAATGAAGAAGGGGTGCTGGTTGGTGCAAAGTCAAGGGGATGGCGGAAGAAGGCTATCCCACCTCTTAAGGTGGGAGGGGAGAATCTGGACAAATCAGAAAGGTCGCTGACGGGTTATGTAGCGTATATAAAGATGCCATATCTTTGCAATGATGTTCAGTCGGAGTCTTCCAGTAGTGGATTTTACAAGGAGGTCTCTGAAGATGTCAGGTCTGAACTTGCAGTCTCTATACTATATGACGATGACATCATCGGCATTATAAATCTTGACAGCTTTAAAAAGGGATTTTTTACAGAGGAGCATAAAAGGATACTCACTATTATAGCAAGATTGGTCAGCAGTCATATCCATGACCTGCTCAGAATTCAGGAATTACAGCAGGAGGTCAGGCAGTTAAAAAAGGATATAGGCTACAGGGCGCCCAATGTCTCATCTTATAGTCTTGATAATATCATTGGAAAGAGTCTGAAAATCAAGGATGTAATTGAGGTAATCAACACGATAGTTGTTCCTGTATTTAACCGTATTGTCTCCTGGGGCGAAAAGGGTACAATAGAGGAGAGGATAGGGCTTTCATCACTTCTTATAATTGGTGAGACAGGGTCAGGGAAGGAGATTCTCTTTAACAATATATATTCAAAGTTAAATGAAATGTATAAAAAAGAAAGGGCTCCGACTGTTAATCTCCCCCTGAAAAAGACAAATATAGCTGCATACAGTGGTGAGCTTACCTATAGCGAACTCTTCGGACATAAGAAGGGTTCATTTACAGGGGCGGATTCTGATAGAAAAGGGATACTGGAAGATGCAGATGGAGGGGTTGTTTTTCTTGATGAGATAGGTGATGCAGACCCGAAGACACAGGTGCAATTATTGAGATTTCTTGACAACGGTGGCTTTTATCGTCTTGGTGAAAACAGAATCAGGTATTCCCGTGTATTTCTTGTTGCCGCAACAAATAAGGATTTAAGAGAGGAGATAATGCAGGGGAGATTCAGGGAAGACCTTTATTATAGATTGAGTGAACTTTCTATTGTTATACCACCTTTAAGGGAGAGGAGAGAAGATATACCTGACCTATCGGCTCATTTTTTAAGCGAGATTCACTCTGTTTACGGGAGGGGAGGTGTGATACCGGAACTTACTGAAGATGCGATTAAATTCTTCATGGAATATGAATTTAAAGGGAATGTGAGGGAGCTGAGGAGTATTTTGCTCAGGGGCTATTTCTTAAAAGAGGGAAGAAGGGTTGATAAAGATGGTATTATTGCTGCCCTGCGGTTTGAACCTAAAAGTGCTGATGAGATGACTGCGGATAGTCTGAAAGAAAACAGGGCATCAGAGATATATAGAAGTATAATATCGGGGGATGAAGACTTCTGGAGTGCCATATATAATCCATTCAAAATGAGGGAGATTCCGAGGGATGTGGTAAAATTGATTTTGGAAAAGGCAAGGATTAACGGAGATATTTCTCTCCCGATGATTGCGGTTAAACTTAAAGCATGTAAAAAAGATTTTAGTAAATCAGCCGTCGAAAAAAAGAAATATATATCCTTCAGAAATTTTCTATACAAAACCGTGAAAATAACTTTATAATTTACACTAAAAAATGATACTTTTTTCACTTAAATTTAGGGAATAAGATGGAGAGTCAATTTTTAAAGGCCTGCAGACGAAAGAATAAGAATTACACACCTGTCTGGCTCATGCGTCAGGCAGGCAGATACATGAAAGAGTATCGTGAGATAAGAGATAAGTATTCCTTCCTTACGATGTGTAAAACACCTGAACTGGCAGCAGAGGTTACGCTCCAGCCGGTTAAAAAACTCGGTGTTGATGCGGCGATAATCTTTGCAGATATACTGTTGCCACTTGAAGGAATGGGTATTAAACTGGAATTTGCAAAGGACGAAGGACCTGTTATCAGGAATCCTGTCAGGAATCGTTCTGATATTGATTCGTTACACCTTATAGAGCCTGAGAGGGATGTTCCTTTTTTGATTGATGCAATAAAAATCACCTGCAGGGAACTTAATGGAAAAGTCCCGCTAATAGGATTCTCGGGTGCGCCTTTTACTATCGCAAGTTATATAATTGAAGGTGGTCATTCTAAAAATTATATTCAAACAAAGTCTCTTATGTATAATAATCCTTCTTCGTGGCATGTTTTGATGGATAAGATTGCCAGGGTTGTAATCAGCTATCTTGAGGCACAGATAAAGGCAGGTGCACATGCAATACAATTATTTGATAGCTGGGTCGGATGCCTGTCACCGTCAGATTATAAAATATTTGCAGCACCATATTCAAAACAGATTATAGATGCACTCAAACCATATAACATTTCAATTATCCACTTTGGCACAGGTTCTTCAAATCTCCTTGAATTAATGAGAGATGCAGGCGGAGATGTAATAGGTGTAGACTGGCGTATAGAACTTGATGTTGCGTGGAAAAGATTGGGCTCCGATGTGGCAATACAGGGCAATTTAGACCCTGTTGTCCTCTTTGCCAGACCAGAGGAGATAGAGAAGAGGGTAAGAGATATTTTAAACAGGGCAGGGGGACGCCCGGGTCACATATTCAATCTCGGTCACGGGATACTCCCGCAAACACCGGTAGAAAATGTAATAACCCTCGTGGAGGCAGTACACAAATACAGCAGAATAGGTTAATTTGCCACAGACCTTCACCGACTAAAATTTTAAACTTTGAATTATAATTTTTCATTTTATACTTTTAATTTTAAACCTTCTTCTTTAAGCCTGTGTGAGTCTGTGGCTAATTAATTATGATAGCAGTTCTCCTTATTGCATTTGGGTCTCCTGATTCCATAGAATCTATAGAATCCTTTGTCGCCAATATAATGGGCGGCAGGAAACCCTCACCGGAACAATTGCAGAAAATCAAGGAGCGATACCAGAAAATTGGCGGTTATTCCCCGCTTCTTGATATAACAAGAAAACAGGCAATTGCACTGGAGAAAAAATTGAACACAGGGGAAAAAAAGTTCAAAGTTTTTGTGGGAATGAGATACTGGCATCCTTTCATCAAAGATGTGCTTAATGAAATTTCGGACAAAAAATTTGAAGATGTGGTATCTCTTGTTATGTCCCCTCATTATTCCGCCGTTAGCACAGGTGGATACATCAGGGCAGTAAATGGTGCAAGGACAGAACTCAATATAAATATAAATATATCTTTTATAAAAAACTGGCACATCCATCCCTTATTTATTGAGGTACTTGCAGAGGAGATTAAAAAAGGGTTGGCATTTTTTGATGGGATTCGCGCCAGCGAGATTCAGGTTGTATTCAGTGCCCACAGTCTTCCACTCCGGTTAATGCCAGATGATGACCCTTATTTAAAACAGCTCAAGGAGACTATAGATAGTGTTATTAAATTTGCAGGTAATATTTCATGGCACCTTGGATTTCAGAGTAAGGGTATAGGTCGTGGTGAATGGCTTGAACCTTCAATTGATGCGATACTTGAAAAATTGTCAAGAGAAGGAAAGAGATATGTTCTGTTAGTCCCCCTCAGTTTTGTCTCTGACCATATTGAAAC
>MHDI01000008.1 GCA_001804915.1 Nitrospinae bacterium RIFCSPHIGHO2_02_FULL_39_82 | reverse complement strand
GACATTACCAGCATTAGACCTTGATAGATTACTTGAGTATAAGTTGAATAAAAATTATACTCAAGGGGGTCACGATGTGCCTAGGTTGTCCTAAAAAAATAAAAATTCCCCTTGACCATCATTTTATAAGTTGCTACTATATAGGCAATTAAGCCTTCCTTAACAGATGCATGAAGGTGAATAAAATTTGTTTGGAGTATCTAAAATGTCCCAGATAGATATGCCCTTGTTTCCTCTCCCTCAGCAGAAACAGATATGGGCAGTAGGGGGGTGTAAGGGGGGAACTGGCAAGACAATCGTTACAGTAAGTTTGGGGATACTCCTTTCACGGTTGGGACATAGAGTTGTACTTATTGATACAGACCTTGGTGGTGCAAATCTTCACACCTGCGCCGGTATAAGATATCCGGCAAAAACAATTTCTGATTTTTTGTTAAAGAAAACAAACTCGCTGGAGGATTTGCTGACAGAAACCTCCATAGAGAATCTAAAGATAATCAGCGGAGCCAATGATTCTTTAACTATCGCTAATCTTCCTCATGTCCAGAAACTAAAGCTTATACATCATATCAGAAGACTGCCTGCCGATTATATAATTCTCGACCTTGGTGCCGGCACATCTTTTAATGTCCTTGATATCTTTCTTATGGCTGATTCAGGTATTGTGGTGATTACCCCCGAACCAACTTCTGTGGAGAATGTCTATCGTTTTATAAAGTCTGCAATACTTAGAAAAATCAGCAATTATCTAAGCGATTTAAAATATAACGATATATTAAAGGAAGCAGTGGCATCAAAGGAAAACGGGCCACTAAAGAGTATTCGTGACCTCGTGGAGAAGATTAACAGGATAGATAGTTCTATATCCGCAAGTTTAGAAGAAAAGATAAGTTCATTCTATCCAAAAGTTATAATAAATCAGGTCAGGGCAAATGACAATATGATGCTGGGAATGTCAATAAAGGATATAGCAAATAAATATTTAGGTGTGAATCTGGACTATGTTGGCTATATCCCCTATGATGAAACTGTTCATGAATCTGTAAAAAAATTTAAACCATTGATAATAGAATATCCGAACTGCAGTGTCTCCCTTTGTATGAGTCTAACACTTAAAAAACTATTGAATGGTAAAGAGCCATTAAGAGGTATAGATGCAGGTCAGATAATCTAATCAGATACAATGAAGAAGATTGAAGACCTTAACTATTACGAGTTGCTGAATGTAAGCGAAGATGCTACTCTGAGCGATATACACCGGGCATACCTCCTTATTGCATCTGCATACAGTAAAGACTCTCTTGCTGCTTACAATATCCTTTCAGAAAACGAAAGGGTAGATATGCTTGGCAGGATTGAGACAGCTTATACAACCCTATCGGACAAGAAAAAGAGATTGCTCTATGATAAAGAGGTATTAAAAATAGAACCAGATAGAAATACATCCGCACCCATTCTCTTTGCCAATGATATAAAAGACGAAGATGATATAAAGTTTAAGGAAGAAAACGAGAAAAGCGTATTAAAACTTACTGACCTCTCCATCTTTGGAGGTGCCCAACTTAAAAATATAAGGGAAATGAAAGGTATTACCCTGGATGAGATATCGAAAAAGACGAGGATAAGAAGTTCTTATCTGAAAGCGATTGAGGAAGAGGATTTTGACAGGCTGCCTGAAGAGGTATACATCAGAGGATTTCTCAGGTCATATGCCGGATATATAGGGCTTGACCCTGAGATGGTAAGCAAAAATTACAAATTCAAAAAAATATAAGATAACCTTCTTTATACTATGCACTACAGTGAGCTTATAAAAAAGATTGAAAATGGAAGGGTTGAACCCATTTACTTGTTTAGCGGCAAGGAGAGATTTCTCATTAATAAGATAACAGAAAAAATAATATCTAATGTAATTGAACCATCTAACAGGAATTTTAATCTGGAGGTTTTAAATGGCAGTGAAACCAGCTATGTAGAGATACTAAACAGGTCGCAAACCCTTCCATTTATAGGTGATAGAAGGGTTGTGATTGTAAAAGGTGTCAATGAAGTTAAGACATCTGGAATAGAGAGATTGATTGAATATTGTTTAAATCCCTCACCTTCTACCTGCCTTATACTTATTGCAGATGAAATAGATGAAAAAGGTAAATTGTATAATGCTCTTTTAAAGAAGAATGTAATAGTTCGGTTCAAATCTTTAAATGAGAAATATGCCCTGGAGTGGATAATGAAAAGGGCAGGTGAATCTGGATACAGGATTGATGATGATGCAAAGAAATATCTTTTGGAGATTGTTGGAAATAACCTTCAAAAATTGAATAATGAACTTGAAAAAATTTTTACATTTAAGAGTGATGACAAAAACATAAGAGCTGATGACATAAAGCTGCTTGTGGAGGATACAAAGGCAGAATCAGTTTTTAAGCTTACAGATTCTATAGGGTCAAAGGATATAGACGGGACATTAAAACTTCTGGATAAGATGATTGAACAGGGGGAGATGCCTCTAAAAATTATTGGTATGATCAGCCGTCAATATCGCTTGATTCTCCTTACAAAACTTTATCTGGAAATAGGGGTTCCTTTATCTGAACTACCACTTAAGGCAGGATTTAAACCATTTCTACTGAAAGGGTATCTCAGTCAGTCCGGAAAATACAGTATCAGAGAAATAAAGGAGAATTTTTTTAAGATTCAGGAGGCAGATATGAGACTCAAATCATCTGATATACCAGGAAAAATAGTTCTCGAAAAACTCGCCTTTGACCTGTTAGGAGGCGGATTGTCCCTCAATAGAATTAACTAATCGGTATAATCTGGAAATCTTTCTTGAACCCGTATTTCTGTGGATTACTCCCTTTGATACCGCCTTATCAATCTGAGGTATGGCTTTTGAGAGTGACTGCAGAGCCTCATCCTTTTTACCTTCCTTTGCTGCTGTTAAAACCTTTTTTACAGTACTTTTTATAAGGGATTTATAAAATTTGTTCCTTTCATGTTTCTTAATATTTTGTCTTGCCCTTTTTAATGCTGATTTATGTCTCTTTGATTTAACTTTCTTTTCCAATTTACATACCTCCTGATAGTTTGTTTTTGTCTCTAATTTTTACCATATAAAATCAGTTTATGTCAAACAAATTAATTTAACTCTTCTCTGATTTAATTATGAGGAAGGTTCTATTTGCTTGTATTCGGTTAGGTAGAAGTCAAACAATGTGGAAGATATTACCAGTATTAGAGGGCCTATAATGATACCAATAAATCCAAATACTGCCAGCCCTCCAAAGACCCCTATTATAGTCATAAAAAGGGGTGTTCTGGAATGACCGCTTATGAAGATAGGACGAATCATATTATCAATTACCCCGACTATTAGAAGACACCAGAGCCCCAATGGAACTGCATGGCTTACATCCCCTTTCAAAAAAAGATAGCCTACTATAGGGACCCAGATTATAGATGTCCCTGCAATAGGGATTAAAGAAAAAATTGCAGTGGCGGCGCCGAGGAGGACAGGGGATGTAACCCCTGCAACTGCATAACCGATTCCGGCAAGTATCCCCTGAACAAATCCTGTGAGGAGTATTCCATAGAAGACAGCATAAATCGTTTGATGCAACTTGCCACGGAGTATTTCTATCTGTTTTTTTTCAAGGGGGATAATATCAATCAGGATATGCCCCCATTCTGCACCATCTTTAAATATAAAAAAGAGGGCTATTACCATGAAAATGAACTTTATTGCAAAAATAAAGATGTTTCTGATTACTTCACCAGAATGCTCAAGGACAAACTCTGCAATCCGTTTGCTTAAAGAAAGTAAAACGGTCTTTGTATTGGTACCGAAATGGGACAGAAAATAATTCATATTTTCCCAAACGGTTCTACCGAGTGGATTGCCTTTAAACAACTCAAGGGGGGGATATACACCTTTTTCAAACCACTCCTGAAAGATATTGTAACTCTGTATTGCCTCAATGGTTAGCATATCTAAAAGAACAATGAAGGGTAATAGTATGATAAGGGTTATAAAGGTGGTGGTAGCAAGTGAAGATATTATATCTCCCCTTATCCGTTTTTTAATAAGGCGGTGAATCGGCTGAGCAGCCATTACAATTATAGCGGCCCAGAGCAGGGGATAGATGAGTGGTTTTAAAATTATAATAAGGAGTATCAAAGCGGATATTAAGGCACCAAAGGCAACCAATGCATAAAATACTCCAATGTTCATTTTCTCTCCCTCTAATTTTTAAATGGATTTCAAAATTGAGCTTGATTTAATTCTACCAGTTAGAGGGAAGACATATCAAGGGATATTTAGACCCAAAATCAATTTGTGAATTTTGGATTTATGAATTGACATACACTTATGATGTCCACTATATTATAGTAAATGGAACCCTTAATTGAGACAATGGTTGTAGGCCCGCTTGATGTTAATTGCTATATTGTTGGATGTAAAACTCACGGTAAAGCAGTAGTCATTGACCCTGGTGATAATTCAAAGGGAATTATTGATTTTATAAAAACAAAGGGTTTTGAATTGGTTTACATTGTTAATACCCATGCACATGCAGACCATGTTGGTGCAAATGGAAAGATAAAAGATAAATCAGGCGTCCAAATACTAATCCATAAGGGAGATTCAGATTTTTTGATATCTGAGGCAAATAAAGAAATGGCTGTCTTCTATGGAGTTAATCCTTCCCCGCCTGCTGATAGGTTACTCGCTGATGGTGATGTAATAGAGATATGTCCTGATATAATCTTAAAGGTTATTCATACACCCGGTCACTCTCCCGGCGGGATATGTCTTTCTTTTAACAATTTTTTATTTACAGGAGATACGCTATTTGCAGGGTCTATCGGTAGGAGTGACCTTCCAGGAGGGTCGTACAGCACACTCATCAATTCGATAAAAAACAGGCTGATGGTATTGGATGACACAGTCAGTGTATTTCCGGGTCATGGACCATCTTCTACGATAGGCGATGAAAAAAGGTATAACCCATTCCTCATAGAAAGAGATGACCAAATCCCTTATTAGTGAATTTGTTAATTATCTCACCATAGAAAAGGGACATTCTGTTAATACCATTGAGTCCTACAGACGGGATGTTTTAAAGTTTTTCGGTTTTTTAGGATATACCGAAGGAGAGATAGATATAAATGAATTTGGCACGGTTGGTCAGAAGAGAATAATTGATTTTCTCCTGCATTTAAGAGAGAATAACCTCTCTTCTGCCTCAGTAGCAAGACACCTTGTATCGCTTAAGATGTTTTATAAGTTTCTTAATACTGAAGGTGTTATCAACAATAATCCGTTGGAGAATATAGAATCACCAAGATTGTTGAGGAAGCTGCCAGATTTTCTAACAATGGAAGAGATTGACAAACTCCTTACCCAGCCAGACAAAAATAATAATCTTGGGATAAGGGATATCGCAATGCTTGAGGTATTATATGCGACAGGTTTAAGGGTTTCCGAATTAATCTCTCTTAAGATTAATGATATTAATATGGAAAGGGGTTATATAATCACATTTGGCAAAGGTTCTAAAGAAAGGGTCGTTCCATTTGGTAGGTCCGCACAGGAAAAATTAAAGATATATCTTGAAGAATCAAGGCATATACTGGTGAAGGGTAAGGGAGGGGATGACCTCTTTGTAAACAGATTCGGTGAGAAGATGACAAGACAAGGCTTCTGGAAGATAATAAAGAGGTATGCTATGCTTGCAGGTATAAAGAAAGAGATAAGTCCCCATACACTGAGACATTCCTTTGCCACACATTTGCTTGAGAGGGGTGCAGATTTAAGGTCTGTCCAGCAGATGCTCGGACATTCAGATATATCCACAACACAGATATATACCCATGTGGTAAGAGAGAGGTTGAAGGAAATCTACAACAAACATCACCCAAGGGCATGAAATAACTGACAGATTATAGCTGATAGTTGATAGTTATGAGCAAGGAACTATGAGATATGAAAGTTGAACTTTTGGCGATAACACCTGATGCAGAAAGGTTAATAGAGGTAGCAGGTAGGACATGCTATCTCTCCTTTGATAAAATTACAGGAGACAGCACTGAAAAGTTTATCCGCATGCTTATAAAGAGCGGACATGAATCTGTGCTGGAACATGCTTATGCTACATTCAGGATTACCGGTGGTTCAAGGGCGTTTACACATCAGATTGTCCGCCACCGCCTCTGTGCCTTTTCCCAGCAGTCCCAAAGGTATGTAGATGAAAAGGGATTTAATATAATAACCCCACCTTCTATTGAGCAGAATAGAGAGGCAAAAAAAATGTTTGATGATTTTATAAAGAGTGCAAAGGATACATATATCAAGCTTCAGTCAATGGGTATAAGAAAAGAGGATGCGAGATTTGTGCTTCCTAACGCAGTGGAGAGCGAGATTGTAATATCTGCAAACTTCAGGGAGTGGAGGCATATATTAAAAGAGCGATGTGATAAGAGCGCCCAGTGGGAGATAAGGGAGATAGCCCTTGAGATACTGCGGATATTGAAAAGTCATGCCCCTGCTATATTCGGGGATTTTGAGATTGATAATGATGAGAGGATTGCAAAAATGATAAGATATTAAGCATAAAAATTCTTACCTTCTATAGAATCCAATAGCAACCGGTATGCCCGTCTTTCCCTCTATATAATCTGAAAATAACGGCGTGGATATAAACATCTGTGTTGACCCTCCTCCATCTAAATTAAGCACATGAAGGCAATTTATATCTGGAAATCTCATTAGTTGCATCAGTTCATGCCAGCTTACCCCGTTATATTGTGTATCGGTAGCATAGATAATAATCTTATTGAAGCCATCCATAGCTATACCTGAGCGATAGTTAATGGAATGTATATCCTTTATTCCTTCTATCCCTTTTCCATCCATTACTAATAATGGTCCAACCTGCACTGCATGTTTTATGCCGATGGGTGAAAAATTTTCTCTATAAGCTATACGGGGTATATTATCTTTTACATAAAATATTCCTGAATAGAGGAAATGTGTGGCTATTTTACCATTTATAGTTTGACCATCGCTTATGAGGAGGCCGAGGGGTTTTCCATTTATATCAAAAAAACTTCCATTTATAGCGGCAATTGCCCCGTTTTTTTCAGCAATACTTTTCAAATTTATAGCAGGAACTTCTGGATTGTAGATAACCCTTGTCCCAATTAATTCGGGTTCAATTTTTAAGAGTTTGATGACGATATTCAGTTTCCCTTTCCCTCTTGTCAATCTGATAGTTTTAAAATTTAGACCAATGTCAACATTTCTCCATTCCTCATTCTTTATAATAATCAGCGTATCATCAGAAGAACTCTCAATATAATTAACCTTTTTAATAGATTCGGCATGGAGATTACTCAATATAGATATTATGAATAAAATTAAAAAGAGAAACTTTTTTGTAATCATTTTAGAGTCTGTTGCAAAAACTTTAAAGTTACAAGTCAAAATGAGAGTTTTATTGATTTTTAATAATTTCTACAGCCCGAAGAAATCTGGTCCGCTTCCATGCTCCGCAGGGTTAACCTTCAGATTCTTTTCCGGGCAGACTATTTCACATGTGCAGCACTGGACACAATTCTCCAGATTCATAAAATGAAAATATTTATTATCCTTAAGCCTCACTTCGTGAACTTCTGCTGTGCAGTCTCCAACGCATGGCACTTCGTTGTGATATGTATGGTATTTCTGTATGCATTGTCTGCAAACATCGGCGTTGAATTCATCTATATGTCTGTTGCCGTGATGATAATGGGTAAACGCATAGAACACCAAATCTGCTGTGGAATAAATTGTATTCTTGCTGAAACCTTTCACCTCAGCCATCGCCTCAACCTTGTAGTCTGCCCTGCTGTATGTTCGGTCTTCTTGCCATTTCACAGGTCCAATATCAGTTTTTCCAGACATCATTCTCTTTAGATTTATAACAGAGCTAATAGTGTCAATCGGATTACTCAAAAATGTGTTTATAAAACCGATAAACAGGCTATAATTATCCAGCCCTTTTAAAAAATTCGGCAGATAATTGCTGAAAAGCTTTTTGTTCTTGTGAAATGCGTAACGGTAGTAGCGGGAAGACTTGAGCTCTTTTCCAACCCACCCATCCATCAGTTTTTGCTTAAACTGTCCCAATGTCCCAGTTGAAAAATCTTTCTTTTGTAATGCTTCAAAAATAATCTCACCGGCTGTTATACCGCTTTCCATTGCCTTATCAACCCCTGAAAAACCTTTAAGGTCTAATACCCCCAGTGCATCCCCTATTATTATCGCCCCATCAACTGCAAATTCTTTCGGAAGCGAATAATGGCCGCCTTCAGGGATTATAGACGCACCGTACTTTAAGAGCTTGCCTCCCTTTATCATCTCCTGTACCCATGGGTGTTTTTTAAATGCCTGCAGTATTTGGGGGGGATGAAGTGCGGGGTTTTCTGAATCAAGACCGACTATCATGCCTATGGCTACCTTTTTATCCTTTAATCCGTATATGAAACCGCCGCCGAAGCTCCCTTCAAGAAGCGGATATCCTATTGTATGCCACACCTTTCCGGAAAGGTCTTTTTCCGTTTCCCAGACTTCCTTTACTCCAACTGCCCACTTTTGTGATGTCTGTGCAAGATTAAACTTTGTTATGATATCGCGGGAAATAAACCCTTTATCTCCAAAGATAGTGACCCTGGCATAACAGTTATCGCCTTCGTTAATACCTGTGCTGTCTACTCTGACTCCTGCCACACTGTTACCATTGTAGATTATACTGTTTGCCGGGAAACCATTATAAAGGTCAACAACTATTGATGGAGTATCCTTTACTTTTTCTGTTAGATTTGATGTCATCCATCTGACCACATTGCTCAAAGATAGTATAAGATAGCCAAGTTTGTTCATTTCAGGCGGTGATAAGAACGATGGCATGTCCCATGCCTTTTTCTTCCCAAGTATTGTCATATAGCTTGTGGTGCATTTCCCTTCAATTGGAAAACCTGTCGTTTCATAATTCGGAAAAAGTTTTTTGATAGACCTCGGATTTGATACAGCTCCACTCAACACATGAGAGCCAAAATCCTTTCCCTTTTCAAGGATGGCAATACGCAGGGAGAGGTTATTTTGCCTTGCAAGGTCAACCAGCCTGTGAGCCGCACTAAGCGACGAAATGCCGCCGCCTACAAACAAAATATCGTATTCAATTCGTTTCATCTTTATGTACCTGTTTTATCCCCTTTTCGTTGATGTAAATAAAGGGGACGGTTCTATTTATTCTTTTTTTCCTTATTTGCATTATTTTTCATTTAAATAGAACCGTCCCCTTTATTCTGTGGCTAATCATGTCTTTGTTCGTTATTTTGATTAATGCCTTTTTTAAAAGTGGAACTACCTGATAGAGGTCACCAACTATGCCGTAATGTGCAAACTTGAATATTGGCGCATCAGCATCCTTGTTAACCGCTATGATGACCTTTGAATTAGCCATACCAACCCTGTGCTGTATTGCACCTGATATGCCAAGTGCGATATAGATGTCAGGCCGCACGGTCTTGCCGGTCTGCCCTACTTGATGGGCATATCCTATCCAGCCGCTATCAACTGCACGTCTGCTTGCCCCTACGGCTGAATTCTTAAAAGCCGAAGCAAGGTCTTTTACAGCTTCAAATCCTTCAGGACCACCGAGCCCGAAACCGCCGGAAACTATCACTTTAGCCCCTGTAAGATTTACCGTTGCCGAAACATCGCGAACTGTTTTTAGCACTCTCAACCTGAAATCTTCCTGTTTGAAATGGACAGATAATTTGTGAACTGCCCCTTTGCGCGATGTATTGATGGGTATTGCCTGCATCACGCCTATGCGAGCTGTAGCCATCTGAGGGTTTTTCCATGGCCCAAGTATTCTCGCCTTTAAGCTTTCGCCGAAGCTTGGGCGGATAGCATAAAGGATGTTTTTAAATGTTCCTGTCTTTGCCGGGTCTGCCTTCCCTATATGTTCATAATCGCCTATATCCAGTTCCGTGCAGTCCGCTGTAAGCCCGGTCTCAAGATATGATGCGATGCGAGGTGCAAGGTCACGTCCTATAGTAGTGGAACCCATAAGGACGATTGGAGGAGGGGTTCCAAGATTTTCAAGGATTCCGATAACTGCTCGTCTATATGTAAGGGTTGCGTATTCTCTTAATTGCGGGTCATCTATAACAATGACTTCATCTGCACCATAATGGATAAGCCTTTCGGCAAGCGGTGTTATTTCATGTCCCAGCAAAAAACATGAAACTCCTGTCCCCAGCTTTTCAGATAGGAATCTCGCTGCACCTATAAGCTCCAGTGTTATCTGCTGAAGGTCTCCCTGAAGCTGTTCAGCTACAATTACGACATTGTTTGTTTTAGGCATTTATAAACTCCTCAATGCCTTTGCCATTAGTGTGAAGCCTCTCTATCAGTTCCTCAACCTCGCGCTCTATACTTTCCCCCTTGAAGATAACGCAACTGCCTCCGATTTCCCCCAGTTTCCATGTTTTCCCAACCACTGTCGGGCTTCCCACAAGGCCTGTGCGGGATGGGTCAGCACCGATCGTATCAAGAGATACATTTTTTATTCGCTTATCTCTCTCTTCAGGGTGACGCATGAATTCCTTGACCGCTGCTACATCGGCAAACCGCTTGTAATCAAGGGGAGTGGCAGAGTTTGCAACAGTTATCAAAACCGGTAGATTGACTTCCACTTCCTGATGCCCCCCCTCTACAACGCGGCGGGCTCTCAAAGTCCTGCCTGTGATGGAAAGTTGTTCGCAATAGGTTATTTGCGGCAAGCCAAGTCTTTCCGCAATCTGTGGACCAACCTGTGCAGTATCACCGTCAGTGGTTTGTAGTCCGGTTAGGATGATATCAGAATCACCAAGATAATGGACTACCTTGTGGAGGGCATATGCCGTTGCAAGCGTATCGCTTGCAGCGAGCCTTTTGTCAGTGAGTAGTATGCCATAGTCGGCACCATGTTCAAACGTCTCTATAAGAACTTCCACTGCAGGTGGAGGTCCCATAGTCACACAGGTCACTTCCGCACCTACGCTTCTTTTGATTTCTATGGCTTTTTGAATAGCATAGCGGTCAAAGGGATTGAGCATCCTCCTGGCTTGTGCCCGATTTATTGTGCCGTCCGGATTAACCCCCGCCTTTGAACTGGTATCAGGCACCTGTTTGATGAAGACGATAATCTTAAGCAGAGCAACTCCCTCCAATGTAAGGGTATTATATCAGCCTATCTATGGCTATTGTTTCTATAAAAATTCAGATGTTAATAACTTTAGATTTCTATTATAGGGTTTAGATTGGGACTGTAAGATAGTCTAAATATTTACCACTTTTAACACATCGTTTATTCCAAATTAAAGAGATTTGTGCAACAGGCTCTTTATATATAAATTTAGTATAGGAATTTCAATCCTATACTTGATTACAGTGATTATAAAAAGATTTCGGAGATTAAAATCTCTGTAATCTAAACTAATCTTTGTAATCAAAGTTAGTGTGAGCGAAGCGAACACCTAATTTTATCAGGGTTTAATATATGTTGCAATGTAAAAGGGTATATGATACCATTTTAAGTCAGTGTGTTTGGTAAAAAAAGTAAAAAGTAAAAAGATTTGAAATAGGAGGAATGAAAATGGAATTCAGTATAGCAAAAGGTGATTTTCTGAGAGGATTGCAGAAGACACAGGGGGTTGCGGATACAAGAGGGGCGATACCTATACTTTCAAATATATTGATAGAGGCAGATACCTCAAAAAAAGGCATCTGGATATACGCTACTGATTTGAAGATAGGAATAAAAGGATTTTATAAGGCAGAGGTAAAGGGTGAGGGGAAGTTTACAATAAATGCCAGAAAGGTATTTGATATAGTTAAAGAACTGCCTGAAGAAGATATTCTTATAAAGATTGAAGATAGAGTTGGAGAGGGTGGGGAAGAAGGTGTTCAGCTTTCCGGGATGTGGGTGACACTCTCCTGTGGTAATTATAAGACCCGTCTATCAGGACTCCCTGTTGATGAGTTTCCGGCTTTTCCATCTTATGGTAAGAGTTATCTGGTAAAATTTGAACCGTTACAGTTAAAGGAGATGATTAAAAAAACCTTATTTTCTATCTCTTCAGATGAGACCAGATATGCACTGAATGGAACACTCCTTGAGGCAGAGGGTAATATTGTGAAAATGGTCTCCACTGATGGACACAGACTCTCATATATCAGAAGAGAGAATCCCAAAAAGGTAGAAAAAAATTTAAATGTGATTATTCCACAGAAGACAACAGTAGAATTATTGAAACTTATTGAAGATGGAGAAGAGGATGTTTTGTTTAGTATCTATGAGAATCATGTGGTATTTAAAAAAGATGATTTTATACTTGTATCCCGCGTTATTGATGGACAGTTTCCAAATTATGAAGCGGTTATACCCAAAAATAATGATAGAAGGGTTGTCATTGATAAAGAGACCTTTAATCATGCCCTTAAAAGGGTATCCCTCCTTTCAGATGAAAAATCAAGGATGGTCAAACTGAAGATTGAAAAAAATCATATGGAATTAATTTCTGATACTGTGGGAATAGGTGAAGCAAGAGAAGGGATTGATGTAAATTATAAGGGGGATGAATTGAATATAGGGTTAAATGCCAGATATATGCTGGATGTTATTGCTACAGTGGATAGTGATAAAGTATTTTTAGATTTAAAGGACTCTATCAGCCCTTCTATTTTAATGCCATCTAATGATGAAAATTACAAGTGTGTCATTATGCCAATGAGACTGCAGTAAAAGGCATTTAAGGGAGTGTGAACTAACTAACCTATAATCGGGATAGTTGCTCCACAAAAATTACATTTCCCCTGCCGGTAGTTTTTCTCAGCGACAAAATACCCCTCCCTTGCTATGATAAGTTTCTTGCAATTGTGGCAGTATGTGTTATTCCACTCTATCCTGCTGACATTTCCTACATAAACATAATTTATCTTTTTTGTGGCAATATCCCTTCCCCTCTTAAGGGTCTCAAGGGGTGTTGCTGGTAAAGAAATCTTGTAATTGGGAAAATATCTCGAAAAGTGTAATGGTATGTTTGGGTTCAGAGATGCAAGCCAGTCTGTAAGTTTATGAAAGAGTTCATCTGTATCATTGAGTGTCGGGACAACAAGATTTGTAATTTCCACATGACAATATTTCTGGGATATTTCCACTGTTTTCAGGATAGGTTCTAATCTTGCCGAACATACTTTGCGGTAAAAGGAATCTTCCATAGACTTTACATCTATATTCATTGCATCTATAAGTGGAAGTAATTTAAGCAGGGGTTCTTCATTTATATAGCCATTTGTAACTAATACATTTTTCAGTCCATATTTCCGTGCCAGTTCAGCGGTGTCGAGGATATATTCATACCACATCAGTGGTTCGGTATATGTATAGGATATGCCTATAGATTTATATTCCTTTGCAATCATCACTGCCTTTTCAGGAGACAGATTGCTTGTATGGGTTTCCATCTGGGATATCTGCCAGTTTTGACAGAATTTACAGCTTAGATTACAACTATTGGGGCTTATTGATAATATATCTGTTCCCGGATAAAAATGGTAAAGTGGTTTTTTCTCAATCGGGTCATTTGCTATAGAAGTAGTCTGTGCATAGTTTTTTGCATAAAGCACCCCGCCCCTGTTCTCCTTCCCCATACATATACCAATCTTTCCATCCTTGATAATGCAGTGGTGGGGACAAAGATTACATCTGACCCTTTTATCATCTAATTTTTCGTAATAGAGAGCCTCATGCATATTATAGATTCTGGTGAAAAATGACTTTTTTGAACGACTTTTTCCGGTGGATTATAAAAACTTTTCCTTACACCGCAATTTTCTTTTGTTCCATATCCCCTAACCCCTGTTTATATACATACCCTGTTTCTGCCAGCCTCTTTGGCACGATAAAGGGCAGCGTTAGCGTTTTTTATGAGGTCATCAATAGATTTCAAGTCTTCTCTGTATGAAGCTACTCCAAGGCTTATTGTAATCCTTCCAGATGGCTGAATTTCGCTGTCAGGAAAGTCATAAAATTCAACCTCCCTTCTCAGTCTTTCTGCCAGTGTGGTGGCATAATCAATTCCGGTTTCAGGCAGGATAATAACGAACTTTTCCTCTACATAACGGGCAACAGTATCTGACTGTCTAACCGTCGTATTTAAGATTTCTGCGATACCTTTAAGAATCTCGTTGCCTTTCGGATGTTCGTGAATATCATTGTGTTTTTTAAAATGGTCAATATCTATCATTATAAGGGAGAGATTTCTCTTATATCTCCTCACCCTTTCAAATTCCTCATTCAGCCGTTCCATGAAATAGCGTTGGTTATATAGCGATGTTATCCCATCCGTAATGGCGAGGGCCTTTATCTCTTCATTCTTTTCTTTGAGAGATTTTGCCATGTTATTAAATTCATCTCCCAGTATCTCAATCTCATCACCTGTCCCGACTTTCACCTTATAATCAAGGTCACCCTTGCCAATAACTCTGACTGCATTTGTAAGATTGAGGAGTGGTCTTACAATACCCCACATAATTGAGAAGATTATAAAAATAAATCCCGATAATAAAATAACCATAAAAAAGATATATATGTTCAAAGTCTTCTTTCTTACTTTAAATGCCTCCACACTATGATGTTCCATTTTTTTATTTGCAATCTCGTGAAGTTTTGAAATTTTATCTGTCAGTGCATTTGCAAAGGCATTCATTTCTTCCACGAGCCCTGCCGCTCCTTTATTATTAACAGGGTTTTCAGTTGTAATCAGACCCATAATCTTTTGCTGGAGTTCAATGAAACCCTTATCTACCTCTATTTCTATAAGTGTCTCTTCTTCAGTCTTATTTTCAATTGTCTTAATATTTGCAAGGGTGGAAGATATTTTAGTGACGAGATATACAAAATTCTCCCGTTCTTTTTTATCCCCTGTTATGAGGTAATCATTGGCAGGCATTACCAGTTGCTGGATAAAGATTTGAAGGTCGGATATAAGCTTTATCTTGTTTGCAAGGTCATTACTTTTTTTTTCAATTGAGAGGAGAGAACTTATGCTGATATAGCTGTAAATGATGAGGAAGAGAAAAAAAACAAATCCAATAGTATGAGCACCTATAAGTTTTTTGCCGATTCCTAATTTCATTTATACCTCTTCACTTCAAACCTCATCAGTTCCACATCTTCATCAGGCGATATCCCTGCCTTCCTCTTTGCAATATAAATTTGTTCCTCAACTGTATTTACACCTTCAATATCGGGGAGTAAAAGCCCCTTTCTCCAGCCCTTTGATACAATGACACCATATTTTTTTGTGTCAAGCTCATCAGGAGAGGATACCATTTCAGGCTCCGAAAGAATATCAACAGAGATATCAATATCATTCAATTCCTGTGAAGTAACAGGTGAAAATCTCGAGTCCTTTGTAGAGGTGCTTATAGCATTCTGTATTATCTCAAGGGCTACATTTGGCTGGGTCGGAGATAATGTGCCTATGCATCCACGCAGTTCACCATGTTTCTTTATTGAAACAAATGTCCCCGCCCTTCCTTTCATCTCCTTTGTAAGGACAGACGGAGGAGATATAATTTTGCCTGTTTTTATATAGACCTCTATTGTTTCACGGGCTAATTTGACTAAGGGATGCATATAAAAAGGTTAGCTCTTTCTCTCTACAATGTAATCAGCCAGCAGCATCAGGGTATCAAAATATTGTTTGGGAGAGGTTGACCGTAAATGGGCTATATCGTTTTTTGCATTCTCAATAAAAATTTTTGCCTTATTTATTGTGTAATCCATTGAGCCGTAGCTTTTTATCAGGGATATAACTCTATCTAACTGTTTTTTGGTTATTTTATTTGAGCTAATGATTTCCTTTAGCTCATTTCTTTCATATTCATCCGCCTCTCTGTAAAGATGGATAAGGGGGAGTGTGACTTTACCTTCTATCAGGTCCTTTCCGACAGGTTTTCCTATTACAATCTCGCTGGATATATAGTCAAGCATATCATCTATAAGTTGAAAGGCAATTCCGATATTTTTTCCAAAAGAGATTAAAACCTTCTCTTTCTCAGGATTTACACCGCCAAGTATAGAGCCAATCCCACAGCAGGCTGATATGAGGGCAGCGGTCTTGCGATGTACCACATCAAGATACTCCTCTTCAGCTATAGTAAGGTCATATTTGTTAACGAGTTGTTTAAGCTCACCCTCTGCAAGTTTTTTTGCTGCATCTGATATGAGATTTATTATCCGCACATCACCCTCCTCTGACATTAGGTGGAGAGATTCGGAAAATAAATAGTCACCTACAAGCACGCTTGCATTATTTCCCCACTTTACATTTGCAGATGGATTTCCCCTCCTTTTATCCGCCCCATCTACCACATCATCGTGCAGGAGTGTGGCTGCGTGTATGAACTCTACCACACAGGAATATCTTATATGTCTGTCTCCACCATTGTAGCCGCACAGCTTTGAGGTTGTAAGAACAAGTATTGGTCTCAAACGTTTTCCCCCACCGTTGGATAGATAACTGCTTATGGTCGGGATAAGGGTAACATCAGACTGGTAATTCTTTTTAATATACTCCTCCACCCTGTTTAAATCACCCTGTAAGAGTTGAAGAACATCCTTGAATTCCATAAGGGAAGGATAAATTAGATATTACTTCTTTGTCAAGGAAATTAATATACAGGGAAATTACAGATATGTTTTATTGGAAAAAATATTTTCAAAGATGAGGATTATAATATAGAATATATTTTAAACAAAGTGGAGGTTTGGTGAGAATAATAGTTGTAGAAGATGAAAGACAGTTAGCCAATATACTCAAAAAGGGGCTGGGAGTTGTTTTAAAATCTTTCTCCCGATGAATATGAATGGATAAATATGACAGGTAGATTACCATTCTGGTTAATAAAAAAAACTTACAGAGAACAAGGCAGATTTAGTAAAAGGGGAATTGATATACATAATGTTAAAATCATACTAAGGGAATATGGTCTTAATACCGTCTGCGAATCTGCAAAATGCCCCAATATAACCGAGTGTTTCTCAAAACCCACAGCAACTTTTATGATACTCGGTAGTGTCTGCACAAGGGGGTGCGGGTTCTGTTCGGTGGAGAAGATTACCCCCTTTGCTAAAGGGGGGTCAGTTGGGATTAAGGGGTATCCTGTGCCGCCTTCAGATGATGAACCTTTAAGGGTTGCAGAGGCATCTCTAAAAATGGGTATAAGACATGTGGTTATTACTTCTGTTAGCAGAGACGACCTGCCTGACAAAGGTGCAGGACAATTTGCAAATACTATTAATGCTGTTAAAATAATTAATAAAAAGGCTACTGTTGAGGTATTGACCCCTGATTTTTCTGGCTCATTTGAATTGATAAAGAAAGTTGTCGAGAGTATGCCTGAGATTTACAACCATAATATTGAAACTGTTCCAAGGCTTTATAAAAAGGTCAGACCACAGGCTGATTATAACAGGTCTTTAAATCTACTGCGAATGGTTAAAGAGTTTTATCCTGATATTATTACAAAGTCAGGTATTATGGTAGGACTCGGTGAGGAGAAGGATGAGGTGATTGGTGTTATGAAAGACTTGAGAGTAATGGGTTGCGATGTGCTGACAATAGGGCAGTATTTAATGCCAACAAAAAAGAATCTGCCCGTGGTAAAATATATTGAACCAGAGATTTTTGATTATTATAAAAAGGAAGGCGAAAAGATGGGTTTTAAATCTGTGGAATCAGGCCCATTTGTCAGAAGCTCATACAACGCAAGGATGATTTGAAACCACAAGATTTCACAGATTAACACAGATAAAAGCATTAAAAAGTTTTTAAATCTGCGAAAATCTGTGTAATCTGTGGTTTATTATTTTTTATGCATAAATTTCAAAGAATAGAAAGATTGCCGCCTTATATCCTTAGTGTGGTAACTGATTTGAAGATGAAGGCGAGACAGCGGGGGGAGGATATTATTGACTTCGGTATGGGGAATCCTGACCAGCCTACTCCACAACATATAATAGAAAAACTGATAGAGGCTTCTCAGAAGCCCCAGAATCACAGGTATTCTGCATCAAGGGGCATAAAGAGGCTCAGGCTTGCAATTGCAGACTGGTATAAGAGAAACTACAATGTAGATTTGGATTATGAGACTGAGGCAATTGTTACAATAGGGTCAAAAGAAGGACTCTCCCATCTCGCACTGGCAATCTCAGGTCCAGGGGATACGGTCTTGGTTCCTTCACCAACATATGCAATACACACATACGCATTTATTATTGCAGGTGCGGATGTGGTGACAGTTCTACTGAAAAAGGATAATGATTTTTTTGAAGAGCTTACAAATACCTTTAAAAGGCTCTGGCCCAAACCAAAGGCAATTGTAATAAGTTTTCCCCATAATCCTACGACTACCTGTGTTGAACTGCCATTTTTTGAAAAGGTTGTTGCCTTTGCAAAAGAGCATGAT
Organism: Nitrospinae bacterium RIFCSPHIGHO2_02_FULL_39_82; assembly: GCA_001804915.1. Classification (GTDB taxonomy): domain Bacteria; phylum Nitrospinota; class Nitrospinia; order UBA9942; family UBA9942; genus PLOWO2-12-39-15. Next base: position 1,035 of record MHDI01000008.1, on the reverse strand, counting down.
GTCATAGTAATCCATGACCTTGCCTATGCTGATATAGTCTTTGACGGCTATAAGGCGCCGAGTATGATGCAGGTTCCTGGGGCGAAGGATGTTGGAGTTGAGTTTTTTACACTTTCAAAGAGTTATAATATGCCCGGGTGGCGTGTTGGTTTCTGTGTTGGGAATAGTGAGATTATAAAGGCACTGCAGAAACTAAAGGGTTATCTTGATTATGGTATGTTTCAGCCAATCCAGATTGCCAGCATTATTGCACTTAATGGGCCACAGGATTGTGTTGAAGAAATCCGGAATACATATAAATCCCGCAGGGATGTTCTGGTTGATGGGCTTAACAGAATCGGTTGGAAGATTGAGAAACCAAAGGGAACCATGTTTGTATGGGCAGAGATACCTGAGCAATATAAAAAAATAGGCTCAATTGAATTTGCAAAACTCCTGCTGGACAAAGCAAAGGTGGCAGTATCGGCAGGGATTGGGTTTGGTGAGGGCGGAGATGAGTATGTTCGTTTTGCCCTCGTGGAGAATGAGCAGAGGACAAGGCAGGCTATAAGAGGTATTAAGGGGATATTGTAAAAATGCGATAAATATGATTTCAGTAAAAGGAATTTATGACGCCTTCGTCTGTAGGCTATCCCTTTTTCTTTTTGATTAGCTCGTCAATACTGAGGTTTCCTCCACCAACCGCCGCCAGGAATAAGAAGATGAAAGAGTATAATGCAGCTAATTCTCCATGATTCAGGAGCGGCCAGAATCCCATCGGAATATGTGCCATGAAATAAGCAATTGCCATCTCGCCTGATAAAATAAAGGCAACTGGTCGGGTAAAGACCCCAAACAATATCGCTAAACCACCGAAAAACTCTAATACACCCGCAGGCCCCATTAATGAAAAGAAAGGTGCGGTTGCCCCCGCCTTACCGCCAAATCCGCCAAACAAGCCAAACAATTTCTGTGCCCCATGCGGTATAAGAAGAAAGCCGCTTACAATGCGTAGCAGGTTCAATGTAATGTTTTGGAAGTTACCCTGTATCTTGT
>MHDI01000007.1 GCA_001804915.1 Nitrospinae bacterium RIFCSPHIGHO2_02_FULL_39_82 | reverse complement strand
TATGGGTTCTGCCAATGCCTCCCTGATTTCTTCATCATTTACAAGAAGGGTTTTTGGAATACCAGCCATCAGGTCCCTCCCTTTTATCTCCATTTCCTGTTTTTCATCTAAAGGATATGCAGACCCTATCTTTATCTTTATCACTTCGGCGGTCCTCTCGCCTATCAGGAGGTTATATTTCCTTTTTATATAATTTATTATTGCCTCGTCCATTTCATCTCCTGCTACCCTTACTGACTTACTGTAAACAATACCTGACAGTGATATTACCGCTACCTCTGTTGTCCCGCCACCAACATCAACTATCATATTTCCTATGGGATTTGATATGGGAAGACCTACACCGATTGCTGCAGCCATAGGTTCTTCCATAAGATATACCTCTCTTGCCCCTGCAGAAATTGCTGAATCCCTTACCGCTCTTTTTTCTACCTGTGTTATACCGGAAGGGACAGCAATCACAACCCTCGGTCTTACAAGGGTCTTCCTGTTATGCACCCTTCTTATAAAATGTTTTATCATTGCCTCTGTAATTTCGAAGTTTGCTATAACGCCATCCCTCATTGGTCTGATGGCTACAATATTTCCAGGTGTCCTTCCAAGCATCTGTTTTGCCTCTGACCCTACTGCCAGTATCTCCTTTGTTTCATTATGTATGGCGACCACCGAGGGTTCCCTTAAAACTATACCTTTCCCTCTGACAAAAACAACAGTATTAGCAGTTCCAAGGTCAATAGCTAAATCATTGGAAAAAAGTCCTATCAGAGAATCAAATATCATCTGAGCATCTCCTTTTCTAATTCTAATTAGATTAACGATTGTCGATTGAATATTGAATATTCCTACCTCTCAATCGTCAATCGTCAATCGTCAATCTTCAATAAAGCAGGAGTAATTGTAGCATACAAAAATCTATTTGACAAGCAAAGGAGGGATATGATAGTTTCTTTACTATTTGTAGGTATAGGAATTTCAATCCTATACTTGATTACAAAGTTAGTGTGAGCGAAGCGAACACCTAATTTAATGATTTTAGAGGAGGCTTATCTTGATAGAGTTTAATGCAAGTTTTTTCCTTCAATTGGTAAATTTTCTTATATTAATATTGATACTTTACCTTTTTTTGTTTAAGCCAATATTGACTAATTTAAACAAGAGGAACGAAATGATCCGGTCATTAAAAGAAGATATAGAGAGATTAAGTAAAAGGGCTGATAGACTGGTTGAGGATTATAATAGTAATATTGCTAATGCAAAAAGGGAATCCATAGAGATAATAAACAATGCAAAGGCTGAGGCTATTGAAGAACAAAGCAGAATTATTCAAGAGGCAAAAGAGAATTTCAAGGATATGGTAGATGAGGCAAAAGTGCAGATTCAAAGCGAAACAGAGAAGGCATCATTGAGGTTGAAACAGGAAGTAGAGCCTCTATCGTATTTCCTTGCAAAGAGGATACTGGGGAGAGAAGTAAATTAAATAAAATGAAAGAGGCGATTTATCTTATCTTCCTTGTTTCTGTTGGTGCCGATACTGCTGAACATGCAGCCCACCATGTTGCAGAGTTTAAGCCTGTTACTGAATTATTCAGAATAATAAACTTCCTAATTGTTGTTGGGGTCCTCTACTTTTTACTTTCCAAGTATATAAGGATGTTTTTCTCCAGCCGTAGAGATGGTATAGCAAAAACCATTTCTGAAGCAGAACAATCAAAGATATCGGCGGAAAAAAGACTATCCGAGTGGGAATTAAAGACGAAAGAGACACAGAGTGTCATACTTCAAATGATAGAAGACGCTAAGAAAGAAGGTCAGTTTATAAAAGATAGTATTATTAAATCTGCAAATGAAGTATCAAAAAAAATGAGGGAGAAGGCAGGAAGAGAGATAGAATATGAAACAAAAAAGGCAAGGGAGAGGTTAAGAGAAGGAGCAATGGAGCTTACCTTGAAGATGGCAGAGGATATTCTGAAGAAGAGAGTTACAAAGGATGACCATGTCATTCTTGTAATTGAATATACGAATAAAATGACCAATAACCAGATTACAATATCCAGATAAACTTCAATAATTAATTACCAAACAAGGCATTTTGAGAATTTGGTTATTATAAGTTATGAAAGAGAACATTGTAGCAAGGAGATACGCAAAGGCGATTACGGGTGTTGTTAGGGAAAAGGCATCTTTGAATAAAGTTATAACAGACCTTCATAATATATCCAACGTGATTGAAAGGTCAGATGAGTTAAAGAATGTATTCTATAATCCAAGCATAAGGATGAAATTTAAAGAAGGGGTATTGTCACAACTTATCAACCGTTTGAACCCTGCCCCCCCTATAAATAATCTCCTTTATCTTATTTTAAGGAAAGACAGGATTAAATATCTGGGTAAGATAATATTTGTATTGGAGGAATTATCGGACCAAATATTGAACAGGGTGAGGGTAAATGTAAAAACGGCATTTGAATTGAATAAGGGGGAGACAGATATATTAAGGAAAAGGTTTACGGAGGTTACCAAAAAGGATGTAATTCTGGAAGTAAGTGTAGACCACGAATTAATCGGCGGTATTGTAACACAGATTGGGAGCACTGTCTTTGACGGCAGTATAAAAAATCAATTAAGGGCATTTAAAAAATAGAACGCAGATAACACTGATTTGGCTGATTTTTGCTGATATGCTTATAGAGAAATAGATTTTAAAAGAATCAGTGTAAATCCGTAAAATCTGCGTCATCTGCGTTCTATTAAGAGGAGGTGAGGCTTAAAATTGGAAATCAGGGCTGAAGAGATAAGCGAGATTATAAAAAAGGAGATTGAAGGTTTTGAAAAGGGTATAGAGCTGAAAGAGGTAGGGGTGGTAATATCTGTCGGTGACGGTATTGCCAGAATATATGGGCTTGAAAAGGCTATGGCAGGAGAACTGCTTGAATTCCCCGGTGAAGTTATGGGTATGGTTCTCAATCTTGAAGAAGATAATGTAGGAGCAGTTCTGCTCGGCGAAGATAGATTTATAAAAGAGGGAGATGAGGTTAAGAGGACAGGAAGGATAATAGAGGTCCCTGTTGGTGAGGCACTTATTGGAAGGGTGGTTAACGCAATCGGGCAGCCTGTAGATGGTAAAGGTCCCATTGATACGAAGGAGTTCGGTCCTATTGAAAGGATTGCACCTGGTGTTATTGACAGAAAATCTGTTCACGAACCTCTCCAGACAGGATTGAAGGCTATAGATTCAATGGTTCCAATAGGAAGAGGGCAGAGGGAATTAATCATAGGTGACAGACAAACAGGAAAGACCGCCCTTGCTATTGATACCATTATTAATCAGAAAGGGAAAGATGTAATCTGTATATATGTTGCAGTAGGACAGAAGAGGTCTACAGTTGCAAGGGTTGTAAAGACACTTGAAGAATATGGAGCAATGGAGTATTCAATTGTTGTTTCTGCCACCGCCAGCGAACCTGCTCCTCTGCAATATGTAGCTCCATATGCCGGATGTGCTATGGGGGAATATTTCAGAGACAGGGGTAAACATGCACTGATTATTTATGATGACCTTTCAAAGCAGGCTGCTTCATATAGACAGCTCTCCCTACTGTTAAGACGTCCGCCCGGCAGAGAGGCATATCCGGGCGATGTATTTTATCTCCATTCTCGTTTATTGGAGAGGGCTGCAAAATTAAGCAGTGAACTTGGTTCAGGCTCATTGACAGCATTACCAATAATAGAAACACAGGCGGGGGATGTATCCGCCTATATACCTACAAATGTCATCTCCATTACAGATGGACAGATATATCTTGAGTCAGACCTATTTTATGCAGGTGTAAGACCTGCTATAAATGTAGGTCTTTCAGTATCAAGAGTCGGAGGTGCAGCCCAGATTAAGGCAATGAAACAGGTTGCAGGCAGATTGAGACTTGATTTAGCACAGTTCAGAGAGCTGGCGGCATTTGCACAGTTTGGAAGCGAACTTGATGCAGCAACCCAGAATCAGTTAAAGAGAGGAGAGAGATTGGTAGAAATCCTGAAGCAGGAACAATATAAACCCATTCCTGTGGAGAAACAGGTGCTTATTATTTACAGTGCTGTAAACGGATATCTGGATGATATACCCGTTGAGAAATGCAGAAAATTCGAGTCAGAATTTTATTCCCTTATTGAAGGTAAATATCCTGAAATCCCACGACAGATTGCAGAAAAAAAACAGCTTGATGGTGAGACTGAAGATAAACTAAAAAATGCTATCAAGGAGATGAAGGAGAGGTTTCTGACAACGTAAAAGTCAAAAATCAAATATCAAAAGTCAAATTTAAGGTATTTAATTTTCCATAAAAAACTTTTCCTTAATTTTGATATTTACATTTTGATTTTTAACTTTGTTTTATTATGGCAAGTTTAAGGGATATAAAGAGAAGGATAAGGAGCGTAAAAAACACCCAGCAGATTACGAGGGCAATGAAGCTGGTATCGGCAGCAAAAATGAGAAAGGCGCAGGATGCTATAATTGCTGCAAGACCTTACGCATCAAAGATGATGGATGTAATGAGCAGTCTGGCATGCAGGGTTGATACATCTGCTCATCCTCTCCTCTCACGGCGTGAAGAAAAAAATGTAATGATTATCGTAGTTACTTCCGATAAGGGTCTGTGCGGTGGTTTTAATGGCAATATTATAAGAAGGACATTGAGACTTATGGAAGAGAAAAAGGGATGCAATATACTGCTTGCCATTGTTGGGAAAAAGGGCAGAGATTATTTCAGGGCTAAAAGATATAACATATCAAAGGAATATGCAGATTCTTTAATGGTATCTGGATATCAAAGGGCTGCAATTATTACTAAAGATGTTACAGATGCCTATATTCCCGAAAGTGTTGATAGTATCTATTTGGTCTATAATGAGTTTAAATCTGTTATTCAGCAGAGGATAGTAGCCGAATGTCTTTTACCAATACCCCCTCTGGTCTGTAAACCAGGTGAAGAACCCGTTGATTATCTCTACGAACCATCTGCCGAGATTATACTAAATGAACTTCTTAATAAATATGTAGATGTTGAGGTATACAGAACATTGTTAGAGTCCATAGCAAGCGAGCATGGGGCCAGAATGACTGCTATGGATTCTGCGACAAGAAATGCTGGTGATATGATAGATAAGCTTACACTTAACTATAACAGGGCAAGACAGGCTGCCATTACAAAGGAGATTATTGAGGTAGTCAGCGGTGCAGACGCTTTGAAATAAGCAATGAGCAATGAGCGATGAGTAATTAACAATTATAAACGCTCATTACTCGTTACTCATTGCTCATTGCTACTTTTTGGGAGGTATAAAATGAGTATAGGCAAGGTTATTCAGGTTATAGGACCTGTAGTGGATGTTGAGTTTCCTGTGGGTAAACTCCCTGCCATCTATGATGCAGTAAAGATAAAAAAAGGGGGTACCCAAAAGGGTGAGAGGGATGAGATTGTTGCAGAAGTGGCTCAGCATCTTGGAGAGGCTACTGTAAGAACAGTAGCAATGGAACCAACAGAGGGGTTAACCCGTGGATTAGAGGTAGTAGCTACAGGTGGACCGATTTCAGTCCCTGTTGGCAGGGAAGTTCTGGGAAGGATATTAAATGTAATCGGGGAGCCTGTAGATAAGGCAGGGACTGTCAATGCAAAAGAGAGATACCCGATTCACAGAGGTGCACCTGCTTTTGAAGAGCAGGAGACAACTACAGAAATGCTGGAGACCGGGATAAAGGTTATTGACCTGTTAGAGCCATATATGAAGGGCGGGAAGACAGGGCTCTTCGGCGGGGCAGGTGTTGGGAAGACGGTTATAATAATGGAACTTATAAGAAATATAGCAACAGAACACGGGGGCTTCTCTGTCTTTTCAGGTGTCGGGGAAAGGACAAGGGAGGGGAATGACCTCTACCATGAAATGAAGGAATCAAAGGTTATTGATAAGACTGCCCTTATATACGGTCAGATGACAGAGCCGCCTGGTGCAAGGCTCAGAGTGGGATTAACAGCCTTGACTGTGGCTGAATATTTTAGAGATGTAGAGGGACAGGATGTTCTTTTATTCATAGATAACATATTTAGATTTACCCAGGCGGGGTCTGAGGTATCGGCACTCCTCGGCAGAATGCCTTCGGCAGTGGGTTATCAGCCTACACTTGCCACAGAGATGGGAAACCTGCAGGAGAGGATTACCTCAACGAAGAAGGGTTCTATTACATCTGTTCAGGCAATATATGTCCCTGCTGATGACCTTACCGACCCTGCACCTGCCACAGCCTTTGCCCATCTTGATGCCACTACAGTTCTCTCAAGAAGGATTTCAGAGCTCGGTATATATCCTGCAGTTGACCCTCTTGATTCAACTTCAAGAATTCTTGACCCTCATATACTTGGGGAGGAGCATTACAGCACTGCCAGGGCTGTTCAGAGAATACTTCAGAGATATAAGGAGCTTCAGGATATTATTGCCATTCTTGGTATGGAGGAACTATCAGAAGAAGATAAGATTGCAGTAAGCCGTGCAAGAAAGATACAGAGATTTCTCTCTCAGCCATTCTTTGTAGCAGAAACATTTACAAATACACCCGGCAGATATGTCCCCCTGAAAGATACTATTGCGGGTTTTAAAGAGCTTGTGTCAGGAAAGCTTGATGATATACCTGAACAGGCGTTTTATATGGCTGGCAATCTTGATGAGGTGATGGAGAAAGCGGATAAGTTGAAGAAGGCAGCCTAAACAGAACGCAGATGACGCAGATTTTACGGATTTACACAGATTTTTAAAAAAAATCTAAATTCTATTTTTAAAAAGTTATATCAGCGTAAATCAGCTAAATCCGTGTTATCTGCGTTCTATTCTTTGTTTTATGGAAAATAAGATACTGTTTGAAATAGTAACTCCGGAAAGATTATTAATGAAAGAGTGGGTAGATGAGGTTACTGCACCCGGTTCGGAGGGGGAGTTCGGCGTCCTTCCCGGTCACACACCATTTTTAACCACCCTGAAGATTGGCGAAATTTCATACAGAAAGGATAGGGAGACCAGATACATTGCTGTAAGCTGGGGATATGTAGAGGTTGGACCTTCAAAGATAACCATACTTGCAGAGACTGCTGAAATGGCTGAGGAAATAGATATAAAAATGGCTGAGGAGGCAAGGGCAAGGGCATTAGCTATACTGGCAAAGGATACAGAGGAAAAGGAATTTAGAAAGGCAGAGGCGACACTCGAAAAGGCATTGGTGAGGATGCAGGTAGCAGGAAAGATTACAAGATAAATTAGAAATTTTTAAATTACCTTATATTTATCTGCTGAGGCTATTCTTTAATATCTGATAATTTAAAATCATCTTGGAAACTAAAAAACAGAATAAAAGAAAATGGATTCCAATAAGTTTTACAATCAATATCAAGTCGCCTTTTTATACATTTATATTATTGCAGATAATATTTTTTTCTATCTATGCTTTAATAAATTACTTGCTGTTTAGAGAAGGTTTTATACACCCCCATTTATTATTTTTCGGAGAAAAGGCTCTTTTAGCATTGAGAGGTGTCCCGCCAAGGCTGGAAAATATCGGTTTTATATATCCGCCATTACCGGTATTTGTGGCTATTCTATTTAATACAAATATTCTGATAACCCAGAGCTTTATTTCCTCCCTGATTAGTGCTTATATAGTTTTTGAACTCATTAAAAAGATAAAACCGGCAGGGTTTATCTTTCCCCTTGTAATATATATGCTTCTTTCATTTCCAATTCTTTTTCTTGCAACCCAGAGATTTGATTTATACCTTTACTTCTTCCTGATAATTCTGAGTGTTAAATTATTGAACAGTTATATGAAAAATGATTATTCGCTGGATTTATTTTTATCAGGTCCCTTCTTTGGTTTAACTTTCTTTATCCACTTCAATTCAATTTACCTTATACCAGTGTTTTTAATCATAATATTCTTTTTATCTAGAAAAAATATTAAAAAATTTGCGGTAATATCTCTCGTATTCTTTACACCATATTTAATCTTTCTAAGTATTTTTGCATATATTAATTGGGTTTTTACGAGTGAAGCCTTTGGTTTTTTAAGAATTTACAAAATGATGTTTCAAAATCAGAATATATCTGCTATTATAGCGTCGGAAAATCTATTTAACAGCTTGATTTATATGGTAAAGTATTTAATATATATATCCCTTATAATTACTCCATGTATTTTAGGAATATACTATGATAGAAAACTTGTATCCATAGTTCCATTTACAATCATTTTTTTACTTATATATGCTAATCTATTTTCTAATACAGTTTATGCATCAGCCGTCTTTATAATATATTTTTTAATAATGACAGAATTTGAAGCTAAGTTTAAGCCGATGATTTTATCTATTGTACTGCTTATAAGTTTGGTGTCTTCCCCTGTACTGGCTCTGGTTTCAGAAGAATTGCAAGAGAAAAGATTTGCAATGGCATTATACGGAAAATTTAATAAGGATGTAGAAATATACGATAAAATAGTTAATATACTGCATGATAAAGAAGGTAAAATACTGCTTAATGACGCAATTTTCTATCAGGCTGTTTATTTAATGAAGAGACCGGAGAGGTTTATACTTCCATACCAGTATGAATTTACCCCTGCATTAGCTAATCCTGCAAGCTTTGCAGATTATGTGGTTGCCTTAAAAAATAAGGATATTGATATAGTTTTTCAGCGGGCTGAAAATGGTATAAAAAACTTTTACCCGATATTTGAAAATGAAAAGATAATAATATACGGGAAAGAGCAAAATAAAAATGTTTTATGAGGAATGAAAAATTATATGATAAAACGATATAATTGTTCAGTTTTATATACTGCAATTATCTTTTTATTATTGATTTCCTTTTCATATCTTACGTCTGCCAATGGTGAAGAAGAAGTAAAAGAATTGTGGTGTGTTCAGGCGGAAGAATATGGTAGTCTCAGCAGAGCACAGGAGATTTTATTAGAAGTCAGGGACCTTTCTCTTGCCCGTATTGAAAGAAAGGGTGAACTATACAGTGTTTTAATTGGTTTCTTTGAGAATGAGCTCAGCGCAAATAAAATTATTGGGAAAATTAAAGCACAGTTTCCTTACGCTTACAAAAAGAAATGCATTAATATACCACAGCTAATCATAAGCAATGGTGCTGTCTCCAGTATAAAGACTATCTATTTTGAAGAATTGGGTTATTCAAATGATTTATACCTTTCTGGTGCAAGACCAGAGTTCAGTCTATATTTTCCAAAATATAAAGGACTTAGAAATGCAGAATTAGAGACATATTTGAGGTTTTCCAGTGTGCTTGATGAGAGAAGTACGATTACGATACTTGTGGACGATGTTCCTCTATTCACAAAAAATATAAAGCAGATTGGGTATGAACCCACATTATCCTTCAGAGTAAAACCATCAAAGTTAAATTACATAAAAGTCACTTTAAGGGGATATTTTTTCATTACTGGAGATATATGCTATGATCTGCCTACTGGAAATTTATGGATGGTTATAGGAAAGAGAAGCAAATTTATTATAGATGATGAGTATACAGCAAATAATAATACAGGAAATTATTTTAAAAATTATGATGAACATTATAATATTGTCTTTAATAATAGTGAAGCAGACTTAGAGGTATTACCCCTTGTTTATTACTTAAATAAGCTGAATGATTGGAGGGAGATTAAGATTCATATAGACGATGAACCATTTGAAGGAATGAAAAATATCTTTATAGGAAATTATAGCAGAGATATTGAAGTAAAGGATGAAAACCTGTTTGTATCAGCAAAGGGTGTGCAACTCTTTAAAAAGTCTCTGACGGAACTTTATATTACCTCTTCACTGAAGAACTCAACAGTAAATTTGGGTGATGATAAAGATAGAGCGAAAACCACTTTATTAAATATGGGTATTAAAAGTCTTACAGCAACAGGGATTGGTGATTTATCATTTAATGTACCAATAAAATATTCTACTTTTACGGGCATACCCAAAAACCTGAACCTTAGGCTGCTTTTAAATCATACACCTATTCCCGAAAGTGACAGGGCATTTTTAAAGGTTTTTTTAAATGGGGTATTAATAAAGGCAACGCAATTAAAAGAAGGGGGGGATATTTATCCGTATGATATAAAAATTTCTGAGGAACTGCTAAGGGGCTATAACAATAACCTTAATATAGTAGCCTCATATTTTATAGATAGAGGAGATTGCAAGGGAAGTATACCAAACATGACTTTTTCTATACTGGATTTGTCTTACTTTTATCATGATAATGTTGACAGAAAAAAGATAAATCCTATCATGGATGTAATAGGAAGTTTATCCGGCAATGTGCTTATCATGGTTGATAACCGCAATATGTTAAAGTATGGGGTCTATCTTATGGATATTTTAGGGAAATTCAATAAAGAGATATCCAATATAGATATAGCCCAATGGAAAGGGGAAGTTTCTAATGGGTATGATTTTGTGATACTCTTACTTAACCCACAGAATACTCAAATACCAAATACACCGGTAAAATTAAACCAGGGAAGATTTTCTATAATAAATCCTCTTACAAATACCGAATTGATTAGTACTGAATATTCAGATAGTTTTGGAGTCTTACAGTCATTTGATAAAGGCAATTCAAAAATACTTATGCTTTCTTATTACAAAGATATAAAAGCACTTGAATTTCTTAAAACCTTTGAAGGAGAAAGTATAAACAGACTGACTGGAAATGTTGTTATATTCAACCAGGATATAGCAAGCTATGCAGTAGGGGACAAATACATAGTTGTATATAAAGATGTCAAGTCTATGAGCTATTACTGGAACCGGTTTAAATTATACATAATCTTAACAATTTTTCTTATTGGCATAACATTTTTATATTATATCAATAAAAAGTTGGTACGGGAAAAGGTTGAATAGATGATTTGCAATTATAATGATTTAGAAAAACACAATAACCTTATAAGCCCCCTTATTTTGAGTACCGAGAAAATAAAACATCCGATTCCTCTATTTCCTAAATGGGGCAATTGGATGAGTTCCAAGTGAACTCCATTGGAAAGCTCCAGTGGGGCTTTCTTTCTAACCGGGTGAAGAATAGCATGGTGGTCTTCACCATGCTCGTCTCGTTTTTCGCCTTTCCAAATACTATTCATGCAAGTGCGTGGATGCAGAGTGAAGGGGATTCCGTAGGGGCTACCGGTGTCAGTTATTCCACAGCCGATGGTTTCTGGAAGAGCGATAGCAATCTGCTAAAATACCCTGTTAAACATCAGGAGGTGGTTTATTATCTATATTATGAGTATGGCTATTCTTATTATTACACTTTATTAGCCTCAACAGCGTGGACTTATTACGACAATGGTACCATCAAGGACAGTGGGATAGACAATGTTAAGATTGGTGTAAGGGGGAGGCTCAATATATTCCGTAATGGAAGGACATGGCAGGTTACCGCTATTTTACCGGTAAAGAAATGGGATTCGTCCGTTTTTCAGCCCGGCAGGGGTAAATACGGGCTGGAGGCAGGCATTTTTTATCGTCTGCTGCCTGACCCCTACGAAACGCCGTCTGATATTTATACCCAAGGTATCTGGGGTATGGGGCTTGGAACAACCTTACGGAGCGGGGATACGGGCAGTGAATTGTGGTCATATGGAAAATGGGAGAAAAAAGTATTTAATCCAGCATGGAAGGTAGAAGTCAGGTTGTCGGCACTCTCATCATTTACAGGGGGACAATCAGGCGGGGTTGATATCTATGGACCTAACGATAGTTATCATTACGAGCAGATTAACTCGGAGTTCTCATTAAGCTATTATAGTCTGAATAAAACAATGGGCATCAATGTAAGCTATAAGCGAGATTTGTGGGGAAGGAATATTAACATGAACGAGGGCCCGCATATCGGCATCTCAATGACATGGAAAAAATGAATAGAATTTGCGATTTACGATTTACGATTTACAATTTAAGATTTTTAAAAATCGTAAATCTAAAATCAATTTTCTTCTTTTTATTTGGATTAGTGACGGGATGGGTGCAAACAGAGGCAGCAGAGGTTCAGTTTAAGACTCTTGAGCTTGAAATGGACCCGCGGGATGCAGAGGTGTTGTTCCGAAAGGAGCCTTATGATACCTCCACTTTTCCGGTTGCTGTAGTGGAGGAGGGGAGACGCATCCCAGGTCGTGTTGAGGTGATGGGACAATTCTCCCGCACCTTTTTGAAGAAGTCCATTTTAATAAAGTTCAATGAAGGCAATATATGGCAGGGCAATAAAAAAATATACCTCCGCTCCATGTCTACCGACCTTTCCTATATGCGCGACTGGCTGACATGGGACATGATTTCCTCACTTGGTATGGTCTCCCCCAGAGTGGAATATTTCCGTCTGAATATTAATAAGCAATTCATCGGTATTTTTCTTTTTATTGAATGGATTGACCCGTCTATGTTCGAACGCCTCGGGCTCGGCAAAGATGGCGAGCTATACTATTCCGAAGACACGGTCTTTTGCGGTGATATGAGTCCTGCCAATCAAAATAGGCTGGAGGAGTGCTGGATTAAGCTATCTCCTAAAGACAGGGATTATACCTTGATGAGGAAGCTGATTGATGGTATTAACGAAACCCCTGTTGAACATTTTGACAGCTTTCTGACGCAGCATTTTGATGTTGATTCTGTAATCAACTATCTGGTGGTAAATACCATTAACAGCAATGGCGATACCTACAATAAGAACTACTTTCTCTATCTTAGTAAGAAAACCGGCAAGTGGATAGTTATACCCCTGGACTTTGATTTGACCTTTGGCCGTAATGCTGACCCTGTTCTGCCCTTTCCTCGCAATATCTTAAATAACAACTATACATATTTCTATCCGCCTGAGCTGGGCAGCTCCAATTCCCTGAAAGAGAAGACACTCAAAAATGAACAGTTGTTTCAGCGATTCAAAAATCGCATCAGCCATGTCCTTGGGATAACACTGGAAATGGAGTCGCAAGGGTTTTTTGAAAAATTATTTACGGAAAAAAAGCCATTGGGCGGTTTTGCCTGGTTTCGCCCTGATGAGTTCCGACACCATATTGCAGAGTTAAAGCATGCTATGGACAAAGATATAGCCAGCGAACGTTATCCCGGTACAAAAGGTGAACCCTTTGAACAACAGGTAGAGGCTCTGCAACTATACAATCAGTGGCGTTATCCACTGCTCAAGAAATTAATCCTTGAACCTACACCGTTTAATACAGCTCATTGGCTGCCATATTTTATCTTCCCACCATTAACCCCTGTAGATATGTCCCGCCGTCAGACAGTACCGCTAATTTTTAGTGTTACCGCAGATGTACTGCCTGATGACAGTTCTGTGGTAATGGTGGAGGAATTGCTGGCAAGACCAATTGGCGTGCTTGACATACAGAAATTGGACAAACCTGCGAGGGTCAGATTGGAGGTTGAGACAGAGCGAGTTCCAGAATCGTTACCCCCTGACATCAATCCATCGAAATGCATACAGCGCACATGGTATCTTGACCTCAAAACCCCAGATACCATTCTCAAAGTTAATGTGCAGCTTGATTATCTGCAGGAAAATTCCCTACACCATGAATTGGGGGAACATATAACAGATGAAAATAGGCTATCACTATGGGCCATGGAAGATCACAACTGGCGTAATCTGCAAACGACTGTAAATCCAATCGCAAATGTATTAAAGGCAGAGGGGATAGAATTGGTTCCATCAAAGGTGTTACGCTTTGTTGCCTGCGAAGAGTGATGTAACTTTTGAATTTTAATTTTTAATTTTATATATGGGACATATCTTCTTTCCCCAGTTTATAGAGTGGGTCTGGAAACTGCGATTGCCTCTGTGTGTATTTTTTTCAGCCTATGTTGTATGGAAGTTGTGGCTGCTTCGTCCACATGAACGCTGGCATGCCATATTAATGTCCAGTTATTTTTTCTTTATCATTTCTATCTACTGGCTAATCAAACCTATCAAGAAGACACTGCTGGTAGGATACTATCAGGTTACAGGATTAACGCTGCTGGGCTTGCATCTTGATGCCGCACAGGTTGAGCTGGTGGCAAAAGAAATCAATCTGCTCCTGTCCCTGCTGGCTGCGTTATCATTTGCCAAGCTTGCATCCCGCTTCAAACGGGAAAAGTTAGCCCTGTATATTATCATCTTTTTTATACTTGGTTTTATCACCTTTGTTTCCTTGCTTTACAATGCTGAGTATTTGACTATATGGATGTTCTATTTATATGGCGACATCTTCGTTACACTTATGCTTGCCAGCTTTTTTGCCTTTTTAAACGACAGCGGAGATGTTCAGACCGCCCGCCGTCTATATGGGTTGATTGTCTTAGGGGGCGTCCTGGGCGGTTTCTTCGGCAGTGCTGTGGTTGCCAACTATGCCAGGAAGATTGAACCCCCTATGGCAGCATTGATTTGTGCTGGACTCTTGGTAGTTATTGCTGTAATCGCCTTGTGGTTCGGCAGTCTGGTCAAGTGGACGGCTCCAATAGAATCACCTGGTATTGCATCAACCCGCAGATATAAGAATGGATTACGCACTATCATAAGTTCACCCTATATTCTTGGTATCGCATCTATGGTGGGATTGTATGAGATGGTTTCGGCAATTATGGATTACCAGTTTACCTCAACGGTGTTACACTTCGTTTCAGGTGAACAGCTCAAGGTGTATTTTGCCAGCGTTTATTATTTCACCAACTTTATATCTCTCATCCTGCAGCTCTTTCTCACCACTTTGGTAATGACACGCTTTGGCGTTGCTACAGCATTATTGTTTCTTCCATTTACAATTATGATAGGAGAATCTGCATTTATTCTGCTGCCGGGGCTTCTGCTGGGAAGTCTGCTCAATACTATAGACAATGCCTTTAGCTATTCCATTAATCAATCCGCTAAAGAAGTGTTGTATGTTCCGGTGGAACGGGAAAAAAAGTATCAGGCAAAGGCATTCATAGACATTTTCATATTGCGCTGTGCAAAGGGAATAGCCGTGGCGTTCAGTCTGATGCTGACACTTATATTCGCCGGGTTTGAAGGCATGCGCTGGTTATCGCTGATTGTACTTGGACTGCTGTTTATATGGCTGACGGTTGTCCGATACATTGGTCAGAGCTATAAAAAAATGGAAAAACCTGATTAGCCACAGACCTGCACAAAATTTAAAATGTTTTATTGCTCCATTGCTTCATTGTTCCATTGTTAAATAACAATGAAACCATGAGACAATGAAACAGTGAGTATGGTGTCTGTGTAAGTCTGTAGGTAAAAATATAATAATTTACATGAAAAAATATATTACATGGGGTGGGATAGCTGTACTACTGTTGGTAGGATGTGCAGCACCAACCAAAATGATTGGTGCTAATTATCTTCAAAACCATCAGGTGGCAATGAACAGCATCCAATCCCGTATCTCACTTTTGCATCTCAAGGATATCGGTGCCAATACTGTTGCATTTGTTCCATTTCTGCAGCAGGATGCCCCTGACAGCATTGATGTTCACCTGACAGATAAAGTAACAGATGACCAGCTCAGGGCAGGGATTCGTGATGCAAAAGCATTGGGCTTCCAGGTGGTGCTAAAACCACAAATCATTGTTACGGGGAGCTGGGCTGGCATGATTAAGATGACAGATGATTACAGTTGGCTACAATGGTTTAATAACTATGCAATTGCAATTGAGCACTATATAAATATTGCGAGTGAGGAGAAGGTGGACATCTTTGTAATTGGTACTGAACTTAATCAAACTGCTCATCTGACATCATGGCAGCCACTTATTGCACGTATCCGTCAGCACTTTGGTGGAAAGCTCACCTATGCAGCACATAATGTAGAGGGGGTCAGGCAATTCAACCACTGGCAGTTATTGGACATCATCTCGCTTACCCTTTATCCCTCCCTGGGCGAGGTACCGGAACGGAACGCCATGTCCTTGCATATCCGCAAGGTTGTGGGTGAACTCAGGACAATAAGCCGCCAGTATAATAAACCCTTATGGATTATTGAATTGGGTATTCCTTCACGACATGGGGCTCAACTCCATCCGTGGGAGTGGCATGAATCTGATATCCACTCGTACCCACATGATGAGGAGCTGCAGGCATTAGTGCTGGACCTCTGGCTGGATGCCCTGAGGGGCAAATGGAATCATGGTGTAATGTTGTGGTGCTGGAGCAGCAATCCGAATGGAGGTGGTTCAAAAGACAATGGGTTTATCTTACAGAACAAGCGTGCGGAGCGGGTGGTAGCCTGCCGCTGGACAGGACATTGTGAACCACCATAAATAGAAACAGATTATTACATAAGTAGTTCACACAGTATCAATTAAGTAATAACACGGAGGAATTCAGTATAATGCAGGAATCAGTTACGGATTCTCACAAAAAAATCGGAGATATACTCATGGAGCTTGGATATTTAACTCAAGAACAATTGCATGAAGCACTTGACTATCAGAAAAAGACGAAGGGGAGAATTGGGTGGATACTTACTACACTTGGATACATAAACAGAATTCAGCTATTCCGGGCTCTCGCTATTCATTATAGGCTTGATTTTAGAAACGATATAGAAAATCTACTCAGAGAGATAGATAGAAATCTGTTATCACATATTAAACATGAAGAAATAATAGAGTATTCTATTCTACCTTACAAAATGGAAAATAATACTCTTACGGTACTAACTGCATATCCGGATAGCAGAGCAACCCAATCTTTTGTTAAAAGCAGATTCAAAGTTGATAATGTTATACAGATAGTAATAACAGACATAGATTTATCAAAACTTGCCGAAGGATTGTACAAGGATGTAATTTTAGATAAATCAATTTATGGTCTTTTTTATAGAAACCCTGAGGAGTCTGCATATTCTGTATTTTCCAGAAAGCAAATAATTTTTTTAGGAGTTTTTATGTTATTTATCCTCCTATGGGTATATTTAGATGCCGTAAGTTTTATTATTACCATAAATCTTTTAATCCAATTATTTTATACGGCGTCAATAGCCTTTAAGCTAATACTCAGTCTGGAGGGGGTTAAGAGCGAGATAGAAAAATCAGTAACAGACGATGAAATAAAATCTTTAAAGGATGATGAACTGCCTGTATATACCGTACTAGTGCCTGCTTATAAAGAGCCTGAGGTTATAGGCATACTTATGGGTGCATTAAAAAAGTTTGATTATCCACAAAACAAGCTTGATATCATACTCCTTCTGGAAGAGGATGATAAAGAAACTTTTGAAGCCGCCAAGAAAAACAAACCACCCGGTAACTGGAAATTTCTGATTGTCCCAACCACCTTTCCAAAGACAAAACCAAAAGCTTGTAATTATGGCCTTTTCTTTGCGAGGGGGAAGCATCTGGTAATATACGATGCCGAGGATATACCTGAACCTAACCAGTTAAAAATAGCTATGAATGCCTTCAAAAAAAGCAGTAATGATTACATTTGTTTTCAAGCTGCGCTTAACTACTTTAACAAGGATGAAAATACCCTGACTAAAATGTTTACATTGGAGTATTCTTACTGGTATGACTATCTCTTGCCCGGACTTCATAGGCTTAAGCTGGTAACTCCTCTTGGAGGTACAAGCAATCACTTTGATACAGAGAAATTAAGAAAACTTGGCGGCTGGGACCCATTTAATACCACAGAGGATGCAGACCTCGGGGTACGGTCTTATGCTGAAGGTTATAAGATTGGTGTAATAAATACAACGACTTACGAAGAGGCAAATGCAAAGATTAAAAATTTTATAAGGCAAAGGTCGAGATGGATAAAAGGGTATATGCAGACCTGGCTTGTTTATTCAAGACATCCTATAAAACTCATCAGGACTGTTGGCTTTAAAGGATGGTTATCTTTCAACCTATTTGTAGGTGGTTCCCCTTTTTCATATCTGGTTAATCCTATAACTTGGTCTGTATTTGTAATATGGATTTTGACAAAAACGAAGCTTATTGACCCCATCTTTCCGCCAGCAGTTCTTTATGTATCTATTTTTAATCTGCTCTTCGGAAACTTCCTTGGTATATATCTTAATATGGTTGCTGTATTCAAAAGGAAATATTACTCACTTTTACCCTTTGCCTTTTTGAACCCACTTTACTGGATGATACACTCTTTTGCTTCATATAAGGCGCTCTGGCAGCTCTTCAGCAAACCCTTTTACTGGGAGAAAACTCAGCATGGCATCACAAAATATAAATTTGATACAGCTTAGAAAAATATTAATCTGTAACATTACCGTCTCAATACTACTATAGAAGTAAGAATTTAGAATTTGTTATTGTTCAACTTAAATACAAAAGATGGTAAAATATTGCTTGTGAAGGTCAATTTCTATATACTTTTATATACAATTACTATTGAATTATGAACTGGATAGATATACTCTTTATTTTTATTCTCATT
>MHDI01000006.1 GCA_001804915.1 Nitrospinae bacterium RIFCSPHIGHO2_02_FULL_39_82 | reverse complement strand
AAAGAGACCCTCTTACTGAACGAATAATTTCTTGTACCTATAAGGTTCATTCAGAATTAGGTCCTGGATTTAATGAGAAAATATATCACAATGCCTTAAAAATCACTTTAAAAGAAGAAGGTTTAAATTACGAAACAGAAAAAGAATATAAAGTAATTTTCTGTGAAAAGCAGGTTGGAATTCTTAGAATAGATTTGGCGGTTGAAAATAAAGTGATAGTGGAAGTCAAAGCTATAACTGGAAATATGCCCAAGGTATTTGAAGCACAAGTCTTATCCTATTTAAAAGTAAGTAATTATAATGTTGGTTTATTAATAAACTTTGGAAACAAAAGCTGTCAGGTAAGGAGATTGATGTTAAAATCTCTGTAATCTTTTTTGAATCTCCGCAATCTTTCTATGATTCTAAGATTAAAACTTCAAAATTGGCTCATTCTTTTTTTATTGCTTGTAGCATATACCTTTGCTTTCGCTCATGTTAAAAGCTATAGGGAAGGTTTGAGGAAGGGTGAGCCGCTTTTATATCTGCCACCTGAAGAGGTCTTGCAGATTGTATCTCTTGATTATAAAAACCTTGTATCAGAACTTCTATTTTTTCGTGCCATTGTCTATTTTGGGGATAAGCTGGAAACAAGGATTATGCCAAATTGGCATTGGATTCATAAGGCACTGGATGCTTCTACATACCTTGACCCTTATAATATAGATTCATATTATTTTGCAGAGGCAGTTCTTGCATGGGATGCTAAAATGCCAAAAGAGGCAAACAAAATTCTTGAAAGAGGTGCGAAGTTCAGAAACTGGGATTGGTATATTCCATTTTTTATAGGGTTTAATAGCTTTTATTTTTTAAAAGACAATAAAGAGGCTGCGAAATGGTTTTCTGAAGCAGCAAAAATAAATAAAGAGGTCGCACCAATAGCGGCTAAGTTTTATTACAAAGTAAATGAAACGGCCTTTGCTATTGCATTTTTAAAAAAGATGTATGAGGATGCACAGAATGAAAATGTTAAAATGTCAATTTCTATAAGACTTGATGCATTAGAAAAGATTCTTTCCTTAGAGAAGGCAGTTGATAGCTATAAGGATAAATTCAATAAAATGCCGGAAAGAGTGGAAGAATTGGTAAAAGAAGGAATTATAAAAGACATACCTCAGGACCCTTATGGTGGAGTTTTTTATCTTGATAAAGAGGGGTATGTAAAGACTACGAGTAACCTAAATTTTCCATCAAAATGATAAAACTGATTCAAACTATTGACCTTTGTAAGACATATGTAAAAAGGGTGCAAGAGAAAGTCTATGCACTAAAACACTTAAATCTTGAGATTGAAAAGGGGGAGATATTTGGGTTTCTCGGTCCTAATGGGGCAGGAAAAAGCACAACTATCAAATTAATTTTAGACATTATACGACCAACCTCTGGTAAGGCATTCCTCTTTGATATTGATATAAGCAATCCTGAATCAAGAAGGAGGGTGGGCTATCTCCCGGAAAATCCTTCATTTTATGATTATCTTACAGCAGAAGAGCTTTTATGGTTTGCGGGTAGAATTCATAAGATGGATGATGATACCATCGCCAGAAAAACAGAAGAGTTGCTTGCGTTATTAGATTTAACAGAGGCAAAATCAACACCGATAAGGAAATACTCCAAAGGGATGGTTCAGAGGGCAGGTCTTGCCCACTCTCTTATTAATAACCCAGACCTTTTAATCCTTGATGAGCCTACTTCAGGATTAGACCCTGTTGGGAGGAGAAAGGTAGCCGATTTGCTTCTTGATTTGAAAAAACAGGGTAAAACCATTTTCTTCAGCTCCCATATACTGCATGATGTAGAAACAATATGCGATAAAATAGGTATTATAGTTGAAGGAGAATTGCGCTTTTGCGGAAAACTATCAGATGTCCTGCATCAGAGTCTTCAGGGATTTGAGGTGGTAGTTCAAAACATCTCTGATGAAATTCTGAATGAAATTACAGACCTGTCCTCAAGTGGTTTAATTGGGGATAAGAAGCTTGTCCCTGCATGCTTTAAGCATGGAATAGATTGTCACAGGGAAGGGGATACAGCAAGGTTAACAGTGGCAGAAGGCGATTTATGGCAATTGATAGACTTTATTAAGTCGAAAAATCTTTCCCTTCTTGCAATAGAACCGAGACGAAAGACATTAGAAGGGCTGTTTTTGGAACTAATAGGTAAGCGAAGCTGAAGCTTCGCACTACACTCCGTAGTGCGAGGCTTTAGCCTCGCTTAAGGTAAATGTATTCCATTATATTCAAACCACGAAATACAATACTAATTCTTCTATCAATCCCTCAATGCACTTTCCTATCCATTCAGTTCGCTTATAAAAAGGAATTATGACTGATACATCCATTTTTATACCTATATTTTCTTTGGGTTTGTCATATTTTCCACATTAGATTTTATCACAGAGTTGGGGGGGTAAAGCCCCTTTCTGACTGTAAGATTGGGGTAGACCCATGTATTTTTACCAATGACAACCCCCGGGGATGTAACAGCATTGCATCCGATTTCAACATAATCTCCAATTATGGCGCCGAACTTTTTTATACCCGTATCTACAGCTTTTTCTTCTACTTGTATTTTAATTGTATTTATTTTCCCGCTCTTTTTTTCTTCGGGAGTCCTGAATTGAAGGTTTGCCAGTTTTGTCCCTGCCCCTAAATTTACATAGCTCCCTACAATACTGTCCCCGATATAGGCAAAATGTCCTGCCTCAGAATGGTTCATAAAGATTGAATTTTTTATCTCTGTTGTATGTCCTATTACAGATTTGTCTCCTACTATTACATTCCCTCTGAAATAGGCACCCTGTCTTATCTCGCAGTCATTACCGATGATTATGGGAGACTTTATTACAGCAGTTGGTTCCAGCACAGTTCCACTTCCAATAAATATACCCATCTCCTTTAAAAAAAGGTCTGACCTTATTTTGACCTCTCTCCCTACATACAATACCTTATCTATCAGATTATCTTTCTCATCCCTCACTTCCTGGAGTGTTATCCCTTCTATTATCATTTTTGGTTGGACTGTTTTTTCTATCTCTTTAAACCAATCCTTCATATACTTGTTAATCCTCCCTATTGCCTCCCAATGATAATTCAGCCCTTCAAATATACTCTTGTGCTTGAAATCTGGCAGATGTTCAAATATATCTTCAATTTTTAACATATCCTCCTCCTAATAAAAAGTGTCAAAGAGTCAAAGTATCAAACTATCAGAGTTCTTTAGACTATAACTCTCTGACACTCTGACACTCTGATACTTTTTTAATTTCCGATATCAGATAATTCATTGTCCTTTCACCTATAGATATCAGCTTTTCTTTATCATCCATCATTCCCCTTACATTTATACCTGTCTTATCCTCTGTCCCCGAGTTTCTTACAAATATGCATCCCCTCAAATCCCCCTTATCATATATTGCCATATAGAGCATATCGGGTTCCTCGTCTCTCTCTTTCAAAAAGACCTCAATACTATTTCCGAAGTATTCTAAAATAAGGCTTCTTATGAATGCCTCAACTCTTTTCCATAGATATGCCCCTTTTGCAAGTTTGGATTTATCAGTTTTATAAATGTAAAATGTCTTTTTAAAACCAGGTTCAAATGGGTGATGGAGATTCTGAAAATAAAGAGGAGAAATCCCCTCTTTTTCAAAGTGTGAAATTAAAATTGATTCCGATGCAGCAAAGGTATTTATAGCACTCTTTAATCCATTTCCGGCAAAGACAGATATGTCTCTCCCATCTCTGGTTTGTAAATATCCTTCTGTGATATTATGTCCGCTCTCTTCACTCCCTATTGCAAATCTGCCTGCTGCCCGTTCTGCCTCTCTGAGTATCCATTTATCACCTACACCTGTCACAATGGTTTTATATCCTAATCTTTCAGCGGCAACAACAGCATTAATATCGCTTTCAATTGTATTTACATATATGGAGCCTTTATATTTCTCAGGATTTGTTTTCATAAGGTATAATCCCTGCAGAAATGCAGTTTCATCACCGGATAGCACAATAACTGTATCATCAAAAGGATTATAATCTATTCGGTAAAACCTGTCTCCATCTGCATCAAATACAGCCCCTGATACTCCCACCTCTCTCTTTTTAATTTTCCCACCATTTTTTCTCCCAATCTCAAAAATATTGTTAATGGTCTGGTTATTTTCAAATCTTGCCCCTCTTTCAAGCATATCAGGTATGATACGAGATATACCCTCAAGATTTACCACGCCGCAGTTAAGATTCACATTCCCGTTGAGATTGTTATTGACCTCAATTATTTTCTTAAATCCCAGGGTATTCAGAATATCGGCAGCTATCCCTGATAAAGAGCCATTGGCAGGGTCAATAATTAAGATAATCTCTGAAAAAATCCCTGGTTTTTTAATCCACGAATTTCTTGAATCGCATAAGAAAGCCTTAAATATTCTAACCCCGTCATCATGGGCAGATTCAAATTCGCCAATTGCCTTGAGTTTCCTTATAGTATTGTAATCAGTATCATATATCTTTTCTGCAAGCCTTATATCATCTTCTGGAAAAAACTTCAAGCCGTTTGATCTAAATATTTTGATTCCGTTCTGCCCTTTCGGATTGTGAGATGCAGTAATCATAAATGCACATTTTGCATCCCTGTAGAGCATATAGATGGGAACTGCCGGAGTTGGAACAATACCCATAACTACTGCCTTCCCACCTGCCTTCCTGATTCCACTAACGGCAGAGGCTGTAAATATTCCTTCAGTATCGCGGGGGTCCCAGCCGATGACTATTTCCTCACCAGCCTTCATCTCTCTCCTTTCTATCAAATCCGTTACATGACAGAAGGTGTAAAGTTCCATAAACTCCTCTGTGATGAAGTCCATTTCCATGAATACCTCAAGTGGAGCCATCCCTTTCACCAAGGGGTCGGATGATAACCTGACCTCCCTCCTCACCCCATCTGTTCCCTGAATTCTTTTAATCATTTTTACTGCCTCAGAATTTATGAAGATAATAAATCTTTTAAACTATGAACAGGTCAATATTTTTTTAATATATATTCTGCTGCTCTTATACCAGATTTTGCTGTATGGGCAATGCCTGTACCAGGAAAGGCATTATCACCGACTATAAGGAGCTTCTTAAGGGGGGTGTTAAAGGGGAGACCGTTAAAGCCATAGATGTTGGAGTAATTATTAAATGGCCTTATTATCCTATTATTCCTTAAACTGATATGCTGATAGTCTTCGGGAGTAAGAGTATATGCGCAGTCAATAAAATCGGATATAAAGGGCATTAGTTGCTCTAAAAATAATATCATTTCTTCTTTTTTTTTGTCTTTCTCCATTTCCCAGTTAATTTTTGAAGATTTATCTTCAGGTATAAAATATGTTGCTGTTATACTCCTTTTTCCATCAGGTGCCCTTGACTTATCCCATGAAGGGCTAACAGATACAAAGATAACATTGTCTCCTTCTGGCAGATATTCGTAATCTCTGAGCATAATTGCATGCTCACCCATCGGCTCCGGTATTACCTTCTCGTCCACACCAAGCAACACAGAGAATGGCACAAGGGCAGGCCCCATTTTTTTATCAATCTTTGAAAATTGCAGCCTCTTTTTTTTCTTTTTTATCAAATTTTCTTCAATATTTGAAACAGGTGTATCGGCGATAATCCATTTTCCTCCAATATCGCTGACCGAATTTTTAGTTCTTACTCTCACACTGCATGCCCTGCGTTTTTTTATAATTATTTCTTCCACAGTAGAATCATAGACTCCCTTCCCTCCATATTTTATAAACTCCCTCTCCAGTATATGTGCCAGTGCCGCTGCCCCTCCCTTTATCCCATATATCCCCCTTTGAGGAATTCCTAAAATAACCGATGACAGGGGTAGGGATGTCTGGATTGTTCTTTTATGCAAAAAGAAGATAAGCTGGAGGTCAATGAATATCTCTATCTCTGAGGTGGAATCGGTGCGGCTGCCTCTGTTGTATAATTGAAAAATGTTTCTGTTTTTTTTTAAAAGAATTGAGAGAAGGGTATAAAGTCTTTTTAATCCCTTATTATTTTTCTGGTAATGGTTTTTAAAAGAATATG
This sequence comes from Nitrospinae bacterium RIFCSPHIGHO2_02_FULL_39_82, assembly GCA_001804915.1. GTDB lineage: Bacteria > Nitrospinota > Nitrospinia > UBA9942 > UBA9942 > PLOWO2-12-39-15. The sequence continues at coordinate 5,798 of MHDI01000006.1, read as the reverse complement.
GATGTCTATTACCCAATATGTTAAAGATATCCCCTTCAATTCTGTCTGATTCCTGATAGAATTTCATAAGATTCGCTAAATCTGAAGGGAATTCTCTTTTTATTTCATCATAAAATTTTTCCCGCTCTGAATATACATTCACTCTGTGATTGGGCAGGATTATCTGTAGTCCCGGTTCAATTTTTCTGATAAGTGATTCTGTTTCAGAAAGTATGTTCTGTATATTAAATTCATGGAATAGCCAGTGGAATACCTCCCCATCTCCAAAACCCCAGAAGAGAGAAGTCCCCGTATCAAACCTATATCCATTTTTTGAAATCATATTGCACAATCCTCCTGCTGTTGGATTTCGCTCCAACAGGAGGACCCTTAATCCCCGCTTTTGCAATAAAGAGGCAGAGGTCAGTCCACCTATACCTGAACCTATAACTATTACATCGTAATCTGGCATATGAACTTTACACTTTGCTGTTCAATCTTTCGACAAAATCGGTACAGAATTTTCCTTCTAAAAAATCTTTATGGGAGAGGGCTTTTTTATGAAAGGGTATGGTGGTCTTAATTCCTTCAACATGAAACTCTTCCAATGCACGGTTCATCTTTGCAATTGCATCTTCTCTGTCGAGCCCATGGACTATCAGTTTTGCTATTAAGGAATCATAGTGTGGAAGAACTGTATATTCGGAATATACGGCAGTATCAACCCTTACTCCCGGCCCTCCCGGGATGTTCAGGGCAGTTATCTTTCCAGGAGATGGCGTAAATTTGTCGGGGTCTTCTGCATTTATTCTGCATTCTATGCTGTGGCCAAATATCTTTACATCCTTTTGTTTAATCTTAAGTCTTTCTCCGGCAGCAATCCTTATCTGCTCCTTTATAAGGTCTATGCCTGTTACCATTTCTGTTACAGGATGTTCTACCTGTATGCGGGTGTTCATCTCAATGAAATAATAGTCACCGTTTCCATCGAGGAGAAATTCTATAGTTCCCACACTTCGGTAATTGATGAATCGTGCTGCCTTTACTGCACAATTCCCTATTTCCTTTCTTAACTTTGCACTTATGGCTGGAGATGGTGATTCTTCAATTAATTTTTGATGCCTCCTCTGTATTGAACAATCCCTTTCACCAAGATGAATGATATTCCCCTTTTCATCTCCTATTATCTGAAACTCTATGTGCCGCGGTTTCTCGATATATTTTTCCAAATATATATGAGGGTCGGCAAATGCAGCTGATGCCTCCGCCTGAACCACACTGAAAGAATCACGGAGGTCATCCCTTTTTTTCAAAATCCTCATTCCCCTTCCCCCTCCGCCTGCTGATGCCTTTAGTATTACCGGATACCCTATCTTATCGGCAATATCTATTGCCTCGTCTGCAGTTTCCACCCTTTCTGGACTTCCGGGAACAATTGGTATCCCCGCCTCCTGCATTGTATTCCTTGCCTTGACCTTATTGCCCATGAGTCTGATATTCTGAGGCGTTGGTCCGATAAATTTTATCCCGCAGGTCTCACATATCTCTGCAAGTGAAGGGTTTTCAGAAAGGAACCCATAACCGGGATGTATTGCAACCGCACCTGTAATTTCTGCCGCACTTATTATTGATGGAATATGAAGGTAACTCCTGACACTTTCAGGAGGTCCTATGCATATAGACTCATCGGCAAATCTTACATGCAGTGAATTGGCATCTGCAGTTGAATGAACTGCAACGGTTTTTATCCCAAGCTCCTTACATGCCCGTATGATTCTTAATGCTATCTCGCCGCGATTGGCAATTAAAATTTTACTGAACATAGTTTAAAATAAAATGGGATTACACTTTTTCTATAACAAACATTGGTTCGCCAAACTCAACGGGATGGGCATTATCTATAAGGATTGAAACAACCCTCCCGCCCACCTCCGATTCAATCTCATTCATCAGCTTCATTGCCTCTACGATACAAAGGGTCTGCCCCTTCTCAACAATATCTCCTTCTTTCACGTAGGGTTCAGCTCCCTCAGACGGTGCACTGTAAAATGTGCCTACCATTGGAGAATCTACAATAATATAATTATCTCCTTTGGGAATTATCTTTTTATGCTTTATACCTGCCGTTACCTCTTCTAACTTATGTTGGACTGCTGGTGAAGATGGTGGTGGTGAAATTGGAGCATGCCTTTGTGAAGGGGTTTCACCATGACCTCCGCCTCCTTTTCTGAGTCTTACCTTTGTTCCCTTTTCATCTATCTCCAGTTCAGATATGCCACTTTTCTCAAATAGGTCAATAAGCCTTCTCATTTCCTTAATATCCATTGAACCCCCTTTCAATCATTTTACCCTCTCCACATACTCCCCTGTCCTGGTGTCAATTTTTATTATCTCTCCCTCACTTACAAATAATGGTACATAAACTACAGCACCGCTTTCTATGGTGGCAGGTTTGCTGGCACCTGTGGCAGTGTCTCCCCTGTAGCCTGGTTCTGTCTTTATTACCTTCATCTCAACGAATATAGGGAGAGTGATGCCGATTGGTATATTATTATGAAAAAGGATAGTGATAATAATATTTTCCTTCAGAAAATTTATGCTATCCCCTATTTGTTCCCCTGTCAGAGATAGCTGTTCATAGGTCTCGGTATCCATAAAATAGTATTCATTCCCGCTTTTATAAAGGAATTGCATCTGCTTCTCTTCTACATCTGGTATTTCAAATTTTTCACCTGTCCTGAAAGTCTTTTCAATAACCTGTCCTGTTTTTAAGCTCTTTAATTTTGTCCGTGTGAATGACCTCAGGTTGCCGGGATTCACATGCTGGAATTCTACAATTACATAGAGGTCTCCTTCGTATTCAATCTTCATGTTGTTTCTGAAATCTGTTGTTGAAATCATATTTTCTCCTATTCAAACTCCTTTTCAATTGATGAGGTTAAGACCTCGCAACCATTTTCTGTTACAACTACCATATCTTCAATCCTGATTCCACCCCATTTGGGAATATAAATGCCAGGTTCAATTGTAAAGACCATTCCTTCTTTTATTATATCATTTTCTGTCTCGGCAATTCTTGGATTTTCATGCACCTCAAGACCAACACCATGCCCTGTGCTGTGTCCAAAGTTGCCTTCGTATCCGGCATTTGTTATGAACTTTCGGGCTTTTGCATCAATCTCTGATGCCCTTAAACCGGGTTTAACAGAGTTGATTGCCTCTCTCTGCGCCATGGAGACTATCTTATAGATATCCTTCTGCCTTTCATCAGGTTTACCTACCGACAGTGTCCTTGTGCAGTCTGAGTTATAACCTTTATATTGTGAGCCGAAATCTACTATTACGAGTTCACCATTTTTTATTATCTTTTCGCTGGCTATGCCATGGGGCAGTGCGCCTCTTTCACCCGATGCTATTATTATATCAAAGGGTATCCCTTCCGCCCCCTCCTTTCTTAAATTGTATTCCATCTCTATTGCAATCTCCCTCTCTGTCAATCCTGGCTTTATAGTCTTTTTTGTCTTTTTAAAAGCCCTCTCAATAATTCCTATTGCCTGCCGTATGAATTCCACCTCTGAAGGTTCTTTGATTATCCTTATATCCTCAATTAAATTTTTTGTAGAAACGAGGCAAGTGGTTCTGCCAGCAGATGTGTCTGAATTTAATTTATCCCTCAGTTCATCATAAGTAGAGTAGGGAAGACTTGATTCAAATCCTATTGTTCTTAAATTCAGAGATTTTATTAATTCTGATAATGACTCAATGATATTTTTACACTCCCGCTTTTCAAAATCCCTGTTTACCTCCTCCTCTGCCTGGGTCTTATATCTGAAATCGGTTAAAAAAAATGCCTCCCTTTCTGTCAGAATGATAGAAGCTGTGGAACCGCTGAATCCTGTCAGATATCTGATATTCTCTCTTTTAAAGGAGACAAAACCTTCTGCATTATTAGCATTAACTTTTTCTCTTACCTTCCTTATTCTATTATTAATTCAATCCCCCTGAAAATAATCCTTTGCCGCATCAAGGGCAAGGAAATATCCTTTGGCGCCAAGGCCGGTTATCTGCCCTATCACTATATCGGAAATCATTGAATGATGACGAAACTCCTCTCTCTTATATATGTTTGAGAGATGGACTTCAATGGCTGGAATATTTACAGATAGCAATGCATCCCTGATGGCAACGCTTGTATGGGTATAGGCTGCAGGGTTTAATATTATGAATTTGACACTTTCATATTTTGCCCTCTGAATTTTTTCAACAATCTCTCCTTCGTGGTTTGACTGAAATGTCTCAAGTTCAATAGAGATTTCCATTGCATATTTCTGGAGTTGTAAATTAATCTCCTCCAAATTATCCTTCCCGTATTTATCGGTTTCTCTCTCACCGAGCAGGTTAAGATTTGGACCATTTATTATCAGAACCTTTATCATGGCTTCTCCTTTTCTTATAGGATTTTTAATATATCAGAGAAAAGGGTAATGTCAAGTTTAATTAGACTGTAAACTTAGAATTTATTAAGAATATAAACAGGTTGTGGTATAATTATCTACCACAATATTTCATCGGGGGTTAGTTATGAAAAAAATATTAATGCCTATTGCACCAGGTTTTGAAGAAATAGAAGCACTTGCAGTTGTAGATATATTAAGAAGGGCTGGTTTGGAAGTGATAATGGCAGGGACAGTAGATGGGGCAATAGAGGGAAGGAGTAAAATCAGAGTTTTGACCGATGTCTCCCTTATTTCTGTAAAAGACGAGGAGTTTGACATGATAATTCTCCCCGGAGGGACAGTTGGCACAGAGAATCTCAAAAAGGATGTAAGGATTAAAGAGATAGTTGAAAGACTGTATAAAAAAGGGAAATTTGTAACAGCAATTTGTGCTGCACCAACAGTTCTTTCAGCTATCGGGATAACAGCAGGAAAAACCGTTACAAGTTATCCCGGTGTCAGGAACATATTACAGAAAGAAAAACTTTCAGATGAAAGAGTTGTTGTGGATGGCAATATCGTTACTAGCCAGGGACCCGGGACAGCTATAGAGTTTGCGTTTAAACTTGTGGAACTATTATTGGGAAAAGAAAAAGTTAATGAAGTAAATAAAGGGGTGCTGGCAAGGATTTAATTCTAACCTAAGTTGAACGATTTTTTAAAACCACGGCACATCGTTTTAGTCCCTTTATATATATCTAATAATTTCGCTCGCTTTCACATATGATGTGTGGGTTTGCAGATATTTGCAAGCTCTGCATGACGGCAAAGCGTTAAGTGAAGCGGTTTGTTAAGAGGCTCTACCTTTTCTATCTTTCAGCTTAGCCTTAATAGTGCGAGGATCTCGCACACAGTGAAAGAGCCCAAATACTATAATCTGGTTATCCTCTATGAGGTAATAAATAGCATATGGAAATCTTCTTAAAAGACGGCGGTGAAATTTTCCATAAATTCTTGGATAAAGCAGGGGTATGCTGGGAATCTCACTGGCAAATGCATAAAACATGCGGAGGAAGTCCTCGCCAAGACTATGTGACTTACTCTCATACCATGCATAGCCTGTAATCACATCTTCTTCAACCTCTGGAAGAAATCGCAGGGTATAGGTCATTTCCTTTTTTCTATTCTCATTTTAAGTTCTTCAAGAGATAAAAGGGTCCCAGGAGCAGACTCATATTGTCTTAGTCTTTTGTCCAACTCTGCCTTATGGCTCTCCGGGACAGATACTTCACCTTCATCCGAAGCGATACTATCCCATAAATCTTCTACCAACAGTATCTTTTCCGATGTATCCAATTTTCTTATTTCTGGAATATCACTCAC
>MHDI01000005.1 GCA_001804915.1 Nitrospinae bacterium RIFCSPHIGHO2_02_FULL_39_82 | reverse complement strand
AAAATCAAGAATGATACCCTCTACACAGTCCACCTTTTTAAGAAATTCTGCCCCATCCTCCATCAATATATCGCCAGAGACGTATATTGGAATATTACCGCTCCTCTTTTTTAATTTTTCGAAAAAAGGTATATCCTCTTTGATTGATACGGCACCTGTCAGGGCTATGATTGCATCAGGTCTCTTAATGTCTATTCTATTGAGGCAGTCATCAGGAGAGAGCCTCTCTACAATGGCGTCTATTAAATCTACATTGTGCCTTGATGCCAATATGCCGCTCAGGAGAAGCAGGTCAATAGGGTGGTAGATATAGTTTGCCTTTGATGTCTTACTGCAGTAGTAGTCCCTTACATATAATTTCTTCCCCGGAGGATTTAGGAGTAATATATTCATGACACTGTATAGGTGAAATGATTAATTAGTTCACACTGAAAAAGGTCATTTTTCAGAATCAATTAATTATTTGCGTGGTTTTGCAGGTTCAACTGCAACTTTCCGTCCTGAAATTATGCTCTGGTGCATTACCTCTATAACCTTCTCAGCTTCGTTTCTCGGAACTTCTACAAATGTAAATTTATCAAAGATATTTATCCGCCCTATGTCTTTCCCCCGGATATTGGTCTTCTCTGCTATGGCTTTGACTATATCACCAGCCCTGACATTTTGTTCCTTGCCTACGGTTATAAAAAGCCTGACCATTCCGGGGACAGCCCCTGTATCATCAAGAGACAATCCTTCTTGTCGTTCCGGTTCCCTGCCTAATCCTTCAAGATGAAACTTTAGAAGGGCTGCTGCCAGGTCAATGGGTTCTATCCCGGCTATTGATAGCCTTTCTGCCATATTCAGGAATATACCAAACCTTTTACCAGCAATAAATTCCCGGACCTTTTCCTTTAGTGCCTCAACTCTGCTCTCCAGAGCTTGCTCTATGGTGGGAAGTTTTTCCTTTTTGATTCTGGTCTTTGCCACAGCCTGGATAAGACGGAGCTGTTTATCCTCATAAGGAGTTACAAATGTAATAGCGACCCCCTTTCGTCCTGCCCTTCCTGTTCTTCCTATGCGGTGGACATAAGATTCGGGATTCTGTGGTATGCTGTAGTTTACTACATGTGAGATGTTGCTTATATCCAGACCCCTCGCTGCTACATCGGTAGCCACGAGGACATCTATCCTTGACTCCCTGAACTTTTTCATTACTGCATCTCTTTGTGCCTGACTGTAATCTCCGTGGATTGCCTCAGCATCGTAGCCCCTGAGCTTCAGGTTTGATGCAACTCCATCTACTTCTCTCTTGGTATGACAAAATACAAGAAAGAGGTCAGAGTCCTCGGCATCTATCAGCCTGCAAAGTGCATCCATCTTCCTGTCATGTCTGACCTCATAAAATATCTGGTTTGTTTCTGGAACAGTAAGAGCATCAGTAGATATCCTTACCTTTTCAGGAGACCTCATATATCGTTTCGCAATCTTAAGTATTTTCTCAGGCATGGTGGCAGAAAATAAGAGAGTCTGCCTTTCTACAGGGGTCTCTTTAAGGATGGTAGTGATATCATCTATAAAACCCATATCCAGCATCTCATCTGCCTCATCAAGGACAACTGTCTTTACATCCCTCAACCTCAAGGTGCCTCTCTCTATATGGTCTATAACCCTTCCAGGTGTTCCAACTACCACGTGCATACCCTTTTTAAGTGCCTTTATCTGTCTCTCAATTGATGTCCCGCCATAGATGGGTATGGCAAGTATCCTTTTAAAGCTGCCGAGTTTATTCATTTCCTCTGCCACCTGGATAGCCAGCTCCCGTGTGGGTGTAAGTATTATCGCCTGAACTCCATGCTTTGTCCTGTCAGTATGCTCTATAATCGGGATGCCAAATGCAGCCGTTTTTCCTGTCCCGGTCAGTGCCTGACCTATAATGTCCTTCCCCTGAAGAAGAAGAGGTATTGTCTTTTCCTGGATGGGGGTTGGCTCCTCAAAACCAATAGAAGAGATTGCCTTAAGTACTTCGTCGCTTAAACCAAATTCACTAAATGCAAGAACCTTCTTTTCCATTTTTCTCCTTTTCTCTTAATGTTAAAAATATAAAGTATCTTATTCTTTAAACTGCATCTCATAGAGTTTATTATAAATCCCGCCGAGGCGTATAAGCTCATCGTGTCTTCCTGTTTCAGCTATCCTCCCGCTATCCATAACAATAATCCTGTCGGCATTGAGGACTGTTGAGAGTCTGTGGGCAATTACTAAGGTGGTTCTGTCTTTCATGAGATTCTCAAGAGCCTGCTGAACCATTCTTTCTGATTCTGTATCAAGAGAGGAGGTGGCTTCATCAAGTATAAGAATAGATGGGTTTTTCAGTATAGCCCTCGCTATTGATATCCTCTGTCTCTGCCCTCCTGAAAGTTTAACACCTCTTTCACCTATAATGGTATCATATCCCTCTGACATTTCCATTATAAACTCATGGGTATATGCGGATTGTGCTGCACTGTGTATCTCTTCCCTGCTCGCATCAACCCTCCCATAGGCTATATTATTTTTCACCGTATCATTAAAGAGTATTGTCTCCTGGGTTACTATGCCTATATGACTTCTTAAGGAGGCAAGGGTTAAATCTTTAATATCGTAATCTTCTATCTTTATGCGTCCTTTCGTAGTATCATAAAATCTCGGTATCATATCAACGAGTGTAGATTTTCCTGCCCCGCTGCTTCCAACCAGGGCAATTATCTCCCCCTTTTTTACCTCCAGATTTATGCCTTTGAGGACCATTCCATTGTCACTATTATACTGAAACCATACATCCTCAAAAATTATTTTGTTTTTAAATTCCTTTAGTTCTATTGCATCGTTTTTACTGACAATTCCAATCTCTGCATCAAGCATATTGAATACCCTCTCTGCTGCTGCCATAGATTGCTGAATAACGCTGTTCATTGTGCTCAATTTTTTTATCGGCTCATATATCATTATCAGTGCTGTCAGAAAGGAAAAAAATGTTCCAGGTGTTGTAGTCCCCTTTATTACCTGATATCCGCCGTACCATATAACTATCCCCGTTCCTATTGCAGCGAAGACTTCCATTATGGGTGATACCATTTCATATCTTTTTGCCTCTTTTATGCTTATGTCATACAATTTTCTGTTCTCTTTTTTAAACCTCATATTTTCATACTGTTCCATTCCAAATGCCTTTACAATCTTATTTCCTGTAAATGTCTCCTGGAGGATTATATTCATGTCCCCTATCTTCTCCTGATTTCTGCGGCTGAGTTCCCGCAATTTTTTTCCAATATTTACAATAAAAATTGTAATGAATGGCAAGACAATCAGTGCAATAGCGGCAAGCCTGAACTCCCTGTAAAATGTAAGACCTGATAGTAAAAGCAAAGTAAAAGACTGCCGGAAAAAATCGGCTATCACCTGCGATGAGACATTTGCCAGCATAGTTACATCATTTGTTATCCTTGACATAAGTATAGCAGATGGTGTGTTATGAAAGAAGGAGAGGGGCATCTTCTGTATATGTTCATAAAGTTCATTTCTTATTTTCATTATAATCTTCTGCCCTACAGCCCTCATTATATAGGACTGTCCATACCTTGCCAAACCTTTAACAACATAAATAATGATAAATGCTATAGGCAGGATTTTTAATATGGTGGCATCTTTACTTACGAAGACATCATCAAGGACAGGTTTTACAATCCATGCAGCGGCTCCGGTGGCAATAGAGACAACAATAGCCAGAAGCATGCCAACTGTAAGTCTTCCCCAGTAGGGTTTTGTATATGACAGGAGTCTCTTTTTCATTTATAGAACGTTGATGACGCTGATTTTACGGATTTACACAGATTTCTTTGAAAAAATTTTTCTTTTAAATTCTGCCTTTTTTCCAAAGTTTAGCAATAATCCAACTTCAATTCCAGTTGCCTTTAGATAATTGATTAATTGATATTTGTGCTCTTCCATAATTACTTCAGCAGCTTTAATCTCAATGATTACACAATTCTCAGCTATTATATCAGCAAAGTAAACCCCAACTTTTTTGTTTTTGTAGTAAACATTAATAGATTTTTGTCTTTCACAAAGCAACCCCATCTCATTTAATTCATGAAACAATGCGTTCTCATATACTTTTTCCAAAAACCCGCAACCAAGTATGTTGTAAACATCATAAAATGCCTTTAAAATTTTATCAGTGATATCTTTATGAAGTAATTCCATATTAAAATCAGTGAAAATCAGTTAAATCCGTGTTATCTGCGTTCTATCAAAAGTTTAATCGCCTCTGCAACAACCTCCTCTACCTGAATCGCCTGCATACAGATATTGTTTTTGCAGGTATCCTTTCTTGGTGTTTCATAACATGGGCTGCAGGGGAGATGTTTATTTATTATTGCAACCGGGGAGTTAATGCTTCTCGGACTTGTATTAGCCTCTATTGCTGGTCCCCAGAGGACGATTAAAGGTGTTCCCACAGCAGCGGCTATATGGGCGGGAGAGGAGTCTATTGATATTACCATGCCCATCTCCTTCAGCAATGCACCCAGTTCGGGAACGGTTGTCTGCCCTGCCAGATTCAAGATAGGGACATTTAATCCTTCCCCGATTGCCTCATTTATTTCAAATTCCTTTAATGTCCCCGTAAGAACGAATGAGGCGAAGGTCTCCCCGTGAAGTCTTAAAATCGTCTCCCTGAATCTCTCAATGGGCCAGCTTCTTATACCGATTGCCCTTTTCCCCCCTTTCCTTGCAGGACCAAAGCCTGCATGAATTGCAATCTTTGGTGAATTGGCAGGTAATCCGCTCAATAGCAGATTAACCCTTTCAGATATGCTATCAGGCCAGCATATCTTCATTGGAAATTCCTTTAAATCCTTTCCGAGCAGAGAACCCAGTTTAAGAAAGTTTGAGATAACATGAGAATCTGGTAAAAATTGTATTCCATTAAATTCCCCCTTCCCTCCTTTCATAAAGGGGGGTGGAGGGGGATTAAAGCCATAAACAGCTTCTGCATTAAACTTTTTTATCAGAGCGGCAAAGAGAGGATTGCTCTCCAGCAGAAATATTACATCCCACCTTTCCTCTCTCATTTTTCTTACAAGTTTCTGCTTTTCCATGCTTATCCAGTACGGCAGCTTACGATACTTGATGTCATAAAGTGCATCTATTTCCTTATTATATTGAAGAAGCGGCATGGCATATCTGGATGTCAGAAAACCTAAATATGAATTTGGGAATACATTGCGAATCGCTGATATTAGCGGTGTTGCCATTAACACATCACCTACTGCACCAGCACGGATAATTAAAATACGTCTTGAGAAATTTTGAGGATTAATCATTTTTCAGACATTTTACCATTAAAATACCTTTAAAAGAAATACCCTGCATTATTTAGGTTGAAATTTAAGGCAATAGCTACTAAAATGATTAGGAAAGGAAATGGGTCTCTTAATGGATAAAAAGAACCAGAATGGAATTTTAGCTAAAAAAGAGATTGACTCTCTTAATAAGATACTTATAGTTGATGATGATAGAAAAATTGTATATATAATAAGTGAGGTCCTTAAAAATAATGGTTTTTCTCCAAAAGGTGCTTACTGTGCAATGGATGCTCTGGAGATTTTCAAAAAGGAGATATTTAATGCAGTTCTTCTTGACATTAAAATGCCTGGTATGAACGGTATTGATGCAATCCGGGAATTTAAAAATATATCTGCCGAGATTCCGATTATTATCATAACCGCCTATACAGATATTCAAACGGCTGTAAAGGTTATAAAACTCGGTGCCTATGACTTCATAACAAAACCACTGGATTTTGATAACCTCATAATAGTTCTTAAAAGGGCAGTTGAAAGAGTAGAGTTAGAAAAGGAAGTGAAAAGGCTGAGTACTGTCATTAAAAATTACCTCGAAGGATTATTAGGGAGCGGAGAGGCTATAAGGGGGGTAATAGAGCAAATATATCATGTGGCTGAGACCAATTTTTCTATAATTATTCAAGGAGAGACAGGTGTGGGAAAATCTATAACTGCTCGTTTACTGCACGATATCAGTAGAAGGGCAAAAGCTCTTTTTGTAACATTGGATATGGGAGTAATACCTGAGACTATTATTGAGAGTGAGCTTTTTGGATATGAAAAGGGGGCTTTTACAGGAGCTGAAAGAAGTAAAAAAGGGTATTTTGAGATTGCCAATGGCGGCACTATTTTTCTGGATGAGCTTGGGAATATGTCTCCACATATGCAATCTAAAATCCTGAGAGTCTGCGACGAAAAGAAGATCTGTCCCCTCGGCAGTACAAGAGAAATTGATGTAGATGTTCGTATTATTGCGTCAACAAATAAGAATATAGGAAAGGAATTAGAAGATAGAAGATTCAGGGAAGATTTGTTTTTTCGGCTCGGAGAGTTTATAATCACAATTCCCCCTCTCAGAGAGAGGATTGAGGATATACCATTCTTTGCCAGAAAATTCCTGCAGGAGGCTGCAAAAGAGTTTAACAGAACTGTATACGAATTAACTGACGAGGCAGAAGATTATTTAAAAAGATATCCATGGCCCGGCAATGTAAGGGAATTAAAAAATGTTATCAGAAGATCAGTTTTACAATCACCTACCGGTATAATTAGACAGGAAAATTTAAAATTTTTATCTTATGATAAATTTGAGGATAAAAGCAAAACCACTTTATTACCACTTAAAGAGGTCTCTGCACTTACTATAAGAGATGCAGAAAAGAAGGCAATAATGCAGGTATTAGAATGGACAAATGGCAACAAAACAAAAGCCGCATCTATATTACAAATAGATTATAAAACTCTACTCGTAAAAATAAAGAAATATAATATAACATAAACCTGTTCTGCTCCTGTCAAAAGACTATCTATGGAAATACTCCATAGCTATGGAATTGACTACATAAAAGAAAATCCTTTCTGAACAGCTTATCCCCAAAATTGTATAGTTAGTTCACACTGAAAAATGACTTTTTTGAACGACTTTTTCCGGTGGATTATAAAAACTTTTCCGAAATTAACGGAAGCGAAAAAAAGTTACCAATTAGTTAAAAGTATAGGAAATTCAATCCTATACCTGATTACACAGATTATAAAAAGATTCCGGAGATTAAAATCTCTGCAATCTAAACTTAATCTCTGTAATCAAAGTTAGTGTGAGCGAAGCGAACACCTAATTTAATTTTTATTTGAATGGTATATGGTTTGCATTAAATAAATATCTGGTGTCTTGAGAGAAAATAACTTCAAAGTTACCCGAAGCAGCACATCATTTGAAGGGATTATAAGCAATGGACCAAGAGAAGGATTTTTTAGATAACCTTTTAGATAGTGTAATTGTGGTAGATAAAGCGGGTAAGATTAGAGAAGTAAATCAGGCAGGTCTTAAACTTTTGGGTTATAAAAGAGAAGATCTAATTATGTTACCTTTTAAAAAAATTTGCAAGAACTTCTCCATGGCTGACTTGAAAAATAAAATTCCTTTACCGGAGCAGGAACTAATATATCTAAACAAGGAAGGTAAGGGAATTCTCGTAAGTGTTAATATCACCGCCAGAGTTTTCTATCCGGATGGCTTCGTTTTTATGGCCAGGGATATAAGTAAGATTAAAGATTTGATTAGCAAACTTACTCTATCCCAGGAAGAACTCAAGACCTCCTATGAGCAGCTGCAGACAAGTAAAGATGATTTGGTTCGCTCAGAAAAACTTGCCTTTACAGGTAGAATTGCCGCAAGCATTGCCCATGAGATAAGAAATCCATTAGCCAATGTCTCTATGTCAATACAACAAATCAAGAAGTTACTTAATCTAAGAGAGCAAGGGTCCAAATATATTGAGATTACCCAGAGAAATACAGAAAGGATAAATTTTCTCATTACTGAGTTATTAAACTCTGCACGACCAGCAAAACTTAATCTTCAAGTCTATAATATCCATAAGCTCCTTAAAGAAGTCCTGGAATTCAATAAAGCCAGGATTAACTTACAAAGAATAAAAATAATTAAAAACTTTATCCATCAGGCATCTATGTTAAAGATTGACCGGGAGCAGATACATCGCACTTTTACAAATTTAATCCTTAATGCCATTGAGGCTATGCCTAAAGGCGGAACATTAAGAATATTGACTGAACTTAATAAAAATTCCTTTTTGGTAAAGATTGAAGATACTGGTAGAGGTATCTTTGAGAAAGATATCATTAGAGTATTTGACCCTTTCTTTAGTACCAAGTCCGAAGGCGTGGGTTTGGGATTGACAATATGTTATGGAATTATTGTTAGCCACGGTGGGACCATTGAGGTAGAAAGTAAACCAAGGCAAGGCTCAACTTTTACTGTCTCTTTGCCGAGCAAAGCTAAAATTGGGGGGAGGGTAACTTATGGCAGAGATAAGATGGGATATTAGAAGGGGTGCGGGTATATATCGGCAGATATTGGATAGTCGGCTAAGGTGCTGGATTTCTACTGGTAAGATAAAACCTGGCGAGGTAGTGGTCTGGAAAAGTGGCTTTTCTGGTTGGCGAAAACCCGAAGAACTCCAGGAGCTTACCCCCTATTTTAAACGCTATGAGAAAGCCCAATTAAGAAAGCTCAAAAGAAGAAAACCAATAATCCCGTTAGAGAAAGCCACCGACGATGAGCAAAGTTCTTTAACGGGGTTAACTGAAAGCAGCCAGATAAAAAATATTTTAATCATAGATAATGAAAAGGATCTCTGCAAGCTTTTGAGTGATACATTAATTTTACGAAGATATAATGCAGCAAGTGTGACTACCAGGAAAGAGGCATTAAGGAGTATAAAAAGGAGTTTGCCTGATTTGGTATTTTTGGATTTAAAATTGCCCGATGGTGATGGAATGAAACTTATTTCAAAAATTAAAAAGCTCAATCCTGACACAGTTGTAAATATTATTTCTGCCTATGGCAGCGAAGATACCAAAGAAAAGGCAATGAAGTTAGGAGTCAACAGGTTTATTGACAAGCCGTTTAGCGAGCAAGATATATTAAGGAGTATAAGGGTTTCATAAAAAGGTGTAGATTACGATGGACCCCGTTAGAAACTCTAACGGGGTCGATAAAACGGAGGTTTCTAACGGGGTGGAGAAGATTCTTATTGTAGATGATGACCGGGATATTCGTTTTAGTCTTTCCCATATTTTAAAAGAGACAGGTTATGATGTTATTGATGCACGAGATGGAAGAGAGGCACTCAAAATACTTCGCGGTAATTGCCCCGATTTAGTCTTATTGGATATGCGGCTGCCTGGGATGGACGGAATAGAGATTTTAGAGAAGGCCAAAAAAATTGATAAGGACCTAATCGTAATTATGCTTACTGCTTACAGTGATGTAAAGGATACAGTTAAGGCAATGAGATTAGGGGCCTACGACTATATTACTAAGCCATTTGATAATGAAGAATTAATTTTAATTATTAAAAAAGCCCTTTCAACCCAAGATTTAAGCCGGGAAGTCAAGAACTTAAGAAGAAAATTAGGGGAAAAGCTTGCAATTGAAGAGGTTATGGGAGAGAGTCCTCAAATAAAACAGGTCTTAAAACAGGTTGAGATTATTGCTCCGAAAAATATGACAGTGATAATTCAGGGAGAGAGTGGTACAGGTAAGGAGATTATAACCCAGCTAATCCATCAAAAAAGTTTGCGTAAAGATAAACCTTTTGTGGCAATAGATTGCGGCGCCATCCCTGAGACATTGATTGAGAGCGAACTCTTTGGCTATGAAAAGGGTGCATTTACAGGAGCTGATGATAGAAAAGAAGGAAAGTTTGAACAGTCCAATAACGGAACACTATTTTTAGACGAAATCACCAATCTCACCGATGCCATGCAGATGAAACTTTTAAGGGTGATTCAGGAAAGGAATCTCCAGCGATTAGGCGGTAAGAGAGATATAAGGATAGATATCCGAATACTCGCAGCTACAAATACTAAACTATATGAGGTAGTCCAAGCAGGCAAGTTTAGAGAAGACCTTTTTCATAGGTTAAATGAGTTCCATATCTATCTTCCCCCTTTGTGCGAAAGAAAGGAAGATATTCCTTTCTTGACCAAACGTTTTTTAGATGAGGCAAATCAAGAATATAATAAGACAGTTAAAAAGGTATCGGGCGAGGCGATGAAAATTCTACTTAATTATCGTTGGCCGGGCAATGTCAGAGAGCTAAGAAATATAATCAAAACAGCAGTGTTATTAACTGAGTCAGATGAGATTTTGCCAACCGACTTACCTGAAGAGATGAACAACTGCCTAAATGAACTTAACTTGGCGAGGACATTAGATATAGATGCTTCATTTGACGATACGGTTAAACAGGTGGAGAGCAAATTAATCAGAAAGGCTCTCGTTCAGGCAGGTTACAATAAGTTCAAGGCGGCAAAATTGCTTAGCATGAATAGGAAAACCCTTTATCGCAGGATAAAAAGCTTAAAACTGTGATACTTCGGTTTTGCTCAGTGTCATGGTGAACGGTAGTCAAACCATGACAATTTTGTCCACTTCTGTCCCAAATATGTCCCATTTTCTTTGGTTAATTTTTTTAATTTAGAGTCCATCCAAAATCTTTTCTATTTGTCATTTCGTAACCTGTTAAAATCAAAAGTGCCCCAAGAATTATAAATTATTTTTGTTTTTAAATATCCTTTGGCACAGTTAATGCTGTTAAATAAGAATTAACCGCTCATAGGGACTGTCCCAGATTTACGGTCCCTGAAGGAAGTTATCAAGGGCGTAGAATCGGGACTGTCCCCACTTTTAGCGGAATCCAAAATGAAAGGAGGTGAATATCATGGCAGTAGAAAAAGCGATTGGTTCCAGTAGTTTGGTTGAAGTTATTGACCGTATCCTGGACAAGGGCGTGGTGGTTGATGCCTGGGTAAGAGTCTCTTTAGTGGGTATTGAGATACTCGCGATTGAGGCAAGAGTAGTTGTCGCATCAGTAGAGACTTACCTGAAGTATGCTGAGGCGATTGGTTTAACCGCAACAGCAGCCTAAGGATAAGGTCAACCCCGTTAGATAGTAAACATCACACGGGGTAAAAAAGGGCTTCTTGCCGGGTCATCCTTATGCTCCGCATATCATGGAGGCCAGAAAGCACGATTCGCCAAGAAATTCCTTCCTTCCCCAAAGAGTCAAAGGAGCATAATTAAAGATGCCAGAGGTGATAGATTTAAAAAACGTGGTGGAAGATATTGTCTCTTCCTATGAGGAAAGGATTGAAAGCATAGGTTCAATTTTTGATACTGTCTATTCCATTCTTGGCGACTTTCAGGGATCTATCGCTGATATTAAAGAGGAAAGAGAAAAGATAGGTAATCAGGTTCGAGATATCCTCGCTAAGAATGAGCATCTCAGGAAGAAAGATTTTGACAATATGATGCAGGGCATCTTGAAGGCTTCGGAACAACGGGAAAAGGAAGTGCGAGATTTGTTAAACGGCTATTTTAATGAGCAGAAGACTATGGCGCAGGCTTTAAGGGAAAGCTTAGGGAAGTTTAAAGATTCCCTTGCCAGAGGTGAAGCTGAAAGGGTCAAGGAATTCCAAGCGTTAATTAAAGATCTCCTTAGCAAGCAAGAAGAGAGAAAGGAAGGAGTTACTTCTAAGTTAAAGAGGTTTCAGCAACAACACAACAAATTGATTGTCAGCCTCCGCGAACTATTAGCGAAAGGGGGTAATCTTCGGATTAAGGATTTCAAAATAATGCTTAAGGAATTTAAGGTCCAGCGAGAAGAGAGATTGACTCTTCAAAGAAAAAGAAAAAAAGAAGTAGCCAAAATGCTCAGTGGCTTTAGAGAAAAAAGGTTACCTCTTCACCAAAAGCAATTAATATCAATGCTCGAAGCGGGCAGCAAAAATGTAAGCAATAAGAGGAATTGAAAGGAGGAATAAAAATGGGAATAGCGGATAGCATGAAAGGTATTACCGAAAA
>MHDI01000004.1 GCA_001804915.1 Nitrospinae bacterium RIFCSPHIGHO2_02_FULL_39_82 | reverse complement strand
GGTCAAAGAAGCGGAATTGATGCCTCAGAAAAAGGGGGTTTCAAGCAAACTCCTCCGCTCTTTTGTGTCAAAATCGCTGATTGACTCCGCCTCCGAATTCTCCCCTATCCCTTTTTAAAAAATCATTTACAGCTACTATTCATCCAGTATTTATGATAATATATTTTAAATTTGCTCTGAAAAAACCTCACCTCAACCCTTTCAGAAGCGAAGGGCTGGGGTAGAAAATCTCAATTTTCATGCATTTGTTAATTTATGAGTGTTCATCATGAAAATACCTGAGTCCCTCTTTTCTCTATTCTGGGAATATGAGCCTGAAAAGATTGATACTTATCAACATGCCTCTCTTATTATGGCTCGTATCATGGAAATGGGGAGATGGGCTGATATGGTATGGCTTTTAAATACTTACAGTAGAGATGAGATTTTAGACTTTCTTGAGAAAAGAGGGAAAAATATACTCCCCCCTCGTGAATTAAATTACTGGGCATTTATATGTAATCTGACGCCTGAAATAAGGCACGAATGGGTAAAATCTGCAAGAGAGAGAAAAGATGAATGGAGAACCCGCTATTCCCATAAACATACTACCGGAGAGCCAGAAAAGATTATTACATAAGATGTCTAAAGCCTTATCAGGTGCCGATTTCTACCTTGCTGGTGGAACAGCCCTTGCACTTCAAATAGGACATCGTCAATCCCTAGATTTTGACTGGTTTATATCTAAACTTGGAGACCCTGAGATATTGTTTAGCAGGTTTAAATCTGCAAATATTGATTTTCGTGTAACATCCACTGCCATTGAAACAGTCTATCTAAATGTAGATAACATTCAGGTTAGCTTCTTTGGATACAATTACCCCTTGTTGCAGCCAATAATTGTGCATCCTGTGTATGGCATGAGAATGGCTGGACCTGATGATATAGCCTGTATGAAGCTTTCAGCAATTGCCTCCCGTGGATCAAGGAAAGATTTTACTGACCTTTATTTTCTTGTAAAACTTTTCAAACCCCTTGAAGATTATCTAAAACTATACACTCAGAAATTCAGCACAAGAGATATCGGGCATATCGTAAGAAGCCTTGTATATTTTGAGGATGCTGAATCAGAACCTGAACTTGCAATGTTGAAGCCCATGTCGTGGAATGATTTGAAGTCAGAATTTGAGATGTATTTTAAAAATTTATCTCAATTGACGCCTTACTCCTAAAAGAGTGCAAACTTAGAGAAATAAATCCCGAAGGCAAAAAAACTCCAAAGTCAATGAAAGAGGCAGTTGAGTTATTTTATGGTATTAAAAACGGCGATTTTTCAGAGCATTAAGAATCAGTATACGATGTTATGATAGCAATCAATTATATACTGAAGGCGAAACTGTGCTTCAGTGTTTTTTCCTTTACCTTTTTCTTATCCTCTTTAGAAAGGGCATCAAGTGTTATTGAATCAAGCATATTTACAATATGTTTTGCAAGTTTCTGCCAGATAATGCTGGCAGCACAATCTCCCACCTTATCGCAGAGTGATTTTTTCCTGTTGCTTAAATCAGCACATTCAGATATAGATATGTCCTCATTCACCGCCCTGAGGATATCTCCTATTGTTATCTCTGACGGCTTTTTTGCAAGGACATATCCACCACCCGGTCCACGAATACTATTTACAAGTCTTGCCCTTCTAAGTCTCACAAACAGCTGTTCTAAATAATGGAGCGATATCTCCTGTCTTATGGAGATATTTGACAGCGGGACAGGGTAGTTGTGCGATTGAGCTGTCAGGTCAAGCATTGCCCTCACAGCATATTGTCCTTTTGTTGATACCTTCATTCTATTACATCCCCCTCAATAGGGCTTACCATTATTTTTTTATTTTTCAGGTAGTCTATTGCTTTATCTATATCCACATCACTACCGCTTATCTCTAAATCCATCCAGCCCGTCTTTTCCGTCATATCAGCCCTTCTTATATTTGTAATTACATTGTATGTCTTCCCCATCTCATATATGACAGGCTTTCGGCTCTCTATATCCGGAAATGTCAGATGAATCCTTACATTACTTATTTTCTTTCCCGCCTCCCTTTTAAGTATCTCCTCTCCACCCGCCTCAACGACGACCCCTCTGCTTTTAAGATACTTTATTGCACCTTCTATTTCCTCTTTTTCACCATTCATTTCTAATATTATCCATCCCTCTGTATAACTGACCTTTGCCTTTAGAATATTCGGAACAATCTTAAAGTCACTACCTAATCTGTGTATTATGGGTTCTTTTATAAGATTTTCCGGAAAGGTTAGTAATACATATTTTTTTGCCATGGGTTTCCTCAAGCCTTTTTAATAATTATCTGCCAATCAGTTTCATTAATCTTGCTGATGTCAAGGACTGTATTACCCTCATTTTCCATACTGCGTGGGACATTTTTTGTAGCAGGCTCATGGTCTACAATTACTTTAAGTATCTGACCTGGCTCCATCTCCTCCAGAGTCAGCTTTGACCTGACAAAGGTATATGGACAAACTTCCCCTTTGATATTAAGTATCCTGTCAATTTTCATTTTGTTAAATATGCTCCAAAAACCTTTTTCTGAACGACTTTTTCCGGTGGATATAAAAACTTTTCCTTACACCGCATTTTCTTCCGTTTCTTTAAAAAAATTCTAAATTAGGGCAGAAGAAAAATTAAGTGAAGAAAAAGGTTTTTGGAGCATTGTTTTCTACCAGCATGTTACAAGGTCAGACTCAAATATCTTTTTTATAATCCCTTCATAACTAAGTATTTCCCACATTGGTTTTATTCCTCTTGCCTCCACATCATCCTTGCAGGCATAAGTCTTTATCCCTGCACAACTAACCTTCAAATAGACAGCATTATGAATAAGAATCAATTCAACCTCATTATCAACTCCATGAGATGTGATTGTTTCTATTGCATAAGTATTATTTGCATCCCTTAATATATGAACTATTTTCATTTCTGTGAGGTTGAGTATCTCTGAAAATTACCTGTTGTTACATAGCACTCACAGCTATCCGGGAAAACAGTAGCTATTACTCCTTTACCTATCCTCTCTGCCAATACCAGCGCACCCTTCATAGCCGCACCTGATGAATGACCGACACCAAGCCCCTCTTCCTCCTGCAGCAATCTGACCATTTCATATGCCTCTTCTGTTTTTATACTTATCTTGCCATCCAGAAAATTCTCATCGTATATACCCGGCCTTATTGATGTCTCCATATGTTTTAGACCCTCTATTCCGTGCAGTGCCTCTGCAGGCTCTACTGCATATACCTTTACAGACGGATTGAACATCTTCAGTCTCCTGCCGCTTCCCATAACAGTTCCAGCCGTCCCTATTCCTGCAATAAAATGGGTTACCCTACTCTCTGTCTGCCTGTATATCTCAACTGCCGTAGTATCAAAATGAGCCTTCCAGTTTGAGGGATTGTTATATTGGTCAGGCATAAAATATTTGTCATGGTTTTCACTTAATATTTTTCGGGCCATTCTTATAGCACCATCTGAACCTTCCAGCGGATCTGAGACCACCAGTTCTGCCTTGTAAACCTCTCCCATAAGTCTCTTTCTCTCTTTGCATACATTTGCCGGTATAGCAAGTTTTACCCTGTATCCTTTTACAAGCCCTATCAGGGCATAGGCTATACCGGTATTTCCGGATGTAGAGTCAAGTATAATCTTGTCCTTTGTAAGTTTCCCTGATTTTTCTCCATCTTCAATCATCCTCAAGGCTGGTCTTGCCTTTATTGAGCCGCCTGCATTATACCATTCAAGCTTGGCATATATTTCCACATTCCTGAACTTCTTTCCCAGATTTTTTATCCTGACAATAGGTGTATTACCTATCCTCTGAAGGATTGATTCATCCACTCTCTGAATAACAGGTTTTTCCACTGCATATGTATTTGTTGCCATGATAACCTCAATATGTAATGACAGAGTCGCTATCTTTTATCAACTCAATAACCCCTTTTCTGTCCTTCACCTCTATATTATATTTAATCTCTCCTATACCCTTTTCTTCTATGGATTCCTTTTCTGCAACAACTCTGCATTTTAAAGTGTTGAGCATCTCAATATGTCTGCCAAAGGCTGGTGATTTAATTTCGTCAGGCTTCGCAGGAAGAAGACTGTATACTGCATCACGAACAAATACAACCCTGACTGCATTGTTTGCCAGTGTAAGACCGAGGCTCATTCTGAGCGCCTCAGAGTTTCTTAAGGTATTAAACGGTGATTTCTGTAGGACTACCGTTACTTTTTTCATAAACAAAGATTACACAGATTTTAAAAATGATTACACCGATTATTAATCTGTGTAATCATTTTCATGTAAATGATAAAAACTTGTCCGATTCGTTTACGATATAAGCAAGGTCATACTGACTGCCGAAATTTATCCCCTCCCTCTTTTCCAACAGCCTTTCTGAGGCATTGTGTGCACATAATGTTATTATTACCCCCTTATCCAGGAGCGATACAAAATTCCTGTCGTTAATGTTATAAACTCCATCACACATTAGAAATATATGGACATCTCTTTCTGATGAGAGAGCAGCCTCAGTTAGCTTAATGACGGTAAAGGTATTTTCGCTTTCAGGACTTGTGGTAAGCAGAATCCCAAGCCTTTGCTTTTTTTCTTTTAACTCATAACTCATAACTTTTAACTCTTAACTGTGTCTTCCCACTCCACAGAATTCTTCATAATCTATTAGCTCTTTAATTGTAGGGTTATCGCCGCATACAGGACAGTTAACATCCCTTCTTAATTTAACTTCCCTGAATTCTGCATCCATAGCATTATAAAGGAGAAGCCTGCCTATCAATGGTTTTCCTGTTCCGAGTATAAGTTTAATTACCTCTACTGCCTGCAGAGTACCTATAATCCCCGGTAGAACACCCAATACCCCTGCCTCCTGACAACTTGGGACCATCCCTGCCGGAGGAGGTTCAGGATAGAGGCATCTGTAACATGGACCCTCTATCGGCTTAAATACAGTAACCTGTCCATCAAACCTGAATATGCTCCCATGGACATTGGTTTTACCCGATATGATACATGCATCATTTACAAGGTATCGTGTTGGAAAATTATCACAACCATCCACAATAATGTTATATTTTTCAAATATCCTGTATATGTTTTCCGATGTAAGCCTTTCTTTATAAATTTCTACCCTTACATCAGGGTTCAGGGATTTTATAGTATCACGGGCAGATTCAGCCTTTGACCTGCCTATGTCTTCCACACCATGCAGTATCTGTCTCTGGAGATTACTCATATCTACAACATCAAAGTCGATAATCCCAAGATTTCCTATACCGCCTGCCGCCAGATACATTGCCGCCGGTGAACCAAGACCTCCTGCCCCAAGGAGCAGAACCTTTGCCTCAAAAAGTTTCTTCTGCCCCTTTCCTCCAACCTCAGGAAGGATTATATGCCTGCTATATCTGTAAATCTGCTCTTCTGTAAAGGATGACACAACCACCTCCCGCTATTGCTGGTATAATAGATACACTATCTCCATCTTTCACTTCACTGTCTTCATTTTTTAAAAACCTTATATCCTCCTCATTTATGTAGATATTTATAAATCTCCGCAGGTTTCCGCTCTCGTCATAAAGTCTGTTTTTTATTCCCGGATATTGCTTTTCTAAATCCAGAAACAATTCCCTTATATTTTTTCCATTAACCGTAACTTCCGATTGATTTTTTGTCAATTTCTGCAAAGGTGACGGTATCCTGACTTTTACTGCCATATCTCTCCTCCTATAAATTTAATATTAAATTTTTCCCCCAAACCTCTCCTGAAATGAACTCAGACGAGGCTCAATGATAATAGGGCTTCCCACCTTTTCCGCAACTGCCTCCTGTGTTTTTAATCCATTCCCTGTAATTGAAATAACTGTAAGTTCGTCCCTTTTAATCCTACCCTGTTCAATAAGTTTTTTTGTAACTGCGACGGTAACCCCTCCAGCAGTTTCTGTGAATATACCCTCTGTCCTGGCAAGCAGTTTTATTCCTTCCACGATTTCCTCATCTGTAACATCCTCTCCATAACCACCACTTTCTTTAACGGTTTTTATCCCGTAATATCCATCGGCAGGGTTTCCGATTGCAATGGATTTGGCAATGGTATTGGGTTTTACAGGTTTTATAAAATTTCTCCCCTCCTTTATAGCCGTTGTTACTGGTGAGCATCCCGATGCCTGAGCAGCAAAAACTTTTGTGTTTACCTTACCAATCAAACCAAGCATCTCAAACTCCTTGAATGCCTTCCATATTTTTGTAATCAGGGAACTCCCTGCAACAGGCACCACTATATTATCTGGCACCCTCCAGCCAAGCTGCTCTGCTATCTCATAGCCGAATGTCTTTGAACCATCACCATAATAGGGTCTGATAGTGATATTGACAAATGCCCATTTATAATTGGCTGCTATTTCGCTGCAGAGTCTGTTCACATCATCATAATTCCCGTTTATACCTATGAGGTTCGTCCCATAGATAAGTGTTCCAAGTATCTTACTCTTCTCAAGGTCTGCAGGTATAAATATATAACTCTTTACTCCACCTTCCGATGATAGGGCAGCTACAGAATTGGCAAGGTTACCTGTGGATGCACATGCCATAGTATCGTATCCAAACTCTATTGCCTTTGTTATTGCAGTTGCCACTACCCTGTCTTTAAAAGATAGAGTAGGATGGTTTACACTGTCATTCTTAATATAAAGATTTTTAACACCTAATACCTTTGCCAGATTATTGACCCTGACTAATGGGGTATAACCTACATCTCTGCCTACCTGTGGGTCTCCATCAATAGGCAGAAGTTCTCTATACCTCCACATATTCTTCGGTCTTTTTTCTATAACTTCTCTGCTCAATACATATTTTATCCTATCATAATCGTAGATAACCTCTAAAGGGCCAAAACAGAATTCACATACATGGAGAGGTTCTTTCTGATACACCCTTCCACATTCTCTGCATTTTAAACCGTTAACATAGCTCATAATTTTCTCGGCATTATTTAGTGTGCGGTGAAAAATCTATTTATTTCAATGTCCTTCAAAATATTTCTGAAAACTGAAATATCTCGTCCCTGTATCAGGAAATACAACAACTACATTTTTCCCGCTTCCCAGTCTTTTTGCTACCTGAAGGGCGGCAAGACATGCCGCACCTGACGAGAAACCAACCAAGAGACCTTCCTCTCCTGAAAGAATCTTTGCCGTATTAAAGGCATCCTCATCACTGATGGAAACAATTTCATTTATAATATTAAGATTCAGAACCTTTGGTATAAAACCAGCACCTATCCCCTGAATCATGTGGAGTCCTGGTTTTCCACCTGATAAAACTGCAGATGTTTTTGGTTCTACCGCAACAATCTTAATATCAGGATTTTTTGTCTTTAAAATCTCACCTACCCCTGTTATAGTCCCTCCTGTCCCAACACCTGCCACAAGCACATCAATCCGGTCATCCCCCATCGCTTTTAATATCTCCTTTGCAGTAGTTCTCCTATGAATCTCCGGATTTGCAGGATTATTAAATTGTTGAGGCATGAAATAATCCTGATGCCTCTTTATCAATTCTTCTGCCCTGTCTATGGCACCCTGCATACCTAACTTTGTCTTTGTAAGTTTGATCTCCGCACCATATGATTTTAACAGAGACATCCTCTCATCACTCATATCTTCTGACATCACGAGTATAACCTTATATCCCTTTACCGCACCTACCATTGCCAGCCCTATGCCGGTGTTGCCGCTTGTAGGCTCAATAATAGTATTTCCCTTTTTTAATACCCCTCTCCTTTCAGCATCCTCTATCATGACGAGGGCTATTCTATCTTTAACGCTCCCCCCCGGATTAAAATATTCAACTTTTGCATAGATATTTGCATAATTCTCCGGAACAATTCTATTTAGTTTTACCAGCGGGGTGGAACCGATATGTTCGGTAACATTATTAGCCCTTTTTTTTTCCATCTTCCTACACACTATTTATCCAAAAAATCCATAATGAAAAATAATAATATACCTATGTAAAATTGTCAAGAATTATTTTAAATAACTATTGCTACTGAAATGTTACTGTAAATGACAAGATAGGGTCAATTCAGAGGGAGATGAAGTAGAAATTATTCACCTTAGCATCATGCCAAGACGATTCCACCTTATACCAAAATTTGCATTGTCCCACGACCAGTAGATGATAAATGCCTTTCCTTTTACCTTTGATTTATCCAGAAAACCCCAGAAACGGCTGTCCATGCTATTTTCCCTGTTATCACCCATTACAAAAAATTTATTTTCAGGAACTGTAATGGGTCCAAAATTATCCCTCGGATGATACGAACTGCCTCCTTCTTCTTCATGAAATGCATAATTTTCATCTGTCAATTTATCATTTATATATACTCTTCTGTTCTTTATTTCTATTTTATTACCCGGGAGACCAACAACCCTTTTTATGAAATCACGGCTTTCATCCTTTGGAAATTTAAAAACAATAATATCCCCACTTTTTATATCTGTAAATCTGTATATAAATTTATTGACCAGGATATGGTCTCCTATCTGAAGCGTAGGTATCATTGAACCTGATGGTATCTTAAAGGCTTGAACAATAAATGTTCTTATAATGAGTGCAAGAATAAGGGCAATTATTATTGCCTCTACATATTCCCTTACAATAGATTTCTTTTTCATTTGTTCTGTTACAGATGCCCTTTCAATATTTTCAACTTTCTCCATTATAAAATTCTCCTCTCACACTTATTTAGTTGATACTGAAAAATGTCATTTTTCAGTATGAATTATTTAGTCTTCAGCACTGCAAGAAAGGTCTCCTGTGGTATCTCAACCTTGCCTATCTGTTTCATGCGTTTTTTCCCCTCTTTCTGTCTTTCGAGGAGTTTCCTCTTCCTTGTTATATCACCGCCGTAGCACTTGGCAATAACATTTTTTCTCAAAGCCTTTACCGTCTCCCTTGCTATAACCTTGCCTCCTATTGCTGCCTGGATTGCCACTTCAAACATCTGTCTCGGAATCATCTCCTTCAGCTTTTCTGCCAGTTTTCTCCCATAATAGTAAGCCTTCTCCCCGTGTATTATGGAAGAGAGTGCATCTACCGGCTCGCTGTTTAAGAGTATATCCAATTTAACCAGATTGGAGGGGCGATAGTCAAGATATTCGTAATCCATAGATGCATAACCTTTGGAGATAGATTTAAGCCTATCGTAGAAATCAAAAACCACTTCATTCAAAGGAAGCTCATAGGTAATCATTATCCTCTTCTCTCCGATATATTCCATTCCCTTCTGGTTTCCCCTTTTCTCCTGCGTCAGCTTAAGTATGCCGCCGAGAAATTCGTCAGGAGTTATTATTGTCGCACTTATATAAGGCTCTTCTATTCTCTCAATATAACTCCGGGGAGGGAGTTTTGATGGATTATCCACATAGACTATCTCTCCCTTCGTATCAACGACCTTATAGACAACGGTAGGGGCAGTTGTGATAAGTGTCAGGTCAAATTCCCTTTCCAGTCTCTCCTTAACTATCTCCATATGCAGCAATCCCAGAAACCCGCATCTGAAGCCAAATCCAAGTGCAATAGAGGTCTCAGGCTCAAATTTTAAGGATGAATCATTCAACTGGAGCTTCTCAAGTGCATCCCTCAGAGATTCATATTGGGAGTTGTCCACCGGATATATACCGCTGAATACCATCGGTTTTATATCCTTATAGCCTGGAAGGGGCTTTTCCGCTGGTCTTTCAGAATCGGTAATTGTATCTCCAACCTTCGCATCCTGTATATTCTTAATGGCACCGGTAACATAGCCAACCTCACCGGCAGATAATTCATTTACCTTCAAATCCTTTGGAGTAAATACACCGAGCCTGCTGACCTCATATATCTTTCCATTGGACATGAGCATCATTTTCATATTAGTCTTTATAGCACCCTCAAATACCCTGACAAGCATAACAACACCCTGATAGGAGTCATACCATGAGTCAATAATAAGCGCCCTTAAAGGAGCGTCTTTGCTCCCCTTTGGAGGTGGTATTCTCTTTACAATCGTCTTAAGAATATTTTTTATCCCTTTCCCTTCCTTTGCACTGGCAAGTATGGCATCACTTGAATCAATACCTATAATATCCTCAATCTGTTTCTTTACCATCTCAGGGTCTGCACTTGGGAGGTCAATTTTGTTAATTACAGGAATGATTTCAAGATTATGCTCAAGGGCAAGATGGACATTTGCGAGGGTCTGAGCCTCAACACCCTGAGTAGCATCTATTACGAGGAGGACGCCTTCACATGCCGCAAGACTCCTTGACACCTCGTATGAAAAGTCCACATGACCGGGGGTATCAATCATATTTAAAATATATTCGTTTCCATCCAATGCATTATATTTAAGTCTTGCAGTCTGTGCCTTTATGGTAATCCCCCTCTCCCTCTCAATATCCATCTGGTCAAGCACCTGCTCCTTCATCTCCCTATGAGAAAGGGCGCCTGTATGCTCAATGAGTCTATCCGCAAGTGTAGATTTTCCGTGGTCTATATGTGCGATGATTGAAAAGTTTCTAATATTCATAAAAACAATATTATCATAAAACTTACAAAAAATAGAAATTTTGCTGATTCCCGCTTATTGTAGTTATCTTTTTAATACCTGATTGATAGAGTCTTAACAAAGGATAGATATATGGCGTGATAAGAAATAACAATCCTGAATTTATTTACGGTGGTTTACTGACACCCCACTATAATCCCTTGCTAATCTTGCTTCTATAAAATGCTATTCCTTATGGCAGAATTTACAGTCATATTTCATTTTTACATCTCAATCTTGCCATTCCTGAATCAACAGACTGGGTCAAATGGAAAAACATGTTTATAGCGAGCATTAATAGATGAAAGAAAAATAATATTAAGGTATAATCTCCTTACAATCAAATATTTTCAGTGTAATCAAGGAGCTATTAAAAACGTCCTCAAACAGTGCGTAAGACTGTGTATAAAACTTGACCTCATAGAGGGCAACACCTTATTTATTGACGGCAGCAAGTTTAGGGCAAACGCCTCCATCAATAATACCTGGACAGACAAAAGATGCGAAGCCCGGCTTGAAAAGATTTCAAAGGACATAGACCGGTTAGTGGATGAGGCAGAGCGTATGGATAAGCAGGAAGAGGAAAAAGAGTCTTTGGTCAGGGTAAAAGAGGAGCTTATGGATCAGGAGAAACTAAAGGCAACGATCCATGATATTGCAAAGACCCTCAAAGAGAGCGGGAAGTCCTCCATCAACACAACCGATTAGGAGTGTGTAAAAGCGAAAGGACGTCAGGGGACACATGCCTCATATAATGCCCAAATTGCCGTTGATGAGAAGCATGGTTTGATTGCCTCAGGCGAAGCTGTTAGTGAAAATAACGACCTCAATCAGTTTCACAATCAACTCAGCCATGCCAGTGAAAACCTGGGCAACAAACCCAGGCAGGCGTGCAGCGACTCTGGGTATTTTAGCTTTAAGGATGTAAATCAAGTGTCCGAAGACATCACGGTTGTTATGCCTACCCAGAAACAAGCACAAAAGGAGAATAACATTCATCCGGTAAAACCATTTGACAAAGAGCAATTCCAGTACGATTCCGACAAAGACGAATATATTTGCCCCGAAGGGAAGAGATTAAAATACGTTGGCGCAGCCTTTTCAAGTGCCAGGAAAATGGCTTACAAGTCAGCCGGTAAAGACTGCCGTGGATGTCCTCATTTTGGCGTTTGTACTACCTCCAGAGACGGAAGAAAGGTTGTCCGCATGGCGGAAGAATCGCTCAAAGATCGACTTGAAGATATTTACCATAGCCCTCAAGGGCAAGAAGTCTACCGCTTACGAAAACAAAAAGTGGAATTACCCTTTGGACACATGAAACGGAACTTAGGAGCAGGGCAATTTTTGTTACGGGGTAAAAAAGGAGTAGATGCGGAACTCTCACTTTTGTCTACCTGTTTCAACGTAGCCCGGATGATGACCATCATTGGGATTCCA
>MHDI01000003.1 GCA_001804915.1 Nitrospinae bacterium RIFCSPHIGHO2_02_FULL_39_82 | reverse complement strand
GAATCTGTCAGATGTCATTAATAGATTGTATCCGTCAATAATTATCTTCAATGCCATGGTAAAAGATTATAACCTCTTAATTTCATAATTTCAATTCATTCATTAATATAGAAATTTAGTAAAAATATTTAGGTTGACATCATTTGTCAACCCATGTTAAATAATCTTGTAAAATGGAAACGTTTGGACAAAAAATAAAAAGTTTAAGGTTAAAAAAGGGGCTAAGCATAAAAAGGCTCTCAACCCTTTTGCAAATAGATTATACCTACATAAGCCATATAGAGCGTGATAAATCCATTCCATCAGAAGGTCTTCTTAAAAAGCTTGCAAAAAAATTAGGGGCGGCTGAAGAAGAGCTTAAAATTCTTTCTGGAAAGATTCCTGAAGATATAAAAAAAATTCTTTACGAATATCCTGTAGAAGCCCCTATACTTATTCGCGATGCATTGAGTAGTTATGCTGCATTAAAACAACTCTCTTTTTGGGAAGACAAAAAAAAGCACCTTGAACAATTTTTTACTCCTATTGATATAGCATCAGGAATGCTTGAAATTATTGGAGTTGTCAGGTCTAATCAGAATTGCAGAATAATAGACCCAAGTTGTGGAGATGGTGTGTTTCTAAAGGCAGCAAAAGAAAAAGTCCCAGAGCTCAAAATTTTTGGATGTGATATAGATTTTAATCATATAAACTCTGCAAAGTCCCAAATTTCAGGAGGTAATTTTATTACAGGCAATGCCCTTAAAGTGCTATTACAACAGGAAGGTTCTTTTGATTTTGCAGTAGGAAATCCACCCTTTAGTGCTCAAGATAATCTTGTAACAGATAAAGATATTCTCAATAAGTTCAGGCTTGGCTCTGGAAGAAAAAGTCAGGCCGTAGAAATACTTTTTCTTGAACTGTTTGTTTGTCTGCTTAAGGGGGGAGGCAAATTTTCTATCATATTGCCAGAAGGTATTTTGTCTGCCAGACCGCAAAGATATGTGAGGGATTGGTTAGCATCAAATACAGTAATTTATTCTTTAATAAGTCTGCCAAGAAATACATTCAAGAAAACCTCTTCTAAATGTGTAATTATAAGTGGCGAGAAGAATACCATTTTTAATAGTGGTGTTAAATATGCCATCTTCAACGGAAACAATTTTTCTGAAACTGTTAATATGGTTAAAGGCAAATACAAGAATTCCATTAAACAGGCAGAGATTAAAAATATAGAAGATTGGCGACCAGAGAATTTAGCATTTGCTAAAGCGAGACAACTTTGTAAAAGACCGGATTGGATTTATCTTGGGGAGCTTATAAAATTTAGAACTGGTTTTGTTA
The DNA here is from genome assembly GCA_001804915.1 of Nitrospinae bacterium RIFCSPHIGHO2_02_FULL_39_82. Taxonomy (GTDB): domain Bacteria; phylum Nitrospinota; class Nitrospinia; order UBA9942; family UBA9942; genus PLOWO2-12-39-15. The sequence goes on along the minus strand of MHDI01000003.1, from coordinate 16,684 downwards.
AATACGGGAAAGATAGAATCTTTGACCCCAAGCCAAAAGATGGAGGTTATCAATTGATTGTTGCAAAAAATTTTCTGCCAGTTACAGGACTGGATTTAGATAAAGTAAGACATTTTATAACTACAGATAATCCTTCGTTTTCTTTAAAGGCTAAAATAAGGAAGAGAGAAATACTTTTTGTTCGGGTTGGAGTGGGATGTTGTGGACGAGTAGCTGTTTTTGATTGTGATATAAATGCCCAGGCAGATGATTGGATACATATCCTGACTCCACAGGAAGGAGTCAATCCTTGGTATATAACTTCATGGATGGCAAGCTCTTATGGACAACGATTAATAAAACTAATTTCTCATGGTGTTGGGACTGTAAGCATTTCAAAATCAAGTCTGGGACAGTTATTGATTCCAAGGCTTGATAAAAATACAGAAAAAGAAATTGCAGAGATTTTTAGAGCATTTACCAAGCAGCGAATTCAATATAGTTTATGGGTTTGTGTTTTAGATGAGATATTCAGGAGGCATATCAAAAATCTGGAGGGATTAACTTCTCTCCCCACAGTAAAAAGACAGTATCCTCTTCAACAGCATCAGGATCAATTCCAGCCAAGTATTTAAAAAAGTTAGGAAAGCTTAAAGAACACTGTAGCCGCCTTTGAGTTTTTGAATCTATTTTTGGATTTAAGGTAATAATTGTGGGTTTACTATTTCTTAAGTCGGATAATCTTTCCTGTACATGCTTTCGTGCAACCTCTGGTGATACACTTCTATCCTTTATAAGGTTGTCTAATTCCCTTAGAGTTTCTATGGTCAGAGGTTTCCATATCTCTTTCCACTTCTCAGGAGAAATAACAGCCTCCACTATTTTAACAATTTTCTTTTTATTGCCTTCACTTTTCCAAAAACCAACAATAAGTGTAAATTGCTGATTATTCTGAAATTGTCTTAAAGCATCTCCAAAATATACAGAGCCTCTCCATTTTGCTGTTTTTATAGAGATTGGGCCACCTGCTGGATTTGGATTCAGTTTTTCGGGAATATCCCACTCGCTGGTATAGTAAATATCAAAGAAGGTTTTCTTCAGCCAATCCTCAAATTTGAAGCCGTGTATTTGACGTTCATTTCTTGGCATATGCAATCTATACTACTTTTGCTTTGTAGCGTCAATATATTTGTATTTGCAGGACATTGTATATATAAAAATCTATGTATATAATACCAATTCAAGTTGTCAATTAGGTAAAGTTAAATGGCAAAAATTTTTCCTGATATTAATAGGTTTTATAGCTTAAAAACAAATAATGAAGTCATTCCCGTATATACAAGTCTCTCGCTTACCACAGAGACGCCGTTAGAAACATTTGAAAAGCTTTTCAAAGCCTGTCCATTTTCCTTCCTATTTCATAGCGGAAGATGCGGAAGTGAAAACTCACGGTACTCCTTCCTTGGCACTTTTCATGAACCTATTATCAAGGGTAGTAGTACTGGAGACCTTCTTAAACAATTGCAATCAGTTTTAAATAATTTTAAATCTGATGGAATAGATTATCTCCCACATTTCTGGGGTGGTGTGGTTGGATATTTTGGCTATGATACACTCCACTTTTTTGAAAATATATCACATATTGCTAAAGATGACCTCCATATACCCGAAGTTTATATAGGATTTGCAAAGGAGGTTATTGTTTTTGACCATTTGGAAAACACATTAAAGGTTATTGTATGTCTGGAGAGAGATGACGATTATGAGTATGGGGTAGAGAGGTTGAGTAAACTGGTATCAGCAATAACCAGCCACCAGTTACCAATTACCAGCCGCAAGTTAAATGCTAAAAACATGAAGGCAAATATAACAAAGGCTCAGTTTGTTGATATGGTTAAAAGGGCAAAGGAATACATAAGGGAAGGGGATATATTCCAGGCAAATCTATCACAGAGGTTTGAGGTGGAGTTTGAAGGCAATCCATGGGAGTTTTACAAAAAGCTTAATCATATAAATCCATCCCCATTTGGGGGCTATATGAATTTTGGTAATATGTTTATTGTAAGTTCATCGCCTGAAAGGTTGATAAAAGTTAATGGAAGATATATTGAGACAAGACCTATAGCAGGGACAAGACCGCGGGGAAGAGATAGTCAAAACGATACAGCCCTTTCCAAAGAGCTTTTACTGAATGAAAAGGAGAGGGCTGAGCATATAATGCTTGTGGATTTAGAAAGGAATGACCTTGGAAGAGTCTGCAAATACGGGACTGTTAAGGTAGATGAATTAATGATACTTGAATCTTATTCCCATGTATGGCACATTGTCTCAAAAGTATCAGGAGAGTTGCGAGAGGATATTAAATTCATTGATATCTTGAGGGCATGTTTTCCCGGAGGGACTATTACGGGATGTCCAAAGGTAAGATGTATGGAGATAATTGAGGAGCTTGAACCTGTAAGGCGGGGGATTTATACTGGCTCTATGGGTTATATTGGCTATAATGGGAGGGTTGATTTAAATATTATAATAAGGAGTGCATTAATAAAGAGGGACAAGGGGCAAGGGACAAGGGGCAAAGGAAAGATATATTTTCATGCAGGGGCTGGTATAGTTGCAGACTCTGATCCTGAAAGGGAGTATGAGGAGACACTTTTTAAGGCAGAGGCAATTATGAAGGCATTAAGATTAAAATGAGGGGAAGCAAGCCTGATATTTCTGAGCATTAAGAATCAGTATACGATGTTATGATAGCAATCACCTAACCAGCCTTTGACAAAAAGAGTGCTTATATGGTAAATTTAAAGTAGTTAATAGAAAGTGTAGGAGAATATATTCTATTACACAGCATATTTAATAATAAATTTTATTAAAATAAGGAGTAAAAGACAGTGAAACAGGCAGTATTAAAAGACCCTTCTGAAATTCTCCATAAGATTGAGACTATAGAAAAAGAGGTCATAAATTTAAAATTATCAGTTCTCAAGAAGCTTACCCCTTCTGGCAAAAGAATTATATCCCTTAAGGGGATTATTAAAGGTGTTGACATTTCTGAGAAAGACACTGAACAGGCAAAGAAGTCTCTCTATAGTAAATTAGAGATTTAAAATGGTTGATCTGAAAGATATTCCTGAACTACACGATAAAATAATTATCTCTACTGCTAAATATTTGAACCTTCCACTCATCACAAAAGATAAAGCACTTCAAAATATTCAGCATATTAAAACAATTTGGTAGAGAAGCCCACTCCACACTTGTGTTGGTATAATAAAGTTAAGTTAAGATTATATTGGTATTTTAGAAATGAGTAATTTAATTTACATAAACGGAAAATTTTTGTCCAGAGGTGAAGCAAAGGTCTCTGTTCTTGACCATGGATTCCTTTACGGAAGCGGTGTATTTGAGACAATGAGGGCTTACCGTGGGAATGTATTTATGGTTGATAAACATATAGAGAGGTTATTTAGGTCAGCAGAGGCTGTTTATCTAAATATACCTTTGGGGAAGTTAGAAATTAAAAAGGCAATAGAGGATACAGTTAGAAAAAATGGGCTTAAAGATGCCTATATAAGGATTACTATATCACGGGGTGAAGGGGAGCCGGGGCTTGACCCTGATTTATGTAAAACACCTACAGTTGTTGTTTATGCAAAGGAATTTAAGCCTTATCCTGAAGATTGGTACAGGGAAGGGGTTAAGATAACGGTAACCTCTGTCAAAAAGGGGTCTCCAGATTATATAAAACATCCGGTGAAAATATGTAACTACTATCTCCCCAATTTCTTTGCAAAAATAGAGACAAAAAGAAGAGGTTCTGTTGAAGGTATAATGCTTACTGATGATGGCTATATTGCTGAGGGGACTGTAAGTAATATTTTTATTGTTTCAAGTGGGGCTATGCTCACACCTCCGGCAGGTGCAAATGTCCTTGATGGAGTAACAAGGGAGATTGTTATTCAAATAGCAAGGGAGAGCAATATTCCGTTTTTAGAAAGAAAATTTTCAAAGGATGAGCTAATATCAGCAGAGGAATGCTTTTTAACAAATACTACATTTGAAATATTACCTGTGAAGGATGTGGATGGTTTTAAAATCGGTGAAAGGTCTCCGGGTGAGATAACTACTTTTTTGATGGGAAAATTTAGACTCTTATCTTAATTTGGTGACTCAACATAAATTAATGAAGATGAGCCTTTTAAAAAGGTTTTATGATATTATAAGTTTTTTATTTTCTTTCCAGTTCTCCTGTACCATTCCAGTTAACTATCTTGTATCGGAAAATTTTAATCTCATGCTTGAGACTGCATGGAATTCCACTGAATCTGTTCAGTCAGATGGGACAAAAACAAGAGGAGATACCTTCTTTATTAACCCAGGAATGCGTGGTGCCATCAACTTTGAATCGGGCTTGCAGATTGTTCCGGGAATTGCAGCCCCGATTGGTATAAGACCTTCAGAGAATGAATACGGTGTATTCCTATACCTTTCCTTTGAGCACCCTCTGTTTTAATCCGTTGTAATAGGCAAGTTTTTTTCAATATGAATCTGCCTATAGCACCCAAAAAATCCTGCTGCTACAAACAATACACCTGCTATTTTTTCCATTTAAACCGCCTCCTCTCCTTGTTCAAAGGTTTTTATCCTCACAGCCTTTTCTATATCATAGACAAAGACCTTGCCGTCACCGGGGTTTCCGGTATGGGCAGTCTTTGTAATGACCTCCACCACCTTATCCACCATTTTGTCTTTCAGCATTATCTCTATCCTCACTTTTGGGATATAGTCTATGAGGTCTTCAATTACACGATGGGGACCTTCCTTACCCTTCTCCTTTCCAAAACCCCTGCAGTCTGATACTGTCATGCCCGGGAAACCTGGAATTTCTTGCAAAGCCCTTGTTACTGCCGATAATTTAAACGGCTGGATGATTGCCTTGACTTCTTTCATATTAAACCTCCTTTTCTTTTAAATACTTTAGCCTTATCCATCTCCATCCTTAAGTAACCGCAATCCATTTACAATGACCAGAAGCCCTCCCATTTCATTTATCAGTATGCCCGGCACAAGTCCTATCTTCCCGATGAGCGCCATAGGCACAAGGAAGGCAATAACTATTAGAGAAAGGGCAATATTCTGCTTCATATTATTTACCGCTCTCCTGCTTAAATCAAGAATATAGGGGATTTTTGAAAGGTCATCCGACATAAGGACGATATCGCCGGTTTCTATTGCCACATCAGTTCCGGCAGCGCCCATGGCTATTCCCACATCTGACACCACCATGGCAGGCGCGTCATTCACTCCATCACCAACCATCCCTACAAATCCATAATCCTCTTTAAGCGATTTTACAGCCTCAACCTTCTCTTCAGGAAGAAGCTGCGCCATGTATCTATCAACCCCTGTATCCTCTGATATAGCCTTTGCAACCTGTTCATTATCGCCTGTCAGCATTATAATAGCCTTTATTCCAAGGGTTTTAAGCCTTTTAATGGATTCCTTTGCCTCTGTTCTCAACTCATCCTTTACAGCAAACACCCCTATCAATCCCTTTTCGTCCATTAAAAGGATTACAGTCTTCCCCTGCCTTTCAAAAATCTTTATCTTTTCCTCAGATTCGGTGGTTAATGTCCCAAGTCTTTTGCATAATGCCATGCTTCCGATATGATAGGTCTCACCGTCTATTTTAGCCTTTGCCCCAAGACCTGGAATCGCCTCGAATTCATCCAATTCATTTATAGAGACCCCTCTTTCCCTTGCCTCGCTTAAGATTACATCTGATAGGACATGCTCTGAGCGATTCTCAATAGAGGTAGCCAGATTTAAGATTGTATCCTCTGCCAATCCTTTAAAGGTTATAATGTCAGTTAAGACAGGCTTACCCATAGTTAAAGAGCCTGTCTTATCAAAGGCAATTGCCTTAAGGTGTGATACAGCCTCAAGGTGCGCTCCGCCCTTGATTAAGACCCCGTGCCTTGCAGCATTTGTAATGGCAGCTACAACCGAAACAGGAATAGAGAGGGCTATACCGCATGAGCAGGATACCACCAGGACAACAAGTCCTCTATAAAACCATTGACTGAAATCCCCTACGAGGATTGTTGGAATAAGCATTACCGAAAGGGAGAGTAAAAACATGGATGGTGTATAATATCTGCCAAATGTCTCACCGAACCTCTGGTAACTCGACTTTCTCGTCTCCGCTTCTTCAACATAGTGGATTATTTTGCCGAGTGTTGTATCCTCAAAGGGCTTTGTTACAATTACCTCTATAGAACCCCTCTGGTTTATGCTCCCTGCAAAGACATCATCCCCCTGCCCTTTTGCTACTGGAATGGATTCGCCTGTTATAGGCGACTGGTCAACTGATGATGAACCTCTAATAACCTTTCCATCTAATGGTATCCTCTCTGCCGGTTTGATAATAATAGTATCACCAACAATGACATCTTCCACATTCAGTAGAGCCTCTTTCCCATCTCTCCTAACAAGCGCCTCCTTTGATGCAAGCTCCATTAATGCCCTTACTGCCCCTCTAACCCTATCTGTTGCATATGCCTCAAGCACATCTCCGAGTGAGTAGATAAGAATCAATAGCACTGCCTCCTCCCAAAATCCGAGACCAATAGCGCCCGTAGCGCCTGCCACCATGAGGGTTCTGATATTCGGCGTGAGTGTCTTTAAGGCGGCAAGCCCCATCTTTGCAGGATAGTATCCACCTATAAGGGTGGCGGTTCCGTAAAGGATAGTAGCAACTTTATGGGAGATGCCGAAGATATGTTCTAATATAAAAGCAACAAGGATAATGAATCCGCTGGCTGAAAGGGTAAGGATTCTGGGTTCCCTCCACCATGGGGTTGCTCCTTTAATCTCCTGCTTAAGACTTACAGTGGCAGGCTTTATATGTGCCTTCATCCCTGTTTCATCAATAGCCTTTATAATATCCTGTTCTGTTATGATGCCTTCGTCAAAGGTAGCATTAAGGTTTCTCGCCATGATATTTATATCAAAGGAGAGCATTCCCTTAAGCCCTTCCATTTTGGACCTGATAATCTTTGCCTCATCCTCACAGTCCATGCCTTTTATATACAGGATAACCTTTTCCATTTTGCACCTCCCTTAACTAAAACTCCACCCCCTTCTCCTCAAACCACCTGTAAAGGATTGGGAGGATGATTAAGGTTAAGGGTGTTGATGTTATCAGACCCCCTACGACTACAGTTGCCAGCGGCTTCTGAACTTCAGAGCCTGGACCTGTAGCAAAGAGGAGTGGGGTAAGTCCTAAGATTGCAACAAGGGCTGTCATAAGCACGGGTCTGAGCCTCTTTTCACAACCTATCATTATGGCATCCTCAAGGGCAAGCCCCTCCTCCCTGAGTTTATTGATATATGAAACAAGGACGATGCCGTTTAAGACAGCCACTCCAAAAAGTGCAATGAAACCCACAGATGCAGGGACACTTAGATATTGTCCCGAAACCCATAATCCTACAATCCCACCAATTAGTGCCATAGGGAGATTCAGGAGTATGAGTGTGGCATATCTCGCAGAATTGAAGGTTGAAAAAAGTAGAAAGAAGACAAGGGTAATAGAGAGGGGAACTACAATAGAGAGCCTTTTCATTGCCCTCTGCTGGTTTTCAAATTGACCGCCCCATGATACATAATACCCGACCGGAAGTTTAACCTTCCGGGAGAGCAGCCTCTGCCCCTCCTCAACAAAGCTTACAATATCCCTTCCCTCTACATTTGCCTCTATTACGATCCTGCGCTGTCCTTCCTCTCTGTTTATACTAGATGGCCCCTCTACAACCCTGATATCTGTAATATCCTTAAGAGGGATGCGGGCACCATTTGGTGCGCTTACAGTGAGATTACCAATAGCTTCCGTGCTTTTACTCCATTCATCTGGGAGTCTTACAAGTATACCGAATCGTCTCTGCCCCTCTATGACCTCTGTAGCCACCCTCCCCGCCCTGATTATCTCAACTACCTCGTTCAAATCAGCAATATTGATACCATAGCGCGCCATAGCCCTGCGGTCTGCCTTAATCTCCAGATAATACTGCCCTGCAATCTGTTGGACCCGAAGGTCAGCCACTCCCCTGATGTTTTTTAAAACAGCCGTAATCTGTGATGCCTTCTCCTGAAGAACCTTCATATCCTCTCCAAAGAGCTTTACTGCAATCTGTGCCCTTACCCCTGAGACCAATTCATCCACCCTCATCTGAATAGGCTGTGAGAAGATAAAGGCAATACCGGGGATATTTTCAATCGCCTCACGCATCCTATCCTGAATCTCTGCCTTTGTTTTAAACCGCCACTTTTCACGGGGCTGAAGGGCAATAAAAACATCGGAAAGCTCAGGACCCATAGGGTCAGTTCCAATCTCATCTGTCCCTGTTCGAGTCACGACGGTTTTTACTTCTGGTAATTTCATCAATTCCCTCTCCACGACGGTTGTTATATCAAGGGAGTCTTCAAGGGCTATACTGGGGAGTCTAAGAATATTGATAACAATAGAGCCTTCATCCATTGCAGGGACAAATTCCCTTCCTATAAAAGGGACGAGGAGAAGGCTTCCTATAAACAGGGATATTGCAATGGTGAGGACTATCCATCTATGTTTCATTGCGAATGCTAAAACCGGTCTGTAAATATAGATTGCCCCCCTTACAATAAAACTTTCCCTTTCCTCGCCAGACTTCAGAAAGATAAGGCAGAGGACAGGAATGACAAAGATGGAAAGTATGAGAGATGAGAGAAGGGCAATGACCACGGTAAATGCGAGGGGGCTGAACATCTTCCCCTCCATCCCCTCAAGTGTCATAAGGGGGATGAAGGTGATGGCTATTATTAATTCGCCGAAGAGTGACGGTTTCCTTACCTCAAGGACAGATTCCAGAATCGTAATGGGTTTGTGCTTTTCAATACCCTTCTCCGAGAGGTGCCGCTGGACATTCTCCACCTGAATAATTGATGCATCCGCAATCATTCCAAGGGATATGGCGAGTCCACCCAGTGTCATAAGATTTGCCGTCAGCCCTACGAATCCCATAATAATAAAGGTGGAGAGGACTGCAAGGGGTAGGGTCATGGCTACAACCATCGCCCCGCGAAAGTTTCTTAAAAAGAGATAAAGGACAATGACCACAAGGAGAACCCCTTCCATAAGTGCCTTCTCTATGGTAGAGAGTGCCAGATCTACAAGCTCTGTCCTGTCATAGAAAGGCTTAATGGAAACCCCTTCGGGGAGGACCCAGTTGACCTCCTTTACCCTCTCTTTCACAGCCGACACAATCTCCCTGCTGTTCCCTCCCATAAGCATGAGGACAAGTCCTTCTACAGCCTCACCCTTACCGTTTGCTGTTACACCGCCCAGACGGTAGCGAGAACCTAATTGAATATCCGCAACATCCTTTAAAAAGATAGGAGTACCTTTTATAGAGGAAACAACTATCCCCTCAATATCATTCATGGACTGGATTAGACCAAGCCCCCGGATTGCATAACTCTCCTGCTGGTGGCGGATATATCCCCCACCTATATTGGCATTGTTCTTTTCAATAGCCTCAAAGACCTGCCGAAGGGTCAGGTTGTATTTTTTAAGACGGCTGGGGTCAACCATTACCTGATACTGCTTTGGATAGCCTCCGAGGCTGTTTACATCTGCAACACCCGGGACTGTGCGGAGCATGGGCCTTACAACCCAGTCTTGAAGGGTCCTGAATTCCATGAGGTCTGACTGGTGACTGGTAACTAGTGACTGGTGACTTTTTTCAAGTGTATATTGATAAACCTCTCCCAGACCTGTTGCTATTGGACCAAGTATTACTTCCGCACCTTTTGGGAGTTTCTCTTTAGCCTGAATCAACCGTTCCAGTACAATCTGACGGGCCCAATAAATATCAGTCCCATCTTCAAAGACAACAGTAATTACAGAAAAACCTAACTTTGTTACTGAGCGGAGTTCCGTTTTTTTAGGTAGTCCCATAAACTCTACCTCAAGAGGGAATGTAACAAGCTGTTCAACTTCTACAGGAGACATCCCCGGTGCCTTTGAGATAACCTGCACCTGTATACTTGTTACATCAGGAAATGCGTCAATAGGGAGTCTTTCAAAGGAATAAACCCCAAAGGCAATCAGAATAACAACAGCTATAATGATTAGAGACTTCTGTCTTAAGGCAAAATAAATCAGTTTATCTATCATTTATTCCTCCTCCATCAGTCCCTTTAGACCCTCTGATTTAAGTGTAAAGGCACCCTTTGTAACTATCCTCTCCCCTTCTTTTAATCCTGAGAGAACCTGATGATAGCCATCCACCTCTGTACCAATGGATACAACTCTTTTTTCAAATTCCCCCCCTTTGTAAGGGGGGGGTAGAGCTACAAACACAATTGTATTTTCTCCCTCTCGCTGAATTGCTGATTCAGGTATAGCGAGGCTAAAGCCTCGCCCTACATTTATTTTAACAGTAGCAAACATCTCTGGCTTAAGGAGCCTTTCAGGATTTTCCAACTCTGCCCTTACCTTTATCATCCTTGTGGCAGGGTCAAGGGTATCCGATAGGTAGGTAATCCTTCCCGTAAAGACTCTATCAGAATATGGGGTGACCGTAATTAAAACCTCCTGCCCCTTCTTTACCCTGCCTAAATCCTTTTCATATATATTCGCCCATACCCATACTGTAGAGAGGTCTATTAGTTTAAAAAGTTTAGTGGATGTATCTACCACCTGACCCACTGTAACCAGCCTCTCTACAATCCTTCCTTTAAAGGGTGCGATTATTGGTATTGTGGCATGTCCATATTTTCTCGGCTCATCAATCATCTCATCTATCTCTGTATCTGAAAAGCCATAGTGATAGAAGTGTTCCCTCCGTTCTTCCATTCTTGCCTTTGCAGACATATATTCTGCCTCAGCCTTTGTAATCTCCTGTTTTGTATTAAGAAACATCTCTTCTACTGCCGTCTGAAATTCTATCCTTGCACCTGTATATTCCTTTTCTGCTGCAATTACCTCCTTCATGGAAGAGATATTGTCCTGATAAAGCTCCCTCTCCCTTTTCTGATTGGATTCAGCCAATTCCAGTCTTGTTAGGGGTCTTAAAATATCTGCCTTTGCCTTTCCCAATTCGGCATCCTTAAGAAAGTTTATTGCCTCTTCTGATTTGACCCCCTTTTTTACCATATCTACTATCTTTGCCTTGTTATCATAGAGAAGCCTCTCCTTTTCTAAATTTGCCTCAGCAGCCTTTAAATTGGCAGCAGCCCCTATAAAACCAGCCCTTATCTCCTCTGTTTCCACGCTGTCAACCCTTGCCAGTATCTCTCCATTATTCACGTCATCTCCGAGCCTTGCCTTTACCTCAACCACCTTTCCCGGTATCCTCGGTGTGATATATACTTCATTTTCAGTATTGGCTTTAACCTCTCCAGTGGTGGTTATATAATTATTAATCTCCCTTTTTCCTGCCTCCTCTACAACTATGTCAGCAGATTTTATTGCCTCTTCATCGAGCCTTATAATACCCTCCTCTTTTTTTCCTTCTTCATGCTTAACCTCTGATTGGGGAGGCGAACTGTAATATCTCCAAACAAAAAATCCTGCAACTATCATGGATATTGTTATCAAGATAAGATTTTTTTTCATTTGCTGTTACCCCCTGTAGCTACCTCTAAATCTGACAGTGCAGAGTTATATTCAAAAAGGGAATCATAATAGGCAGCAGTATTTGAGGCGAGTTTCTGCTGCTCAAGAATGACAGTATAGATACCGATTCTGCCTGCGTCGTATGCCCTCTTCAGACTATCAACATTCTCACTTAACTGAGGTAGTATTTCATTCTTAAGTAGCTCTACACTCCTTTTTGCGGAATCGAGTCTTAAATATGCCGATTCTACCTCCTTGTCTATAAGGAGTTTTAAGGATTCCCTCTGGGCATTAAATCTTATCTTCTGTGCAGTTAGTGTCTCTATCTGCCCCCTATTTCTATTGATAATCGGTATTGGTATGGATACCCCTGCACCATAGACCTCCTTGTCATAATCCCTGTTATAAAGGAGGGATACCCTTATATCCGGGGAGACCTCTGCCTTTGTTAATGAAATCTCCCTATCGGCTGCCCTTCCTTTTATCTCCAGTCCAATAAAGTCAGGACGGCTTTTCATTGCCATCTCTTTTAAACCGCTTAAACTGTTTAAACCGCTTAAACTGTTTAAACCATCTAAATCACCCTTTAAGGTAATCTCTGTATCTGGCGAAAGCCCCAGCAGACTGCTCAATCTCGCCTTTGATAAAAAAAGAAGCCCCATCACCTTTGTCCTTTCATTTTCTCTACCTTTAAACTCAACCTTTGCCAGATTGACATCCATCTTAGGGGCATCCCCGCTTCTAAATCTCTTTTCTGCCACATCGAGTAACTTCTGACTTAAATCTACGGATAGCTCTACAAGTTTTAATTTATCTTCAAGGGATGTAAGATTATAAAACTCCCTCTTTACCTCACCAGTCAGAAGTCTCTCTATGTCTGTTATCTCAAGCTGGACTGCATCCATATTTTTCAGGGCAATATCCTTCCTTATCCCCCTCTGCCCTCCTGTCTCAAGGGTCTGTGATAAGTAAAGGGTGTATTCGTTTTTCTCTCCAAATCTGTATTGGGTTTTTGTATCTTCGCCAGATGAGAGAAGACTCCTCCCTTCAAGGCCGATTTCAGGATTAAAGGGATAGGTGATAGCGGCGGTCAAATTTCCCTTTGCCATATTTAACTCCTCTCTCTTTGATTTCAAATCAAGATTATTCTTCATCGCATAATCCACTGCCTCATCAATGGACAATTCCATACTCCAGCCTTCTGCAAATGATAATAATAAAAATAGGAGAATGAATACTATATGCATAGTCTTAAATTCCTCCTTGAGAAATATAAAATGTAGTGAAAAAATTTGTGTAATATGCGGATTAATCAGGTTTTTGTTCTTTGGTTAGATAATAATTTCTGGTGGAGAGCGGGCACTGAAGTTGTTGCTTGAAGGGGTGAGGCTATAATGAGAATATGTTGAAATTATGGGAAGAAAATAAAAGAAGGTTTTTGATACAATCGGAATAGAATTTAAGGTATATACCAAATGGGGGGTTAAATTTTTTATTAAATCCTCCCCTTGCTTTATCAGATATTGAGACTTGTTTGTTTGAGTCTCCTCTTCTTCATGAGAATCTTCACAATTTTCATCAAAATAACCATTGGTCAATGAAGAAGCAAGCCACTCAATAAGACAGATATGCTGGTGTGCTTTGTGCTTATGGGATTCTAAAAAACTGATATGTTCAATATCAGTATGGATATGATAGAAAGGCAGCAGTATAATAGAGGTCAAGCAGAGAATAATAAAACTCAGAATGGCTGTTCTGTTTTTATATTTTAATGTATTCATATTTTATCAGGATTCAAAGACCTCTTTTAAATCTACCTCTAATCCAACGATAATCTTTGACCTTACAACACCTGTCTTTCTTCCCTTACAGAACTCCCTGTAAATGTTGTTTTCAAGGGTTAAAACTTCTATAACCTTCTCCTGTGGGAAGACCAGCCAGTATTCCTTCACCCCATACTCTTCATATATATCCCTTTTCTCTACTGTGTCATAGGATGCAGATGAGGGTGATACTATCTCAACAATTAAATCAGGGCTATCCATAATTGCAGCCTCTTTAATAATGTCAAGTCTTTCTTTGTTTATAAAGAGTATATCCGGCTGGACAACTGTATCTTCTGCAAGGACAACATCTGTGGGGGCAACCAGCATCTCACCAAGTTTCTTTTCTTTTATAAAATTACTAAAAATAACCGACAGCCTTATTAATAATCTTTGATGAATTGTAAAGGGCGCAGGAACCATGATAAGCCCTCCTCTAAGAATCTCATACCGTTTATCATCATCTATCAGGAGATAATCTTTATAGGTATATCTATCTGGCGTGGATTTAGTGGAAAGTTCTGCTGTCTGTGCATCCATGGCTGGAATATTAGCAAAATCCCCAGAGGATGTCAATTGCCACTTTTCATCTTTTTTCAATTAGGGCCTTATCAAGTTTAAACCCTAAAACTTGAGTAAATACTTTTGCTATTTTCGCTGCCTCTTTTACTTCTTTATTCCCGATTTCTCCGTCCAAGCTAAAGATTACAAATACTTTGCCCCCGTATTGTTCTTCAAATTCTGCGAAACCGGCTTTCATTCTTTCTGTAGGAGAATAGTTGCCAAAGTTTGCTTTTGCTGTCACGGGCTTAATTTGAATGCCAAATGCCCTATCACCAACTTTTGCCACATAGTCAATGTCTCCTGCGTGGTCAAGTTCTGAGTCAGATTCTTCAAAAATTATGTCTGGGAAGATTTTGGCTAACCCACCATTAACAACAGACTTCTCCCGAAGAAAACCGTCAAATGTCCTATTGATAGTAAGATTGTAAATGTAATCCATACAATCCTGAATGGTCAGTTGACTAAAAGCCGCTTGCCATTCAGGAATAACTACTAATGCCTCTGCAAGTTTAAGAATTTGTCTTTGTATTTATAGTCAGTTAACCCGTCAACGTCCACTAAGCCTTCTTTGATTATATGGGCATTTATAAAAGTCTTGTTCTTCAGGTAGAGATAACAAAGAAGATTGTTGCGTTCATCATATTTCTGGTTATCAAACTTCATAAACACTTTTTGACCCTTTGTTTTTTCAAGCAAGAATTTGATCGCCAATGTTAATGCAAAGTCGGCACCCTGGATGTAATACCCTAAGACTCTCTTTCCAAACAAGACTTAGATTGTTTATATAACTTTCATAGCTTTCGTGAAAACCGATTTGATTTTTTGTCCCATAGTCTTTTAGTTGCCAATATGGAGGTGAAGTAATGACCAGATGAACCGATTTATCAGGGATAAGGTTCATTTGTCTACTATCACCGGTTATTATTTTATGAATGGTTTTCAATGAGCCCTCCATGGATTACAGTTTAATATTTTTTCATTATATCTTACGCCCAACATTCTTTTTTATGTCTACATGCATTTTTTAGTGAATTTTAGGTCAACTTACCCAGAGAGTCAAGGGGAAATTTGGTCACTTTTCATCTTCTCCATAATCTCATGGGTTTTGCTATCAAGCTCTTTTATATGGTCTTCAATAAATATAAGCTCATCTTCCTTCATGGCTATCTCCTTATCCTTTGTGTGACTGAATATATGTTCCACTATTTTATGGAGATCATCAATCCGATCTTTTATTTCCATTGACTTACCCTTTAATTTGCTAAACCTGTCTAAAATCTGTAAATAATCAAGGTCTTCCAGTCTTTCAGAAACAGGAATACCCTTCTTAAACTGTAATTTTTTAATATAAAGGTATGGACCTGTAACGGATAGGATTATAAGTGAAATAGTAAGAATATCTACAATTAGTATAAATGACCTCCCTCTAAATCTCCCATCGTGGAAAGATGACAGTACCTTTCCCCATGAGGGCGGATACTCCTCAGTAACCTTTTCGCCATCAATCTCAAAAGTTTTTGGTTCTCCATATAGCCATAGAAAAATGGAGTTTTGAACAGGCTTTTCATAAAGGGAGAGACCATCCCTGTGCAGAATTAAAAATCCTGTCAAAGTAGAAATAAGAATAAGAGGAACAATCAAGAGCCCAGTCCACCTGTGAAGTATCTGGCATATTCGTAGAAACATAGTATCAGTCCTCCTTTTTGAGAATCATTATTTGAAAAACTGCAAGTGCCTTTCTAACCTCCTGTGTTATACCATTGGCACTCAGTGTTGCACCTGTTACAGCACTTATCCCCCTTTTAGTCCAGAGGTTATCATCAAGCACCTTACCATTAAATTGCTCAAACCACCTTTTCGGCGGCAGATACTCCTCTGGTTCATAAAAGGCGAGGATTTTTATATGATTAACACTGCCGTCAGGGTTTATAACAACCATATAAACCTCTGGCTTTGTCCTGACAATATGACTCCCAAAGATAGCATAACCAAGAATCCCCTCCTTTCCCATAGCAATATAATAGGTAAAGAGCTTTGATTCAATCTTTGCCTTAGAAAGGGTTTCAATCTTTTTAACCTCTTCATCTGTTAAAAAAAGGGTTTTTCTCTCAATCCCCTCTGCATCAGGAAATGTAAAATTTAATGCCTCATCCTTTGTAAGATAGACCTTACCTGATGCGGGGCTTACCCATAGAGCGGTTACAAATAATACAAGTGCAAAAATTAAGGTTCTCACAAGTGGAAAGTAAGGGCAGCCTATAAAGGCTGCCCTCAAATTTAGAATATAAATCCTACACCAAGATTAAACTGGTCAATCTTATTCTCATCCAGATTAGTCCCCTTACCCTCTGAAAGACTTGATGATGTATCCCTCATTTGATAATCAGCCTTGATGACTACATTGGTATGCGGCTTAAATCCAATACCATAGGTTAATACCCTTCTGTCCAATGTCGTATCATGGGTCTGTCCGGCAAAAACCTCTTTGTTCGTATCGTAGGTTTCATACCGCACAAAGGGTGTGAGGGACATCTCTGAGCCCGACTTTATAAGAGGCATAATATCATATGCCGTTTCTACATACCACCCCTCAACCTCCTTACCGACCTTTTGAAGAGAGGCGTCTGTTTTAAAATTATCATTAGCATCCAGAGAGCCT
>MHDI01000002.1 GCA_001804915.1 Nitrospinae bacterium RIFCSPHIGHO2_02_FULL_39_82 | reverse complement strand
TCAAAATTGTCTTTCGTTAAATTTAGAATATCCTTTGCCACTTCAAACACACCTTTACCCTTTATGCCACTGCCAAGCAAAACAGCCAATAACTCAAGATTTGAAAGTGCCTTTGCACCTTTCTGCTCCATCTTTTCACGAGGTCTATCAAATTGAGGCAATGTTTTTATTCTTTTCATAAATCTTGTCTTTTTATAGTCTGTTCAACAGATCTATTATATTTACTTTTTTCTGTTTATTCTTCTTTTCTAAAGATACCTTTGCAAGGAGTTTATAAATCATTATCATGAGGAAAGCAGCAATAACAAATATTATTACAAAGAGTGAGTTGCCTATATAAAAATTATTATCATTCATCATTCCATTTTTTCAAATTTCTCTTTTGGCAATCCACAGGATGGGCAGACCCAATTGGCTGGTAAATCTTTAAACTTTATCCCCGGTTTGATTCCGCCCTTCGTGTCTCCGAGCATTGGATTGTATACATACCCGCAGGTACATCTCCACAGCTCACCCATAATTGATTGAGAATCCATAGTTAAGTATTCCTGAATTGAAACTACTATTCAATACTCTGTGCCTTCTGGAGTCTGCCGCTGTAATCAATATAGAGGGTCTTCCATTCTGTGAATATGTCTATTGCTGTTGTGCCGCCCTCCCTGTGACCATTCCCTGTTTGGTTTACCCCTCCAAAAGGGAGATGAACCTCTGCACCAATGGTTGATGAGTTTATGTATGTAATCCCTGCATATATATCCCTCATTGCAACAAATGCCTTATTTACATCCTGTGTATATATGGACGACGACAGTCCATACTTTATGCCATTTACCACTTCTATTGCCTCCTCCAGACTGTCAACTGTTATTATTGAAACTGTTGGACCGAATATCTCCTCCTGTGCTATACGCATATTTCTATCCACATCCACAAATATTGTGGGCTTGTAAAAATAACCCTTCTCACATCCTTTGTCCGTGCATGGCTCTCCACCTATAAGTAACTTTGCACCCTCATCCTTCCCGATTTTTGTATAACCATGAACTTTATTCAATTGAGATTCATTTATGACAGGACCTACATCCATATCAGGAAGAAGTCCATTGCCGCATCTAAGTGCCTTTGCCCTCTCTGAAAATTTGGAGATAAATTCTTTTGCCTTTGCTTTATGCACAACTACCCTGCTTGCTGCAGTGCATCTCTGACCTGTCGTTCCGAAACCTCCCCATATTGCACCTTCTATAGCCAAATCCAGATTTGCATCGTCCATTATAATAATTGCATTCTTGCCCCCCATTTCAAGGGAGCATCTCTTCATTTTATGGGCACAATCTGTCGCCACAAATCTACCTACCTCACTTGAACCCGTGAAAGAGATAAGTTTTACATCATTGTGTAAGATTAAAGGTTCCCCAACTTCTGAACCCGTTCCTGTAACCATATTCAAGACACCCTTTGGCAGTCCGGCATCCTCAAAGAGCTTTACAAAATTTACCGCTGAAAGGGGTGTATCAGAGGCAGGTTTAAAGATAACTGTATTTCCTGCAACAAGGGCAGGTGCTATTTTCCATGAAGGGATTGCCATCGGGAAATTCCAGGGCGTTATTGCAGCCACAATCCCTACAGGTATTCTAACGGACATACAGAATTTATCAGGAAGCTCTGACGGGGTGGTATCTCCCAATAATCTCCTCCCCTCCCCTGCCACATAGTAGGTCATGTCAATTGTCTCCTGCACATCTCCCCTTGCCTCCTTCAGCACTTTACCCATCTCCCTTGTCATATCTCGTGCATAATCCTCTTTCATTTTAATCAGCATCTCTGCCACACGATACAAAATTTCTGCTCTCTTTGGGGCAGGGAATTTTCTCCACATCTCAGCGGCACCCTTTGCAGCCTCTACAGCCCTGTTCACATCCTCTTTATTTGACCTTTGAAATATTCCAATAACTTCATCCTTATTTGCAGGATTTCTATTCTCAAATGTCTTGCCTGAAACCGATTCCACCCATTTACCATTTATAAAATTTTTGTATATTGCCGGCATAAAAACCTCCTTTACTTCAAAATCTTTATTAATAAGACATCTGTATTAAAAATTATCCTATCACATTTATATGTTTTCAATACACTCTAGCAACTAACCGTTTAATTCAGAAACCAACGAAATTGGTCCTTTAAAATTTACGCCCTCAAAGCGATTAAACATCTATACCATTATTCCTAAAACTGTAATAATCGTTATTCCCAATGATAATATGATCCAATAAAGTAATATCAACCGTCTTAAACGCTTCTTTTATAACCTTTGTTATTCCTCTATCATCTTGTGACGGTTGTAACGCGCCAGAGGGATGATTATGAGCGAATTGCTGCCAAACGCTTTGTAGCGATAATGGTACTTGTTATTTCCTCTAATCTTATCTTTATGAAGAATGGCCTGAAAATCATAGCTATTAAAAACTATCCCTTGAGCTATTTTAGCTTTTACTTGATTTATGCAGTCTATCTGCCTATATGGATGCGTTAAGGACGGGTCTTTGGGAACCTCAATTACAGTACCGCTAAATTTACCTTGAGGGCCAGATGAGAGAGTAATATCAGCATCTTTGGGATTCTTAACTAACGCAAGTTTATACTCTACTGATATGCAATATTTCTTGTCACTTAGGCTAGAGATATTACTCTCTATCTCATTTGCCTTATTCGCAAAGAAATCAGCTATTTCTCTACCATGTTTTTTTCTCAATAAAACTGGATTTACTTTGCCTATATCGAAGATCAGACTTAGCATAGCAGGAGAAATCTTATCTGCAACATTCACTCCAAACCATTCCTTAAGTTTTTCCAGATAATTTAAAACCCCTGCTTGAAACAATCCAACATAAATCGTTTCAAGTTCGCTCACAACTAAATGCGTTGCAGAATCTCTTAAATCAGCTATGTCCTCGACATTCTTCCGTACAGGGTCTTTTTCATTATGGAATATTCGTTTAAGCGCATCTCTCAATGTAATTGACTTTCTTGGCTTGTTTTTCTCTTTAGGGTAAAAAATTGATTTCTCACTTTTTGTTCCTTCTAATAAATATGCCTTCAATAAAAGCTCCCACGCATTAGTAAAAAAGAAACAAAATGACTCTAATCTATATTGAATAGTAGGTTTATTGTATATCTCCAAGCTTAATAAAAACGCCTCTTGGCTTTTTTGAAGCAATTGACGTGATAACCTTTTCATCTATAACTTAGCCCAAACATATTTTTTAAAATTTCTATAGTTACTTATTCGTCCTTGCCCTGACAAACTCCTCCCTATCCCCAGGCTTTACACGCCACTGCCCTATCTTCGTAGCACGAATCTGCTTCTCTAATAAGCCATATTAACGAAATAAGAGAAACACCATCCCTAATTCCCATCCCGCTTTTTTCCGCCACTCTTTTGGTTTCTACTAAAGGGGGGTTTCATATTTAATCAACCCTATTTTACCTTTTTGTAATAGTTCACCCCCACCCTAACCCTCCCCCATCAATGGGGAGGGAAACAGAATTTTGGCGTCCTTTTAACGTCTTTTATTTCTTCACCACTTCCCAGTAACCGCCCTTGTCGGGACCGATACGGCGCAAATGTTCCTGCTGTTTAAGTATTCGGATAGATTTTTCAACACCGGCAAGGCTCATCCCGAGTATTTCTGCAATCTCCTGTATAGTTATTGCCGAATTATCAATCATGAGGCGGAGAATTTTCTCCTTACTTTTCTCCTTACTTTTCTCCTTACTTTCTCTGCCCTTTTCATCCAACTTTCCTAATCCTTTCTTGCCCTCAAAATAACTCCTACGCTTAAAAGTAGCAATAAACTTTGTGCCTATTTCACTGAATTTAGTGTCCGGCTCTTTGGAGAGTATAAGCTTGATGCCCCTGCCCCATTTTTCTATAAAATGAACACGATGAAGCATCTCGGCAATCATCTCGTTTCTTCTTTCTGAAACCATCTTTGTCCTGATGGTCTCTATGGTCAGACCGCCATAAAGCAACCCCGGGCTCCTTATTTCAACACGGTCTTTGAAAACAGCGATGTTAACAGAATCAAACTCCCGGTAATCCCTATGGCAGAAAGCATTGATTATTGCTTCTCTGAAAGCTGACTTGTCAATCTCAGGCACATCTATCCTTCTTAATCCTTCCAGCTTCATGCCGATATGAATATTTTTGAGGATGTAACCTTCAGCCTTTTCTATCAGGTAAAAGAGGTCTCCTTCAAAATCCTGCATATCAATGGTAAACGATGTGTCTGTTGTGTTGAAAACAGCGCATCTGAGGCGAGCATTGGAAAAAAATGCCTGCGGTTTTCTGGCAAATAAGATTGCGGCTGTATTGAGGAGCTTACCGTCAGACATGAGCTTTAATTTTTCAAGCGCATTGTGCACAGTATCATATTTCAGCCCTGAACCTTTCAAAAAAGATTTAACTTTAGTTGCGCTTATGTCTGTAATCTTTGCTTCTTTGCAGACTTCGGTATCCCATCTTAATTTATCCTTATTCTTTCTGAGAATCAGCCCTTCAAGTTCTTTAGCGCTTAATTGCCGGTCTTCATCCGCTACCCTTATATATGCCCTGCCATAAGCAAAATATGGAATATCGTTGCCCTTAAACCGGACCTTAATGCATGATTTGCTCAACAAGATACAGCCAATTATTGCTCATATCCAAAATGCAGTCAAGTTCAATTCGGGCTATCTTATTGTGACTTAGGGCTTATTTTTCTGATATAATCTATTCAGACATGGGAAATTAAAAAATTCCCCCTCACCCTAACCCTCTCCCCGCACATAATTTATGTGCGAGAGAGAGGAGATGTGAGGGGGCTCTGTTCTTTCAATTATGCAAAAAAGGAAAAAGACAGTTTCGCAGAGAATCCTGAAAATCCTGCTCATCATCTTCATCCTTTCTGCCGCCGGAGTGGGAGGATACCTTTATTATCGGAAAACCACTGTCATACCGGTTCAGACAAAGAAGGTCACCCGCAGGCTGTTTCTATATACTGTTACATCCACATCTTCCGGAACTATAAAGGCGGACAGGGCTGCAAAAATATCGTCGCGGATAAACGGGCGGGTCATCAGGGTCGGCTTCAACGAAGGGGACATAGTTAAGGCAGGAAAGGAGCTTATTGCCCTTGAGACGGAGGAGGCATCTGCAAATATAAAAATGGTTGAGGCGAACCTCTCGCTGGCAAAGGTCAGGTATGAACAGGCAAAGGCGGCATTTGAGGTGGAAAAAAAGCTTGTCAATTTAAGGATTCAGGAAACTGAAGCCAATCGGAAGGAGGCATCGGCTGCACTCCGGAGGGCACAGGATATGATGCGCCAGGGGATAATATCAGACCAGCAGATGGACACAACACTCAGAAATTATGATGTTGCACATGCGGTATACGAGTCTGCTCTTGCCAGCAAGGAAGGAGTCGTGCTCAAGGAAAAGGAGATGCTTGCTGCAAAGACAGAGGTGGAGCATCTGGAGGAGTCGCTCAGAATCGCCGTAATTCAGAAGGGCTACCTGATAATCGCAGCTCCTTTTAACGGAATCGTCTCCTTTAAACAGGTTGAGGTGGGGGAGATGGTTCTCCCCGGTGTAGCGCTGGCAGAGATAGTTGATAACAACTCCATGTATGTCCATGCGCCTGTTGATGAGGCTGATATACATAAAATACATGAGGGGCAGGAGGTGAAGATTACCATAGATGCCTTCCCGGGCACAGAATTTATCGGAAAGATATATGAGATATCCCCGATTGTCTCTGAAGAGAAATTGGAGGGGAGGACTGTAACTATAAAGGTCTCCATAGACCAGCATAAGGAAAAGCTCAGACCGGGAATGTCATGCGATGTGGAGATTCTGATTGACAAGATACCTGATGCACCGCTCGTTCCTACAAACCTGCTTATGGGGAGGGGGGAGAAGAGGTATGTATTCGTTGTTGAAAACGGCAGTGTTAAAAAAAGATACCTTCGCCTCGGTCTTTCCAACTGGGATTTTACCGTAGTAGAGGATGGACTGCGGGAGGGGGAAGAGATAATCTCCTCAATAGATATCCTTAATCTGAAGGATGGAAGCCGTGTCGTAGTAAAGAATGAATAGATGGGTGAAACTATAATAGAGATAAAGAGCCTGTTTAAAAGTTATCATATCGGACATGCTGAGGTCCCCGTCCTTAGAAATATAAATCTTGCCGTAAATAAAAACGCATATATGGTCATCAAGGGACCCTCCGGCTCAGGGAAATCTACCCTGATGCATATTATCGGATGCCTTGATAGGTCGGACAGCGGCTCATATTGTTTTGACGGACATTCGGTTGAGGGGCTTTCCGATTCTGATCTTGCAGAAATAAGGGGTGGAAAGATCGGTTTTGTCTTTCAGTCATTTAATCTGATCCCGCGGCTCTCAATCTTAAAAAATGTCGAGATGCCGCTTTTTTATCTTGGCATTCCCGGCAGAGAGCGTTCCAATCTTGCAAAGAATGCCCTCTCCCGTGTGGGGCTTGAACACAGACTGACTCATTCTCCTGCTGAACTCTCAGGAGGTGAGAAGCAGCGTGTTGCTATAGCCAGGGCAATAGTTACAAATCCATCCATAATCCTTGCCGATGAGCCTACAGGAAATCTGGATTCAAAGACAGGAGAGGAGATTTTGAAGATATTCGACGAGATATATAGAGAGGGAGGCACAATAGTCGTGGTTACCCATGAAGAAAGAGTTGCCGAAAGGGGAGGCCGTATTGTAACGATTCTTGATGGGGAGATAATAAGTAACATTGTAATGACAAGCACGAAAACCTGATAGAACGCAGATAACACGGATGAGACGGATTGACACAGATGATTAAAAGACAGAGAACAGAACACAGATAAAAAATTCTGTCTTCTGACTTATGTCTTCTGACTTATGAAATAAAAATCAGTGAAAATCCGTTAAATCAGTGTCATCTGCGTTCTATTAAGTCTTTATTCTTTTTGTTCTGATTTATTCGGTTAGTTATGCTTGACATTATTTTCATGGCTCTTGAGAGTATTATGCTCAACAAGGTCCGCTCTTTCCTCACCATGCTGGGGGTGATGATAGGGGTGGCGTCGGTCATCCTTCTCGTCTCCCTTGGTGAGGGGACGAGAGAATATGTGTCCAGGGAATTGATGGGAATCGGAACAAACCTGCTGGTCATAACTCCCGGGAAGACAGAGACAACAGGTCATGCCCCGCCGCAGAGTTCCACATCGAGAAAATTGACTTATGACGATACGATGCATCTGAAAAGGAACGCCTTCACTCTAAAAGATGTTGCACCAATTGTTATAGGCACTGCAAAGGTCAAGTACGGAAACCGCAGCCGTAATGTCCTTACCCTCGGCATCACAAATTCCTTCCAGGATGTGCGGAACCTGCATGTAGAAATCGGCTCATTTGTATCGGATGAGGATGTAGAATTTCACCGGAAGGTGGCGGTGATAGGAAGGACGGTCAAGAAGGAGCTCTTTGAAGATGAAAACCCTCTTGGAAAGATGGTCTGGCTTTCCGGCGTAAAATACCGGATCGTCGGTATCATGGAGAAAAAGGGGGTCTCCTTCGGCTTTGACATTGATGACCTTGTCTTTATTCCCCTGAAATCGGCACAGGACCTCTTTGATACGGACAGAATGACGGAGATATTGGCAGAGGCTATAAATGCCGAGACTGTGGAGACGGCAAAGGAGGAGATAATACAGATTCTTAAGAAGCGCCATGATAATAAGGAGGACTTTTCCGTGGTTACACAGGCGAGCCTTCTATCTGCGCTTAATACAATCCTTAAGGTGCTAACCTATGTTATAGGTGCTATAGCAGGGATATCTCTCGTTGTAGGCGGAATCGGGATAATGAATATCATGCTCGTCTCGGTTCAGGAGCGGACTAAAGAGATAGGAATCAGAAAGGCAATCGGAGCCCAGAACAGCGATATATTGAAGCAGTTTCTCTTTGAATCCACCATCATCAGCTCCTTTGGCGGGATTATCGGCATCATGAGCGGGGCGGGAATTGCTTATGCTATCCCGGTTTTTTTTCCGGTTGTCCCGGTCAAGGTATCTCTGTGGTCTGTAATTCTTGCATTCTCATTCTCGGCAGCGGTAGGGATATTTTTCGGCGCATTTCCCGCACAGAAAGCGGCGAAATTGGACCCGGTTGAGGCACTGAGGTATGAGTAAACCCCGTTAGAAAGCTCGGGTGGAGCTTTCTTTCTAACGGGGTAAAAGTATTTGTCAGATTTCTGGATTTTTTGTATGGTAATCAGTATTTTGTTCAAAGGTATAGGCTGCCCTGATGAGGGTCTCTTCATCAAAATGTTTACCTATAATCTGGAGTCCTATTGGGAGTCCTTTATTACTGAAACCGCAGGGGATTGAAATGGCAGGGACACCTGCCAGATTAATAGAGATTGTGAATATATCTGAGAGATACATCTGAATGGGGTTATCAAATTTTTCACCAATTTTGAATGCTGGTGTAGGGGCTGTTGGAGTAAGAAGTATATCGCATATCTTAAGTGCCTCGTCAAAATCCTTTTTGATAAGGGTTCTTACCTTTTGAGCTTTCAAATAATAGGCATCATAATAACCTGAACTCAGGGCATAGGTACCAAGCATAATCCTCCTCTTTACTTCTGTCCCAAACCCGTCCTGTCTTGTCTTCTTATACATCCCGAGCAGATTTTCTCTATTATTTGTCCTGTAACCATATTTTACCCCATCATATCTTGCAAGATTTGAGCTTGCCTCTGCCGGTGCAATGACATAATAGGTGGAAATCGCATAGTCTGCATGCGGAAGCGATACATCTTTAATTTCAGCCCCAAATCTTTTAAATAATTCAATTGCATCTTTAACAGATTTTTCCACCTCTACATCCATACCTTCCACGAAATACTCTTTTGGAATGCCGATTTTTAAACCCTTTACATCGTTACGAAGAGACCTTGTGAAATCAGGGACTGGAATATCTGCAGATGTGGAGTCAAGAGGGTCTCTGCCGCTTATTATATTCATTAAAATTGCTGTATCTGTTACATCCTTTGTTATAGGACCAATTTGGTCAAGGGAAGAGGCAAATGCCACCAATCCAAAGCGTGAGACCCTGCCATATGTCGGCTTTAACCCTACAACACCACACATGGCAGCAGGTTGTCTGATAGAACCTCCTGTATCAGAGCCAAGCGAACCTGCACATTCGTCAGCAGCAACTGCAGCAGCAGAACCTCCGCTTGAGCCGCCCGGTATTGTCTTTAAGTCCCACGGATTTCGTGTCACCCCAAAATGGGATGTTTCAGTGGATGACCCCATGGCAAATTCATCCATATTTAATTTTCCAAGAAATACCGCACCGCTCTCTCTTAATTTTTTTATTACAGTAGCATCGTATGGTGGAATATAATTTGAAAGCATCTTTGAACCGCAGGTGTTTCTTACTCCCTTAATGCATATTAAATCTTTTATGGCAAGGGGAATTCCGAGCAGTGGAAGATTATCACCATTTATTATTCTCTTTTCCGCCTCTTCAGCCTGTTTCAGTGCATCGTTCTTTGTAATGGTTATGAAGGAGTGGACATCCTTATCTACCCGTTCAATTCTTTTAAAGAAGTCCAGAGTAAGCTCCTTTGCACTTATCTCCTGCTTTTTTAATTTTTCCTTTAATTCGTGAATAGTCAATTTATATAATTCCATATTAAATTTCTCCTATGCTTTATTTTTGTATTCGGTTTTGTGCTGTGGTAAAAGAGTGCATTGTGTCCAATTAAATTGAGGTTTGTAAAGCAAGAAAATAGCCGTTAAAATGATGCTTGATTTTGAAAATTTTGAATTGCTTCAGTTTTTTTTCGCCAAAGACCAATTCCGTTTTTTTCAGTATTTCTTTTGCTTCATTCTCGTTGCGGCACGGTAAAACAAAATTTAGCGTATCATCCTTTATTTTAGGATATTTCTTTGGATTTAAAATATTCCCCTCTGCTTTCACTTCGGTCATAATTCTGAAACGCAATTTTACAGACGCCTTCTCTACATTTCTAACTTTGCTAAAATTTTGCTGCCGAGAAAAGATGGATAAAAGAGTTTGCTTAAACTCCTCTGAAACTTCTTTTCCACTCTCTTTTAATCGTTCTTCTAAAACTTGCGAAAAAGATTGGCTTATCAGGTTCTCTATGCTAATCGTTTCAAAAAAGCTGCCGTAGACAAGACAAATTTTTGTATGGCTCTTTTTTCTTCCCCTGACAAGATAATATACATCTCTTACGGGTAATGATAAAATATCGTTACCAGTCTCTTCCATTTGTTGCTTAATTATACTATTCTCTCCAGTAATAATCTCCTCAATCTTTTTGCTTCGGGAAGGAATAGTTGAATTGAAAGACGAAACAGTATAAGAATCGCTATCTTTTAGCTCTATTAATTCACCACCTGTAAATATTTTTCTATCCTTGTTAAGACGAATAGCCATATCAGGAAAAACTCCATCATTTCTACAGGACAATAGATTCTTCTTAAATGGAAATTCATCCAGTTTTTTAACCTTTTTCAAAAGATGTTTTTGCTGAAATAGAGAGTGAAAGAAATGATAAATTGAATACATTATTCTCCAAACAATGTTAATATTTTTTCTTTCTTAGATATAGCAGGGACAAAGGCAATATCCCATATTTCTTTTAGATTTTCCGTATAAATATAATCATTGTAAAATCGAGTTACGCTATCTGATTTGCTAACGAATTTCAAACGATTTTTAATACATTTTACATTTTCTGAATCAATCTCAATTCCGATAGATTTTCTTTTAAGCTGCTCTGCAACAATTAGTGTAGTTCCTGTGCCTGCAAACGGATCTAATATGGTATCTCCAATTCTTGTGGAAGAAAGAATTATTCTTAACAAAAGGGCGATTGGCGATTGTTGCTTGTGAAACCTCTCTCCACTTTCTTTTCTGATAGCCTCATCACCTGCAAAATATCCTGATGTCAGTTCGCGAATATCATCCCATACATCTGTCAGATAAACTCCGTTTTCTCTTTCATATTTGTAATTTGCTGGCAAAGGGGGAGAGATTCGCAAGCGGTTAAAAACTCTTGGAGTCGTGTCTTTTGTAGCAAAAGCAATAATCTGATAATGTTTACCAAATTTGTTTGAGCAAGGAACTGCAGAAGTTTTTTTCTTCCAAATAATAATATTTTGTAAAACCCATCCTGTCTTATGCAGGCACTGCAAAACATATTCAGTGTTTTTTTCTCTCTGCATAAAATAGATTGCCCCGCCATTAGAAGTTATTTTATAAACACCTTTGCAAACTTGCTCCATCATCTGCCAGTATTCATGCTCAGGTAAATTATCATTCCACGAGTTGTATTCTTTGTCCTGATTAAATGGAGGGTCTAAAAAAGTCAGGTCAATGTTTTCGCCCTCCAATATTTGGGATTCTGAAAAATGTGTTAAGCAATGTCCCTGAAGAATTTTGTAATTACTCATAATTCTTCCATTTTGATTGTTGTCTATCAATTTTATGCCTCTTCTATTATTTTAGGAACCTTGTAATACCCCTTGTCTTTATCAGGGGCATTCTCAAGGGAATTGCTTTCCTGAAATGAAATTTGGGTTACATCATCTCTGAAAATATTTTTTAGTGGCAGGACATGGGATGTAGGCTCAATATTGCTTGTATCAAGCTGATTGAGTTTTTCTATATGCGTAAGGATATTGCTCAACTGATGGACAAACTTATTCTTCTCTTCATCAGACAGTTCCAATCTTGCCAATTCTGCTACATGTTCTACTTCTTTAATTGATAGTTTCATAAATTTGAAATTTGAGATTTGAGATTTGAAATTTCATATTCTATCTCCTGTGTGATGCCTTTTTGCTTCTCCATCTCCTCCTGAGCTTCTTCTTTTTTGTCTTACTTGCCATTTTCCCTATCCTCCTTTCTTATCCGTTTTTTTTTAGACTCCTTGCCCCCTGCTTACTACTTGCAGGGGCAGGCTTAACCTTTGACCCTTGACCCTTCTTAAACAACAGTGCATTCTTTATTACATCATCCATCTCTCTGGCAAGGATAAATTTCATATCCTTTCTTATATTTGCAGGTATTTCTTCAAGGTCTTTGCTGTTATCTTCAGGTATTATAATAGTTTTTATCCCCGCCCTCTTTGCTGCGAGAGATTTTTCTTTCAAACCTCCAATTGGAAGAACCCTTCCTGTTAAAGTTATCTCACCTGTCATGGCTATGTCCTTTCTCACAGCCATACCTGTAAGTCTTGATATAAGGGCTATTGCCATTGTTATCCCTGCGGAAGGACCATCTTTTGGTATAGCCCCGGCAGGGACATGGATGTGGACATCTATCTTCTGATAAAAATCTTCTTTGAGGTTATAATCATTAGCCCTTGACCTTGCATAGCTCATTGCAGCCTGTGCCGATTCTTTCATTACATCGCCAAGCTGTCCTGTGAGTGTAAGGGCACCCCTCCCCTTCATCGTTGTCACCTCAATATGCATAATCTCTCCGCCTGCCTGTGTCCATGCAAGACCTGTTGCCACTCCTACCTGATTCCTCTCTGCCTCAGTTTCCGAAATAAACTTTCTTACGCCAAGATATTTACTCAGGCTGGCTGCACTTATTTTATGAAGTTTACCATTCCCCTCTGCTATATCCCTCGCAACTTTACGGCATATAGTGGCAATCTCTCTTTCGAGATTTCTCAGTCCTGCCTCCCGCGTATATTGAGAGATGATTTTCAATATTGCCTCATCGGAGATATGGATATATTTATCACTTATACCATGCTCCCCCATCTGCCTCGGTATAAGATATTTTTTTGCTATACCAAGTTTCTCTTCTTCTGTATAGCCGGACAGACCTATTACCTCCATTCTATCTTTCAATGCAGAAGGTATAGGGTCTGTGAGATTAGCCGTAGTAATGAACATTACATTTGAAAGGTCAAATGGAACACCGAGGTAGTGGTCACTGAAAGAAAAGTTCTGCTCCGGGTCAAGAACCTCTAAAAGTGCGGCAGCCGGGTCACCTCTGAAATCCGCGCCGATCTTATCCACCTCATCAAGCATGAAGATAGGATTATTTGAACCTGCCTGTTTTATCCCCTGAATAATCCTTCCCGGAAGGGAACCTATGTATGTCCGCCTGTGCCCCCTTATCTCTGCCTCATCCCTCACGCCGCCGAGGGACATCCTGAAAAACTGCCTTCCCATCGCCCTTGCTATTGATTTACCAAGGGATGTCTTGCCAACACCGGGAGGTCCGACAAAGCAGAGTATAGGACCCTTCATCTTCGCCTTGAGCTTCCTGACTGCAAGATATTCCAGTATCCTCTCCTTTACCTTCTCCAAATCATAATGGTCTTCTTCTAGTACCTTTGCCCCTGCCTTTATATCGAGGTTATCCTGTGTTGATTTACTCCATGGCATTTCTACCATCCATTCAAGGTATGTCCTCACTGTTGTAGCCTCTGCAGACTCAGGGTGCATTTTTGCAAGTCTGTCCAGTTGTTTTAACGCCTCCTTTTCCACCTCAGCCGACATCTTTGCCTCTTCTATTTTTTTCTTGAATTCATTGATTTCTTCTGTCTTTTCATCTATTTCACCAAGTTCCTTCTGGATAGCCTTTAATTGTTCCCTCAGATAATATTCCTTCTGAGTCTTTGTCATCTCCTCCTGTGCAGCACTTTGAATCTTCTGCTGCATTGTGAGAACCTCTATCTCTTTACTTAAAAATTCCCCCACCCTTTTAAGCCTCTCCTCAGGGTCAATTACCTCAAGCATCTCCTGCGCCTCTTCCACCTTTAATTCAATATTTGATGCTATCAAATCTGCCAATTTCCCCGGGGATTCTAAATTATTTGCAATAACAAGAAGGTCGGGTGGGAGCATCTTACCAAATGATATAGCCTTCTCAATCTGCTCCCTTACATTTCTCATAAGTGCTTCTATTTTTAGCGTCTTTTCTTTGGGTTCAGGGGGTTCTTTTATCTTCTCTATTTTTACCTTGTAAAAAGGCTTATCCGAAGTGTAATTAATTATCTTTGCCCTGGACAATCCCTGGACAAGTATTTTTATTCTCCCATCAGGAAGCTTCAGCATCCTTATAACCATGGCAACAGTACCAACCCCATATAAATCCCCCTGCCTTGGTTCATCATTGCCTGCATCCCTTTGTGAGGTCAGGAGTATCATCCTGTCTGATGCCAGTGCCTGATTCACAGCGTTTATAGAAGATTCTCTTCCTACAAACAGAGGGATTATCATGTAGGGAAATATAACAATATCCCTGACCGGAAGGAGAGGGATATCATCAGGTATCTTAAACTCTGACTGAAATTCGTCAGGTGAAGCTGTCGCTGATACTGGTAGATTTTTCTCCTCGTTATTATCTTCCATCTATACAACCCCCTTATTCATTACCCTTTTCAACTTCAATCCACCTTGTCCTTTTTCTTCTCTCTTCGCTCTTTGAAATCCGTATAGTCAATATGCCTTTGGAATAACTTGCTTTCATACAACTTCTGTCAACTGCCGCTTTTATATTAACCACCCTCTTAAATGGACCAAATGACCTCTCCATACACAAAAAGTTTACCTTTCCCCTGCTTTCAATCTGTTCATACTTTGTCCCCTCAATCACCACATTATCCCCACTCGTATAGACCTTAACATCATCTACTGAAACCCCTGGCAGCTCTGCTTCTATGAAGAAATATTCTATTGTTTCGTATAAATCCAGCATGATAAAACTGGTTTCCCCCAATGCATACTGTTCGGTAGATATCTCTATATAGGTATGGCTTACCTGGTCTTTATTGATATCTCTCTTAACCGGTATTTCTTCTGAAGATGTGTCTTTTTTTTTGATTGACATATAATAGTTAACTAACAACTTACAACTCATAACTTATAACTATTATTAGTTATCAGTTGTCAGTCAAAAAAATCTGCATCCTACTTTTTTTTCAAAGCTCTAAACTCTTCAGATATTCCCTGAATTCACTTCCAAGGTCAGGTCTCCTTAAGGCAAACTCAACGGTAGCCTTGAGAAAACCCAGTTTATTACCTGCATCATATCTCCTGCCTTCAAACTGATATGCATGTATAACCTGTCGTTCCAACAGATGTCTCAATCCATAAGTAAGCTGTATCTCTCCTGATTTATCCGTCTCTGTGTTTTCCAGGGCTGAAAATATCTGTGGAGTAAGGATATACCTGCCTATTATCGCCAGGTCCGACGGTGCCTCTGAAGGAGGGGGTTTCTCTACCAGATCTAAAATCTGATATACCCTATCATCAATCTTTTTATGTTCTATGACCCCATAATTCGAAATCTCTCTTTTATCAACCTTCTCTACTGCAATTACAGAAGTATTATATTTATCATATATTTTTATCAACTGTTTTATTACAGGGACATCAGAATATATAATATCATCTCCGAGAAGGACAGCAAAAGGCTCATCACCTATCAAATCTTTTGCCCTTAAAATTGCATGCCCCAGCCCAAGAGGTTCCTTCTGCCTTATATAGCAGAAATCAACGAGGTTTGATATCTCCCGAACCTCCTCCAGTAGTTTGTTCTGATTTTTACCTTTTAGTGCATGCTCCAATTCAAAGGATATGTCAAAGTGATCTTCTATGGCATTCTTCCCCCTCCCCGTTATCATTATAATTTCCTCTATGCCTGCATCTATTGCCTCTTCAACCACATACTGTATCATGGGTTTGTCCACCAGAGGAAGCATCTCTTTTGGAGATGCCTTTGTGGCAGGAAGAAACCTCGTGCCAAGCCCTGCAACAGGGAAGACAGCCTTTTTAATTTTCATACGAAAATTCTCTTTTTACTTCTTCCTTTTCAATCCTCTCATATATTACCCTCCTAACCTTATCTATATCGGCAGGGAGTTCAACAGGGAGATTTGCATATCTTGATTCTACCCCCTTTATTTTCCCTTCGTGATAGTCCCTTTTAAAGTCTGTAAACTTAAGTCCATGAGCCGTTGATATTACAACCACTTTCTCTTTTGAGTCAATATCACTACTCTTTAGGAGTTTAAAAAGCACCGCCAGGGCAACACCTGTATGGGGGCAGTTGAACATACCATATTTATCTCCCTTTGCTGATGCATTTGCAAGTTCATCCTCTGTAGCCTGCTCTACAATTCCATTAAACATCTTTAGTATCTTTACCGCCTTTTCATAACTGACAGGGTTACCTATCTGGATTGCACTGGCGAGGGTCTGTCTTGCCGCAACTGGCTTGAATTCCCTGAACCCTGTCTTATAACTGAGATATAACGGATTTGCCCTCTCCGCCTGGGCTACTACAATCCTCGGCAGTTTATCTATAATACCCAATTCCTGCATCATCAGAAAACCCTTGCCAAGGGCACTTATATTTCCAAGGTTTCCACCCGGTATTATTATTACATCAGGAATCTCCCAGTCAAACTGCTGGACAATCTCTATACTGATAGTCTTCTGCCCCTCTATCCGCAGGGAGTTCATTGAGTTGGCAAGATATATGTTATGATTCTGGCATATCTCCTGGACTACCTTCATGCAGCCGTCAAAATCTGTTTCAAGAGACAACACCAGGGAATTATTAGCCAATGGTTGAATCAACTGGGCAACTGAAACTTTTCCCCTCGGGAGGAATACTATAGATTGAATACCCGCCGCCGCACAATATGTGGCAAGTGCTGCTGATGTATCTCCCGTGGATGCACAAGCAACGGCATTTATTTCTTTACCATTTGCCCTCATCTGCTTTACCATTGATACAAGGACTGTCATACCAAGGTCTTTGAAAGAACCGCTGTGACTGTTTCCGCACATTTTTATCCAGAGGTTTTCTAAGCCTATATCCCTCCCAAACCTCTCAGCCCAGAAGAGGTTTGTATTGCCTTCATACAGTGATACTATATTTTCATTGTCTATCTCAGGACATATCCATTCCTTTTTACCCCAGACGCCGCTGCCATAGGGCCAGAGATTTTTATGTATCCTGTCATCAAAGAGGTCCATCCACATCCTGGCACTTTTTTTCTTCAGTTCTCCAGTATTATGCACAACCTCCAATAACCCCTCGCACCTTTTGCACTGATATATCACTTCATCAAGAGGATATTTTTCGTCACATCCCTTTATACATTGAAACCAGGCACTGTATGCCACTATGACCTCCGTAACTGTAACCTATGTAGAAAAATACTATATAAGGAGTGCTTTTGTCAATTAATTAAACCCTTATCTTTTAAAAATATTTATAAACGTCCATATTCCAATCCCTTCTCCGATTATCAATAATTCCCAGTGGTATTTTTCCGGTATCTCTCCTCTTAAGACCAGAGGAAAATCCCATATAAAAGAGACAAGTATTACCAATGCCCCTATTATTACAAATGCTATATCTTTCTTCCTTATTACAGGTGCCATCCCTTTCTCTTCAAGATAAACTGCAATGAGAGAACTTATAGAAATTGAAACAGCAACTATTATAGGGGCTAATACGGGGGCAACCCACGGGAGAGGGATGAGAAATAGAATATCCAGCGTGAGTAGTGATTCAGGCCAATCTAAAAATACTTTTAACCATATATAATAAAAGAGATCCCATATACCGAATACAAATATGGAATATGAAATCTTTTTGCAGAGGGTTTTCCCGGATACAAATCCAATGGCAGCAATCGTAACAAGTGTAGCCGCCTCTCGTCCTGTCTCAATAAGCCCCATCTTCGGCGGTATAAGCTTGAGTGGAAATTTAAAACCTTCAGGATAGTATAATTCCCGAAGATATACTACAACCGCAGATTCCACATAAGCAAAGGAGACAGCAAGAAAGAATAGGGGAATAAATTTTCTCATGGGATAAATACTCTTCTCCCTTTGACAATAAGCCTATCCTCTGCAAATAACTTTATAGCCTGCGGGTATATCTTATGTTCCTCTTTCAATATCCTTTCAGACAGGGTTTCTATCGTATCTTTATCACTCACATGAACAGCAGACTGCAGAATTATTGGGCCTGAATCAACACCTTCATCTACAAAATGAACTGTAGCCCCTGCTACTTTCACTCCATACTCAAGAGCCTTTTTCTGTGCATCAAGACCGGGAAATGATGGGATAAGCGATGGGTGGATATTCATAATCCTTCCCTTGA
The DNA here is from genome assembly GCA_001804915.1 of Nitrospinae bacterium RIFCSPHIGHO2_02_FULL_39_82. Classification (GTDB taxonomy): domain Bacteria; phylum Nitrospinota; class Nitrospinia; order UBA9942; family UBA9942; genus PLOWO2-12-39-15. The sequence goes on along the minus strand of MHDI01000002.1, from coordinate 609 downwards.
ATTTGTTAACAAGGTAAGGGGTTAATATCCTCATGAAGCCTGCAAGACAAATAAGCTCAACCTTTTTATTTTCCAATATATTTATTATTGCCCTGTCATAATCCCCTTTTGATTTGCAAACTGATGGGTCAACATATATCCCTTCAATGTTATGCCTCTTTGCCCTCTCCAGTGCATAGGCATCATTTTTGTTGGTTATAACCACCTCTATTTTCCCATAGATTTCACCTCTTTCAATCGCATCTATTATTGCCTGCAGATTTGACCCTCTGCCAGATACAAGCACTGCAATTTTAAGTGGCAACTTTTTCATCACCCCGTTATCCTCCCGATAATTTTTAGTCTGTCTGATTTCTCCGGTATCATCATTCTATAAGAGTAACAAATAAATATCAATCCAAGCTAACTATTTGATACTGAAAAATGACATTTTTCAGTGTGAATTAATCGTAGGATTTGATTTATATCAAACCAAGGAGGGGGCAGAGGATTCTTAATCCAATCAGTATAACAAAGAAGCTGATTATATCCAGTATAACACCCGCCCTTATCATACTTGTAATAGGCACCCTTCCAGAGCCATATACTATAGCATTTGATGGCGTGGAG
>MHDI01000001.1 GCA_001804915.1 Nitrospinae bacterium RIFCSPHIGHO2_02_FULL_39_82 | reverse complement strand
AAGACCAAAAAGAATGGGGTCAAACCTTCATTTTTCATTTATGGTTCATCCCCTTTAAATATTCTACTTCCTTTTTGAACTTCTGTTCTTGATTCTTCTGCTGGGTCAGGTCTTGCTTTTTGATATTTGTGGAAAAAGGGGACAGTCTGCTTTCCACTCCCCTTTAGATTGCTTCGGCTTCACCTCGCAATGACAAATCCTCACCCCGCCCAAATTTAACATCAAAATTTTATCTCTTAATTCTTTGTTTAAATCGTATATAATAGTTATGAAAGGAAGGAAGAGATGAAAAGACTCTATCTTGACATGAACATCTACAACCGTCCATTTGATAATCAGTTTCAGATAAGAATAAGACTTGAGGCTATGGCAATAAATGCTATCCTGAAAATAATAAAAGATGGAAAGTTTACCTTAATATGACCTTTTATGCTTGAATATGAAAATAGCCTAAATCCATACGAAGATGTAAAAATGGAGATAGATATGGTATCATCTCTATCTTTGGAATATGTTGGTATGTCGAAGGATATTTTGAAAGATGCAAAGAAATTTGAATCAAAGGGTATAAGGTCAAGAGATGCGATGCATCTTGCTTGTGCCATCAAAGGGAAGGCAGATTATTTTTTAACTTGCGATGATAGATTGATAAAAAAGACTGGAGTTATTAAAAGCAGTATTGCAATAATGAATCCTATAGATTTTATAAGATTGGAGGTGAAATAGTATGCAAAAGATGGCAGGTGATACGGAGATAAAGAAAAAGGGACTCAATGTCCTTTTCAAAGAACTGGGAGAAGCAGATGCCATAAGATTTTTATCTCAGATTTCTTATGAAAAAAGAGATTATTTGAAGCTTCAGGAGAAACTTTTTAAAGGGATGACTGTAGAAGACATTTATAAAAAGGCACAGGAATATTTTTTAAAAAAAGAAAAGAGGAAGATAAAAAAGATGTAAAAGAGTAGTTTAAAGTAAGGAACTGTAAATAAGGTAGGTATAAATGGAGGGACTGTTACAACCCTCGCATCAGGATTGAGCTATCCTGAATATATAGCAGTTGATTCAACGAATGTATACTGGGCGGAGTCGAATGGCGGCACTGTAAAGATGTGCCTGAGTTTAAGAAGGTCACAGAGGATTTTTTTGAAATAGTTAAGATTGGAAAAAGATTTGAAGTTTATATTATTGTTGACAAACATGGAGAATGGATATAATTATCCAATAAGGATTGTAACGCCAATGGAGGTTGATTATGAAGATAGTAATGATTTCTAAAGCATTAGAAGAAGTATGGGAATGGAAGGAGAAGTGTTATGAAGAGTCAAAAGGCATGACTATGTTGGATTACCTAAAAAGGTTCACGAAAATGCAGATGAGTATTGTCAATTATGGGATGTATAACCCTTCAATAAACACAATGTGAATTAAATTAGTCCCTCGGTATCTCAAGCATTTTATCAAGTGTTTTTTTGGCTGGAATCCTTATTTCTTCAGGAACCTTGATTATATTTTCCATATCCCGTATAGCAATATAGACATCCTCAAGTGTGGTGAGTTTCATGTTGGGGCATATTAATTTATTGGAGCATAGATAGAATTTTTTTTCAGGATTTTCTTTTTTAAGCCTGTATAATATCCCCATCTCAGTGCCGATAATAAACTCTTTTGCATTAGCCTCTTTCGCATATTTATACATACCTGATGTGCTGCATATATGGTCAGCCAAATCCAATACTTCAGGTATGCACTCAGGATGTGCAACAAATTTTGCCTGTGGATGTTCCTTTTTCATCTGAAGCACATCGGAAGACTTAAGATATTGGTGGGTTGGGCAGAATCCCTTCCATGGAATAACCTCTTTTCTTGTAAATCGGGCAGTATATTTAGCTAAATTCATGTCAGGTATCATTAAAACCCGCTCTGACTTAACAGAATTGACAACCTTCACAGCGTTTGCAGAGGTACAGCATATATCACTCTCAGCCTTTACATCAGCAGATGAGTTTACATAGCAGACTACAGGGACTCCGGGCAATTCCTTTCTCTTCTCTTTTAATTTCTCCACCGTTACCATATCAGCCATAGGGCATCCAGCCTCAATTCTTGAAAGCAGGACTGTCTTTTTAGGCGAAAGTATGGAGACACTCTCTGCCATAAAATGGACACCGCAGAAGACAATAACCTCTGCATCAGTCTTTGCCGCTATCTGGCTCAATGCAAGGGAATCTCCCGTCATATCTGCCATCTCCTGTATCTCATCCCTTTGATAATTGTGGGCGAGCATTATGGCATTCTTTTCCTTTAAAAGCTTTCTTATCTCTTTCTGGAGTTCATAGATTTTACTTGACATATTTGGAATTATCTCATAACATATTTATTTTGACAATTAGTGAGGAGAGTTTTTTTTATGAGGACATTTTCAGCTAAGAAGGAAGATGTAAAAAATAAGTGGTATATTATCAATGCTGATGGTAAGGTATTGGGAAGACTTGCCAGCGAGGTGGCAAAGATATTAAGGGGGAAAAATAAGCCAATTTATACGCCTCATGTGGATACCGGTGACCATGTCATAATAATAAATGCTGAGAAGATTGTTCTTACGGGAAAAAAGATTCAGGATAAGATATACTATCATCATTCAGGCTATCCGGGTGGGCTAAAATCCATTACAGCAGGGAAACTGCTTAAGAAAGACCCTGCCTCACTTATAGAGAAAGCTGTAAAGGGTATGCTGCCAAGAAACACATTGGGAAGGGCGGTATTAAAGAAGCTGAAGATATATCCCTCAGATAAACATTCCCATGCCGCACAGAAACCAGAGGCAATGGAACTGCAAATTTAAGGAGGTTTGATGGAGGTAGAGAGATTTTACGGTACCGGCAGGAGAAAAACTTCTGTAGCAAGGGTATGGATGCAAATCGGTGATGGCAAAATAACGGTTAATAATAAGCCAATTAATGAATTTCTGGGGAGGGGAGTTGCTGAATCTCTTGCAGTTCAGCCCCTGAAACATACTGATACCCTGAAAAAGTTTGATGTAAAAATAAATGTTTACGGTGGCGGGACAATGGGACAGGCAGGTGCAATAAGACATGGAATAGCTAATGCCCTCCTCCACGCCAATCCAAACCTCAGGCTTGTTCTGAAAAGGGCAGGTTTTCTCACAAGGGATTCAAGGATAAAGGAGAGAAAGAAGTATGGACAGAAGGGGGCCAGAAAGAGATTCCAGTTCTCAAAGAGATAAGGATGACTAAAATAGGGGTCCTTGGTGCAAGTGGTTACACAGGATTAGAATTAATAAGAATACTTCTTAATAGTAAGCAGGTCAAAATATCTGCAATTACCTCAGAAAAATATACCCGGACCAATATAAGTGATATCTTTCCTTTTTTCAAAGGGCGTTTGGATTTAATATACGAAACCCTCTCACCTGAAGTAATATCAGAGAAATGTGATTTTGTCTTTTCTGCCCTTCCTCATAAAACTTCAATGTCTGTCATACCATCTCTTTTGAAGGCAGGTAAAAAAGCAGTTGATTTAAGTGCAGATTATAGACTAAAGTCTCCTGATATTTATAAGGAATGGTATAAGGAAGAACACACGAGCCCTGAGCTTTTGGGTTCAGCAATTTATGGTATACCTGAGTTAAAACGAAAAAAGATAAAAGCCGCATCCCTCGTGGCAAATCCCGGCTGTTATCCAACCAGTGTTATCCTTGCATTGGCACCCCTTATTAAAGAAAATATAATTAATACCGATTCAATTATTATAGACTCTAAATCAGGTGTTACTGGTGCAGGGAGGAAGGTTGAAGAGGCACTTCTCTTTGCCGAATGCAATGAAAATTTTAAATCCTACAGCCTGGCTTCCCACCGTCATACACCCGAAATAGAGCAGGAGATAAGTGAAATTGCGGGAAAGAAAATAAAGATAACTTTTGTCCCCCATCTCTTGCCTGTGAACAGGGGAATATTAAGCACAATATATTCAGATTTAATTTCAGATTTGACTTCTGATAAGATTCTGAAAATATATGAAAACTTTTATAAGGGTGAGAGATTTATAAGAATCATGGGACATGGAAAATCCCCGCAGCTTCGCAGTGTGCTGGGTTCAAACTATTGTGATATTGGTTTTCAGATAGACAGGAGGACAAAGAGAATTATTGTTATATCGGCAATTGATAATCTGGTTAAGGGTGCAGCAGGACAGGCAGTTCAGAATATGAATATAATGCTTGGCTTTGAAGAGTATGCAGGTTTGGAAGATATAGGGTTTTTTCCATGAGGGAGATTAATGGGGGTATAACTGCCGTAAAAGGCATAACGGCATCAGGCATACATTGTGGTATTAAAAAGGATGGAAGAAAAGACCTTGCATTAATAGTTTCAGAGGTAGATGCCTCTGCTGCTGGTGTATTTACCGAAAATCATGTAAAGGCAGCCCCTGTGTTATTAAGTCAGAAGAATATAAAAAGGGGAAGGGCAAGGGCTATCATAATAAACAGTGGGAATGCTAATGCCTGTACTGGTAAGATAGGATATAAGCATGCAGAAGAAATGGCAGATTTTACAGCTCAGTCTATTGGTGTATCATCTAATAATATTCTGGTTGCATCTACAGGTGTAATAGGCGTCCCTCTGCCTATTAATAAGATTAAAAAAGGCATACCCCTTCTTGTTAAGAAATTGAGTGCCTCAGGTGGTCTGAAAGCGGTTGAGGCAATAATGACTACTGACACAACTCCAAAGGTTAGTGCGGTGGAATATAAATGTGGTGGAAAATCTATCAGAATCGGCGGGATTGCAAAAGGGTCGGGTATGATATACCCACGGCTTGCCACAATGCTATCTTTTATAACTACAGATATTGCCATATCACATGGATTGTTAAAAATAGCACTTAAAGAGTCTGTAAACAGGTCATTTAACATGATAACCGTAGATAATGATACGAGCACAAATGATACTGTTATCATATTAGCGAATGGATTAGCCGGCAACAAACCCATTACATATAAGAGGTCAAAGGAGTTCAATCTCTTTTTAGAGGCATTGATTTATGTAAGTACTGCTCTGGCAAAAATGGTTGTGAAGGATGGAGAGGGGGCTACAAAGTTTGTAGAAATAAATGTGAATGGGGCAGTAAATTTTGAAGATGCAAAAAGGATAGCCTTTTCAATTGCAAATTCAAATCTGGTTAAGACAGCATTATTTGGTGAAGACCCGAACTGGGGGAGAATAATATGCGCAGCAGGAAATTCCGGGGTAAGGTTTAATCTGGGCAAAATAGGGTTTTTGATAGGAAAACAGAAGATACTTGAGGATGGTAATCTTGTGAAAAGAGATTGGGAAAGTAAAGTTAAGGGCATTCTTAAACAGAGAGAGATAACTATAGTGCTTAATCTCAAGATGGGGAATGCAAAGGCGTCTGTATGGACGACAGACCTCTCCCATGATTATGTAAGTATAAATTCAAGCTATAGAAGCTAAAAAAACCTGATTTTTAATTGCATGATTAATATTTTTTGTGATATAAATAATAAATTCACACTGAAAAAATGTCATTTTTCAATATCAACTAATTTTAAAATAGATAGCTTTAAAGGAGGAAATTTATGTCAACTATCACAATGAAAGAGTTGTTGGAAGCAGGGTCTCACTTTGGTCATCAAACTAAAAGATGGAATCCCAAGATGAAGAAATATATCTTTGGGGCAAGGAATGGTATTTATATTATTGACCTTCAGAAGACCCTGAAAAGATTTAAAGAGGCATCAAAATTTATTTCTGAAACAGTATTGCAGGGTGGATATGTGCTATTTGTAGGAACAAAAAAACAGGCGCAGAGTCTGATTATGGAAGAGGCAAAAAGATGTGGTATGTTTTATATTAATCAGCGATGGCTCGGTGGAACCCTGACAAATTTTGATACTATAAAAAGGAGTATAAATAAACTTAAGAAAATAGAGGGGATGAAAGAAACTGGTATCTTTAATAACCTTCCCAAAAAAGAGGTTATGAAGTTAGAAAAGGAGATTAAAAAGCTGGAAAAATACTTTGGCGGGATTAAAGACATGGATAAATTACCAAAGGCGATTTTTGTTATTGATACCCGCAAAGAGAGGATAGCCCTTAATGAGGCTAAAAAGATGGGCATAAAATCCATTGCGGTTGTAGATACAAATTGTGACCCTGATGGAATAGACTTTGTTGTACCCGGCAATGACGATGCCATAAGGTCAATACGTTTGATGGTATCAAAGACATCTGATGCGGTTTTGGAGGGTAAAGAGGAGGCTTCGGCAATTAAAGTCAAGGCTTCAGCAGATGAAACAGAATCTGCATTAGAGTCGGCTCCTGTTCCGCCACCAGCAACGCAAATTGAAGGAGTATCGGCACTAATACAATAAGCAACGAGCAATGAGCGATGAGCACCGAGTAAAAAACTCATTGCTCGTTACTCATTGCTGATTTAAAGGGGGGATTAATGGTAATAAGCGCTGAATTGGTGAAAACCTTGCGTGAGATGTCAGGGGCAGGGATAATGGATTGTAAAGAAGCATTGGAAGAAACATCCGGGAACATTGATACTGCTATAGATTATCTGAGAAAAAAGGGGGCTTCAAAGGCTGTTAAAAAGGCTGAAAGAACTGCCTCTGAAGGGCTTATATGTTCATATATTCATCCTGGTAATAAGATAGGGGTTCTGGTTGAGGTGAATTGTGAAACGGATTTTGTTGCAAGAACAGAACAATTTCAGTTGCTGGCAAAGGATATTTCAATGCAGATAGCGGCCTCAAATCCTCTTTATGTAAAGAGAGAGGATATTCCGCCTGAGGTAATTAATAAGGAAAAGGAAATTTATATCAATCAGGCAAAGGAGTTGGGGAAAACAGGTAATGTCATTGAAAAAATTGCCGATGGTAAGATGGAAAAATATTATTCAGAGGTATGTCTTATTGAGCAGTCCTTTATAAGGGATCAGGATATTACCATCAGGGAATTGATTGCAAGGAAGATTGCAGAATTGGGTGAAAATATTAAGGTAGGCAGATTTTCAAGATTTCAATTGGGAAAGTAAAAATGTTGGTTATAACCAATGGCAGGATTAAAATTCAATAGGGTTCTCTTAAAACTTACCGGTGAAGCGGTAAGCAGAAATGGTGGGTATGGTATTGACCCGGTGGTTGTAAGGGATATTGCTCTTGAAATTAAAGAGATACATGAAATGGGCATTGAAATAGCAGTTGTGATAGGCGGGGGGAACATATTCAGGGGTTCTGTAGCTGCTAATGCCGGAATGGAGAGGGTTACTGCCGATTATATGGGGATGCTTGCAACTGTTATTAATGGTCTTGCATTACAGGATGCCCTTGAGAGAGAAGGGGTTCATACAAGGATGTTGACGGCTATAGAAATGAGACAGGTGGCTGAACCATATGTTAGAAGGAGGGCTATAAGGCATATGGAAAAGGGGAGGGTGGTAATATTTGCAGGGGGTACAGGTAGCCCCTACTTCACCACCGACACTACAGCCTCTTTAAGGGCTATAGAGATGGATGCAGATGTAATACTTAAAGCTACCAAGGTAGATGGCGTTTACAGTGCCGATCCTGAAAAAGATAAAAATGCTGTCAAATTTTCAGATCTGACATATATGGATGTTCTGCAGAAAGACCTGAAGGTTATGGATGCCACCGCCATATCTTTATGCAGGGATAACAATCTTCCTATAATAGTATTCAGTATGAGGAAAAAGGGAAATATAAAGAGGGTTCTATCAGGAGAGAAGATTGGAACAATCGTAAAAGGGAATTAGGAGGGGGATACCGCCGCCAAAGCCTTTGGCGGTATTATCAAAATGATTCAGGGCATTTATAGCGATACAAACAAGAAAATGGAGTCTTCAGTAACGGTCTTTCAAAAAGAACTGGCAGGTATAAGAACAGGAAGGGCATCATTGGCCCTTCTTGACGGTATAAAGGTAGATTATTATGGAAACCCTTCCCCTCTGACTCAGGTTGCTACCCTTTCTGTTCCTGATGGTCGTCTTATAACAATTCAACCATGGGATACGAGTCTTCTTCCTGCTATAGAAAAGGCAATTCTCTCGTCCAACCTTGGATTAACACCGACCAATGATGGGAAGATTATCCGCATATCTATCCCGCCTCTTACGGAGGAACGAAGAAAAGAACTGGTGAAGGTGGTAAAGAAGATTGCTGAAGATTGCAAGGTAGCAATAAGGAATGTGAGAAGGGAGAGTATGGAACACCTCAAGTTACTTGAAAAAGATAAAAAAATATCCCAGGATGACCACAAAAAGGCTAACGATGAGGTACAGAAGATAACGGACAAATTTATAAAAAGGGTGGATGATATCACAGCCAAGAAGGATAAAGAGATATTGGAAGTGTAATGCTTTTTTTTATTCCCCCCTTCTGGATTCTCTCCTTATAAAATGTCTCAAAAAAATATTGTAATAATTGGTGGCGGTATATCAGGACTTGCCACTGCTTACAGCCTTGAAGAAAGGGCAAAAAGGAATGGAAAATCCCTTTTCATAACCATCCTTGAAAAAAATAATCGGGTTGGTGGAAGCATTCTGACTGAAAGAGAAAATGGTTTCATTATTGAAGGTGGCCCCGATTGTTTCATATCTGAAAAACCGTATGCACTCCAGCTCTGTAAAAAACTTGGAATAGGTGATAACCTCCTCTGCACAAATGATGAATTCAGAAAGACATTTGTCCTCTGGAAGGGGAATCTTCATGAGTTACCAGAAGGTGTAATGCTTATGATACCAACTCGTATAGTTCCTATTTTAAAGAGCAGTCTTATATCGTCCCTTGGCAAATTGAGAATGGCTATGGAATTACTTATACCAAAAAAGAAATCACAAGAAGACGAGAGCCTTTCTGAATTTGTATGCCGTCGTCTTGGGAAGGATGTCCTTGATAAAATAGCTGAACCGCTTGTGGCTGGTATTCATGCAGCGAACCCTGATACAATGAGTGTTAAGAGCACTTTTCCAAAGTTTGTCCAGATGGAGGAGGAATATGGAAGCCTTATCAGGGCTATGATTGCCAAAAAGAAGATGATGAATAACTCAATTTCAGAAACAACTCAGGGATATACCATGTTTATGACCCTTAAGAACGGGCTTGATGAATTACCTGTTACAATTGTTAAAAGTCTAAAGACAACCAAGATAATTAAAGATAAAGAGGCAGTGAGGGTAGTTAAATCACCGTCAAAAATTACCACAGGAGAAAGTATATATAAAATATTATTGAAGGATGGGGAGGGTTTAGATGCTGATGCTATAGTCTTTGCAACCCCTTCTTACGAAACAGCCAGATTATTGAGTGAACTTGATGCCCTTATATCAAACCAGTTAGATGAAATTCCATATATTTCTACTGCTACTGTATCCCTCGCATATAAAAAGGATGCGGTCTCTCATCCTATGAATGGATTTGGATTTGTCGTGCCAAAACCTGAAAAGAGAAAGATAATGGCTGCTACATGGGTCTCAAGAAAATTTTCATACAGGGGACCTGAGGACTCGTTTTTAATCAGGTGTTTTGTTGGTGGTTACTATAATGAGGACCTGATTTTTATGGATGATGAGGACATGATAAAAATGGTAAAGGGAGAGTTGAAGGATATTATGGGTATAAATGCAGACCCTATATTGGTTCGGCTATACAGATGGAAAAAGGCAATGCCGCAGTATACTATTGGACATGATGACAGATTGACAATTCTTAATCGGATGTTATCAAAAGAGCCTGGTCTTTTTCTTACAGGCAGTGCCTATCGTGGAATTGGAATAAGTGGTTGCATAAATGATGCAGACCTTACAGCTGATGCTGTCATTAAGCACTTTTATCCTGCACAGTAATTTAATATTTTAGGAAATACCTCTTTAACTGCTCCAATTTCTCTTTCTCCCCATCTTTATTGACTTACAGTAGCGATTTTGATAAATTGTAATTGCCAATATATAAAATACTTTCCTTGTCTGTTAATAAATGATTGGATAGATTATATGAGAGAAGTATTGCAAAACATTTTAAGGTCAGCTTTAAATAAGGCGAGAGATTCTGGAGACATAGAATTATCAGAAGTACCATCCTTTACGGTGGAGAAACCGAGGGAGGCAAGGTTTGGTGATTTTTATACAAATCTGGCAATGGTAATAGCCTCCAGACTGACAAGGAAGCCGAGAGATGTTGCGAATCTGATAAAAAATAATATTAATGGATATTCAAATCTGATATCAAAGATTGAGATTGCAGGTCCTGGTTTTATAAACTTTTTTATGACTCCAGATTTCTGGTTAGAAGGGCTAAGGGATGTTGTCAGTAAGGATAGTGGATATGGCTCATTGGGTATAGGAAGAAATGAGAAGGTTTTAGTGGAATTTGTAAGTGCGAATCCAACAGGTCCTCTGCATGTAGGGCATGGAAGAGGTGCGGTGATTGGAGATGTGCTTTCAAATATTCTCAAAAAGGCAGGGTATGATGTTGATAAAGAATATTATATAAACGATGTGGGTTTGCAGATGGAGACGCTTGGCATTTCTACCCTGATTAGATATAAGCAGATTTTGGGAGAAAATGCAGAATTTCCAGAGAATGGATATAAGGGTGATTATATAAACGATATCGCAAGGGATATTATTTTAAAAAAGGGAAATTATTTCTTACAGACGACGGATAAAGAGTCGCTTCCATTTTTTATAGACTTTAGTGCCGGAGTGATTCTTAACGGGATAAAGAAGGATCTGGAGAATTTTGGTATAGTTTTTAATCGTTGGTATAGTGAAAAGAGCCTTTACGAAAAGGGAATGGTAGATGAAATTATAAAGTGGCTAAAAGAGAGGGAGTTTATTTATGAAAAAGATAGTGCATTATGGCTAAAGGCGAGTGCATTTGGTGATGAGAAGGACAGGGTGGTGAGAAGAGGGACAGGTTACTATACTTATCTTGCATCCGATATTGCCTATCATAAAGAAAAATATGAAAGGGGATTTAAAAAGGTAATTAATGTATGGGGCGCTGACCATCATGGTTATATCCCAAGGATAAGGTCCGCTATAAAGGCACTCGGTTTTGATAATAAGACATTTAGTGTACTGCTGGTTCAATTGGTAAATCTGAAAAGGGGTGGGGAGGTTATATCCATGTCAACGCGAAGCGGAGAGTTTACAGAACTTTCTCATGTGGTAAAGGAGGTGGGGAAAGATGCGGTCAGATTCTTCTGCATGATGAGAAGTTCAGATAGCCACCTCGATTTTGACCTCAATCTTGCAAAAGAGCAATCCTCTGAAAATCCGGTCTACTATGTACAGTATGCCCATGCGAGAATATGTAATATCCTGAAACAAGCAGAAGTATGTAAAATTAAAATACCTGATGTTCTGTCAATAAACCTGCAACCTTTAAAACTTTCTGAAGAACTTTCAATAATAAAAAAGATTCTAATCTTTCCAGAACTTATAGAGAAGATGGCTGTCTCTCTGGAGCCGCATCTTATTACTCATTACCTATTGGACTTATCGGGAGATTTTCATAGTTATTACAATAAATACAGGGTCATATCGGATGACAATGATTTGACCATTGCAAGATTGATAATGGTAAAGGCATTAGGGGTTGTAATAAAAAACTCACTTAATATTCTTGGTGTGACAGCACCGGAGGAGATGTGATATGTTTAAAAACTTTGAGATAAAACTTAATAATATCCAGTCAGTATTTCTTATATTGAGTGTCTTTGCCATATCTATATTGACTTTTGCCCTTGGCTATATAATTGGTAAGGATTCTTCCACTGGAGTTTCAACCATAAACAGTGAACTATATCAGGTTGTTACTCCCTTGGATAAGGAAATGGAACAGATTAAGACGGCTAAAATTCAACCCCTTCCCCCTGTAGTTGAAGTTCAAAAAAAGAGAACAGTGAAAGAACTGCTGAAAGGGACTGATGAAAAGGAACTGACATTTTTTAAGACCCTTCCAAATTCAAAGGAGGAGACAGAAGAAAGATTGAAGAACAAAGAACATGGGAAGGATATGCAAGAGAAAATTGCGGTGCAAAGTTCAGGTTCGGCAACCGAGCCTCATCCCGCATCTGAATCTCGTCCTGCATCTTCCAAGTCTTCGCAAGCCTCATACACAGTTCAGGTGAGTGCCCTCAAAAACATGGATGAGGCATCAAGTCTTAAATCACGGTTGGAAGGTAAGGGTTATAAGTCATATATAACCACATACGAAACTACAAATGCAAAATGGTTCAGGGTCCGTGTAGGACAGTTTAATACAAGAGAAGAGGCTGAGGCTGTTGCAAAGAAACTAAAAGCCAAAGAAAACCTCGCCTCATTTATTACTACTTATCAATAAAATTGAATAATTTGTAGTTATATAGAATTGGCGAATCTGCTGTCAGATTCTATTTAGTTGATACTGAAAAAAAATGTTATTTTTCAGTGTAAATTATTTAGCTTTTATCTTTATAATATTTATAACCCAATCCTTTGGTCCCTGGACTATATACTCCCACTTATAACAACCTTTATAATCTATTTCAAACTGATAATAGAGGGGTTTTGGGTCATGGTCGTTTATAATCTGCAGTGTCTCTCCTGCATTCAAACCATCCCATATATCAAATATCTTGCGAGGGTGCCGTTCAGATAGAGGGATAACCCTTACATCAATCTTAACTATTTTTTCATTACTCATAAATTACCTCCTTTTTACTGTAATTTTATTCTATGATAGAAAATACTATAATGATTTAAATCATAAAGAAAACCAACTCTGAATTTACATTGACAAAATGAATACTTGACCTGATTTCAAAAAAGTGTAAAAATTAAAATTACGGGGCGTAGCGCAGCCTGGTATAGCGCACCTGCCTTGGGAGCAGGGGGTCGGTGGTTCAAATCCACTCGCCCCGACCATAAAATAATTTGCCACAGACAAAAACAGACTTTTTTAATTCTTTTATCTGTGGCTAAAATAATTTGTTAATTTAAATGATTTCAATACTTGCGTTTCTTTTTGTTTTTACAATTGTTGTTCTGATTCATGAATTCGGGCATTTTATCGCTGCAAGAAAGACAGGTATTAATGTCTATGAA